>JALYPM010000156.1 GCA_030856365.1 Pseudomonadota bacterium
GCGGCCTTCCTTCAGGACGGCATGGACGTGGTGATGGAGCTTCACGAGGAGAAGCCGATTTCGGTCCAGCTGCCCGACACAATCGAAGCGGAGATCATCGAGGCGGACGCAGTGGTGAAGGGGCAGACGGCCTCGTCCAGCTTCAAGCCCGCGGTTCTCGACAATGGCGTCCGCGTGATGGTGCCGCCGCACGTCGCGAGCGGAACGCGCATCGTCGTCGATGTTTATGAGCGCACGTACGTGAGGCGTGCGGACTGAAATCTTCGGGGTGAGGGCCTGTCTTGCCGATCGCTCCCTCCCCCTTCCGCCGCTTCGCGGCTCCCTCCCTCTCCCGCAGGCGGGAGAGGGCAATGAGGACGCAAATGGTTTCCCACTCTGGCCTGATCACGGTGATGCAGAAGGCGGCACGCAAGGCGGCGCCGCGGCTTCGCCGTGATTTCAACGAGGTCGAGCATCTCCAGGTCAGCCGCAAGGGGCCAGCGGACTTCGTTTCGATGGCCGACAAGCAGGCCGAGCAGACGATCGTCGAGGAGCTTCGCTACGCGCGGCCCGACTGGGGCCTGCTGCTGGAAGAAGGCGGCGTTATCGAAGGCAATTCGGACAAGCCGCGGTGGATCGTCGATCCCCTCGATGGCACTGCCAACTTCCTCCACGGCCTGCCGCATTTTTCGATCTCGATCGCGGTGGAGGATCCGCGCGGCGCCGCCGGCCGGCCCGAGATCACCCACGGCCTCGTCTATCAGCCGCTCACCGACGAAAGTTTCTGGGCCGAGAAGGGCCGCGGCGCCTGGCTTCAGGACCGCCGCCTGCGCGTGTCGGCGCGGCGCGATCTGTCCGAGAGCCTGATCGGCACTGGAATTCCGCATTGCGGGCGGGGTGATGCGGCGGGCTGGGCGAAGATTTACGATGCAATCGGCCCGCAGGTTTCGGGCGTCCGACGCTTCGGATCGGCCGCACTCGACCTCGCCTGGGTGGCGGCGGGGCGCATGGACGGCTTCTGGGAAGACGATCTTGACGTCTGGGACACGGCCGCGGGCGTCCTGCTGGTCAAGGAAGCGGGTGGGTTCATCACTGACTATCGCGGCCAGGGCCGGATGTTCGAGCGGCGGCAATATCTTGCGGCCAACGGCGACCTTCATTCCAAGCTCCACAAGCTGCTTGCGGGAGCAGTCCGCTAACCCCTCTCCCGCTTGCGGGAGAGGGGTCGCTGCCCTAAAGCGCCGCCAAGTTTCGAGCCCCGGAGTTTCCCCCTTGGCCAGCGTCGCTGCCGGTTACCTGCCGATCCTGCTGTTCCTCGGCGTCGCGCTCGCGCTGTCGGGCGCATTCGTGCTGCTGCCGATGCTCGTGTCGCGGCTGACGGGGGTGCACCAGCCTTATGCCGAGAAGCTGACAGAGTATGAGTGCGGCTTCCCGGCGTTCGAGGATGCCCGCGCCCAGTTCGATGTCCGCTTCTATCTCGTCGCCATCCTGTTCATCGTCTTCGACCTCGAAGCCGCCTTCCTGTTCCCGTGGGCAGTGTCGCTGGCGGGTACGGGCGTTGCCGGCTGGCTGGCGATGATGATCTTCCTCGCCGAGCTGGCGCTTGGCCTCGCCTATGCGTGGAAGAAGGGAGCGCTCGAATGGGAGTGACCCTGGACCCGCGGCACGACCGCATGCCGACCGAGGAGGAGCTGGCGCGCGTCGCCGGACTCGTTCCCGGAAGCGTCGACATGCAGAAGTTCGAAGGGATGCGCTCGGAGCTCGACGACAAGGGCTTTGTGGTCACCTCGACGGAGGATCTGTTCACCTGGGCCCGCACCGGGTCTTTATGGTGGATGACCTTCGGCCTTGCCTGCTGCGCGGTCGAGATGATCCACGCCAACATGCCGCGCTATGATCTCGAGCGCTTCGGCGTCGCTCCTCGGGCCAGTCCGCGCCAGTCCGACGTGATGATCGTCGCGGGAACCCTGTGCAACAAGATGGCTCCGGCGCTTCGGCGGGTTTATGACCAGATGAGCGAGCCGCGCTACGTTATCTCGATGGGCAGCTGCGCCAACGGCGGCGGTTATTATCACTACAGTTACTCGGTGGTGCGCGGCTGCGACCGCATCGTTCCGGTCGACATCTACGTGCCGGGCTGCCCGCCGACGGCCGAGGCCTTGCTCTATGGGATCATGCAGCTGCAGCGGAAGATCCGCCGCGAAGGGACGATCGAGCGGTGATTGTCGCCGGCCACGTTCCCCGCATTGCTGAAATTCCTGCGGACGCGTTCGCGGGCATCGCCGCTCTGCGTCCTCGCGAAGGCGTGGAGCCGGCGTTCGACATCGACCGCGACCAGTTGGTGCCGGTGCTGACCGCGCTTCGCGACGACCTCGAATATCAGCAGCTGATGGAAATCGCCGGGGTCGACTTTCCCGACCGGGCCGAGCGGTTCGAGATCGTCTATTGCCTGCTCTCGCTCACCCGCAACCACCGCGTTCGGGTGCATGTGCGCACCGACGAGGCGACTCCGGTGCCGAGCGTGACGAGCTTGTGGCCGGTTGCCGGCTGGCTCGAGCGCGAAGTCTACGACATGTACGGCGTGGTGTTCGCCGGCAACGACGACCTCCGGCGCATCCTTACCGATTATGGCTTCGAAGGCTTTCCGTTCCGCAAGGATTTCCCGCTGACCGGCCATGTCGAGATGCGCTATTCGGAGGCCGAGAAGCGCGTTGTCTACGAACCCGTCTCGCTGCCGCAGGACTTCCGCACCTTCGACTTCCTGATGCCGTGGCAGGGGCCGGAATATGTGCTTCCGGGCGACGAGAAGGCCAACGGCGAGCAGCCGGGCGCACCGACGCCCGCCCCCGCCCCTACCGGACCCGCGCCGACCAACGTGAAGACGCCCGCGGAGACGCCGAAGACCACCGATTCGCCCGCCGACACCGGCGGCGGCAAGCCGGCCGACATCCAGGCGAAGAAAGAAGCGCGCAAGTCCAACGCCGCCAAGGCCGAGGAAGAAGTCAGCAAGGACAGCGACACCCCGCAGCCGAACCCCCGGGGTCCCGGCAAGCGCCGCCCGACGGGGAGCGCCGGATGAGCGATACGCGCACCGAAACGACCGCGCCGCCGCCGGAAGGGGCGACCGGCGGCCAGACCCGCAAGGTTGAGGTCAACGTCGGCACCCCCGCCGACGGCGGCTTCCCCGAAGATCAGAGCGCCGGCAGCTACACCATCAACTTCGGCCCGCAGCACCCCGCCGCACACGGTGTCCTCCGGCTGATCCTCGAGCTCGACGGCGAGATCGTCGAGCGCGTCGATCCGCACGTGGGGCTGCTCCACCGCGGCACCGAGAAATTGATCGAGTACAAGACCTACGCCCAGGCGCTGCCTTACTTCGACCGGCTCGATTATTGCTCCCCGATGTGCATGGAGCACAGCTTCGTTCTTGCGATCGAGAAGTTGCTCGGCCTCGAGATTCCGCTGCGCGCGCAGTACATTCGCACGCTGATGGCGGAGCTGACCCGCATCAAGAACCACATGCTGAACCTCGGCGCCCACATCATGGACGTCGGCGCGATGACTCCGAACCTGTGGCTGTTCGAGATTCGCGAAGACATCATGCAATTCTACGAGCGGGCGTCGGGCGCGCGGATGCACGCCAATTACTTCCGCGTCGGCGGCGTTCGCCAGGATCTTCCGGAGAAACTGCTCGCAGACCTCGGCGACTGGCTCGA
>JALYPM010000140.1 GCA_030856365.1 Pseudomonadota bacterium
CTTCTGATCGAGGGCGACGCGCAACGCTACGCAAAGCTCAAGTCTGACTACGCTGCGCACCCTCAGCAGGGAGAGGGGCGTGTACAGATCGTCAATCGATTTGTCGCTGAGACTGGAGCCGACAGCCTAGACAGCATTCTGACGGAACACGGCCTTCCGACCAACGTGGACCTGGTATGCATCGACGTGGATGGCCAGGATTTCCACATCTGGCGCGGGTTACAGAAGTTCGCCCCACGCCTGGTGGTGGTAGAGTACAACCCGACCATTCCCCTACATATCGAGCTCATTGGCGACGGGAAAGGTAACAATGTGGGGTGTTCGGCTCTTGCACTGGCGCGATTGGGCCGAGAGAAGGGGGCTCTCCGAGGGTGATCGTAGGTGAAGTCAGGCGAAGTTCGGTTCGTGTGGGAGCGTGAGTTGGACTGGTCCGCAGGTGAGGTGGATGAGCGCGAGCGCGGCGCGTGCGGAGTGAAATCCGTAGGCGCGGCGGACGATCAGCTTGACCTTGTTGTTCAGCGCCTCGGCGCGGGCGTTGCTGAGCTTGAGCCGTCGGGCGGCGAGGATCCCGTCTTGGTGCTTGCGGATCGTGCGGCCGAGTCGGATGAACGGCTTGAGGCGGCTGTGCGACAGGCGGGCCAGGAGCCGGTCGATCAGTTCGGCGACGGTGTGCTCGCTGAGGCCGGGCGCGAAGATCGCGCGGACCATCTCCTTGAGCGCCCAGGCGCGCGGGATCTTGCCGCCGGCGGTGTGCAGCGCGGCGAGCGTGTCGGCCTGGCGGTCGGTGAGGTCGGCTGGGTTTTTCAGCAGCGACCAGCGGGCGTCCTTGAACTGCTTGGCGGCGTCGCGGTCGCCGGCGCGGCGCAGGTCGTTCCAGCGCTCCCGGCGAACCTCGTCCAGCGCGTTGGTGGCGAGCGCCACGACGTGGTAGTTGTCGATGCAGATGACGGCCTGCGGCGCGTGCTTGCGAACCGACTTGGCGTAGCCCTCGCCCATGTCCATCGAGACCGCGACGAGCTTGGACGCGCGCTCACCGATCGCCGGCTCGTCAGCGGCCTCGGTCGCCTGGACCGCGGGCGTTTCGGCGTTCTTGCCGGGCTTGGCATCGACCGCTTGGTCGGCGTCGAGCTCAGCGAAGAAGGCGTCGGCGGCGGCCTGGCCCTTGCCCTCGGTGCCCCACACCACGCAGCGGCGGCGGTGATCGCCGACCAGCGTCAGGTAGCGGTGGCCCTTGCGCCACGCGACCTCGTCGATCGAGATCTCAAACAGGTCACTGAGACGGTCGCGGTCAAGCAGCTCGTCGCCGACGCGCTGAACGATCCGCCCGACCGTCTGCCAGTCGATCCGCACCAGCCGGCAGATCGCGGTCTTGTCGGTCTTGGTCGCCAGCCACGCCACGAGGTCCTCAAAGTCGCGGGTGAAGCGCGCGCCGTCGCGGGCGAACGGGACGCCCTCGACCAGCGCGCCGTGCTCGGGGCAGCGAACACGCCTCAGGCTTGCGCGGACCTCCAGCCGCCAGACTCCGAGATCGAGATGCCGCCAGACCGAGTCATGGTGCTGGCGGCTCTCGCGGTTGCGCGTCGAGAACTCGCACTTCGGGCACTGAAGACGACGGCGACGCAGCGCCACCGTGACCACCACACGACCAGAGTCAAACACGACCGAGCGGACCCAGACGCCGGGCAGGTCAAGCAGACAAGACAATACGCTCGTGACGCGCATGGGCGACGACCTCCAGTTCGCAGGACTCAGAAACCGCGAACCTACGGTCCGAACCTGTGCGCGTCGCCCAACCCCCGCCCGCCAGCACGCAAACAGCGAAGAGAGCCTGCTCAGGCGCCCAAACTCAGGCCGATCACGACACCCGAGTCACCTACGATCACCCTCGGAGCCTCTGAAATGCGCGCGCCTCGCCTAGCTAGCACAGTTGTCGAGAGCTTCGACGTGCGCGATGCGGGTCATCCACTAACAGGGCGCGCACAGATACTCGACGCCTCCGGTGCGTAGTTTCGTCAATGAATTACTGCTCGATCCGGCCCGAACGCGGCCGGTTGTGTTCGTATCTGATGATCCGCAGCGCATGGCGCCGAACCTTGAACCCGACGATCTTGCCCGGGAACTCGCCGGACTCGCTCACGTCTATACGAGTCTGCACGGACTACCAGGATGGGAACTCGGGAAAAGGCTCGGACGGCTCGGATGTGCGGATGGCGGTGTACGAATCTGGTG
>JALYPM010000143.1 GCA_030856365.1 Pseudomonadota bacterium
CTTCCGCGGCTTGGGAACCGCGCTTGTGCGATCGGCTGTGGATGACCCCGCGGCGGTATCATGAGGACGGCACCGGCGAGGCGCATAATGGAGTCCTCGTTGGGGAAGATACCGACGACATCGGCCCGGCGCTTGACCTCCTTGTTGAGGCGCTCCAGCGGGTTAGTGCTGTGAAGTTTGGTGCGGTGCTGGGCCGGGAAGGCGATGTAAGCGAGGACGTCGTGCTCGGCCTCGTCCATCAGGGTGGCGAGCTTATGCCAGCGGGGCCTGAGCTGGTCGGCGACGTGGCGCCAGGTCTGCCCGGCGCTCTCCCGATCAGGCTGGATGAAGGCCTGCCGGATCGCTGCGGCGACCATGGTATGCTGGCCCTTCGGAACGTGCGCCAGGGCGTTGCGCATGAAGTGCACGCGGCAGCGCTGCCAAGTAGCGCCGACGACCCGGGTGATCGCAGAGGTTAGCATTACAGTTGCGCGGTTGTTTGGCTTCTGAATCGATGGGTCACCATGATTCGGAGGGTCATGGATGGCCGGCGCATCGATCGAGACCACACTGGAGCTCTGGGCGTCATCGCTTCGGGACGTGAAGGCGCGGATGCGGCCGCTGTTCGCGCAAGAGCGGGCGGCGGTGTCGGCGGGCCTGTTCCTGGACGGCCTGCTGAGTGACGAGCGGCGCAAGACGGGCTGGATGCGAGCCGAGGCGGCTGGAGACCCTGGTCCCTGGCGCCAGCAAACCGTGCTGGGCCGCGGCCGCTGGGATGCCGACGTGTTGCGCGACATCGTACGGGACTATGCTTTGGAGACCCTGGCCGATCCCGATGCGGTCCTGGTGATTGATGAGACCGGCTTCCTGAAGCAGGGGAAAGCCTCCTGCGGTGTGGCCCGACAGTATACGGGTTCGGCCGGCAAGATCACCAACTGCCAAATCGGCGTGTTCGCCGCCTATGTCTCTCGACATGGGCACGCCTTCATCGACCGTGCGCTGTATCTGCCGAAGGTGTGGACGGATGACCCGCAGCGATTGGCGGCCGCGCATGCGCCGGCTCGAATCGGCTTTTCGACCAAACCGCAGCTCGCCCGGGCGATGATCGAGACGGCCATCGCCGCCAAAGCGCCGTTCGCCTGGGTGGCGGCCGATAGCGTCTATGGTGTCGGCGACATCGAGATGGCGTTGCGCCGGGCTGGCAAGGGCTACGTGCTCGGCGTCGCGGGCAAGCGCCACTTCAGGTCCTGGGGCGAGCAGCCGGTCGCCGGCACGGCCGATGCGATCGCTGCGGGGCTCGACCCTTCGAGCTGGAAGCGGCTCTCGGCTGGCGAAGGGACCAAGGGCGCCAGGCTCCATGACTGGGCCTACATCGAGCTGGCGGACCTCGACGCCGCGGAATTCTACGGGGCGGCCGACGGGACCTGGACACGGGGGCTGCTGATCCGCCGCAATATCGCAGATGGTGATCTGGCGTTCTTCTCCACTTGGTGTCCTGCCGGCACGAGCATAGACACTCTCGTCGGAGTCGAAGGACACCGCTGGGCCATCGAAGACAGCTTCGAGACCGCCAAGAATGAGCTCGGGCTCGATCACAATGAAACCCGCTCCTGGCATGGCTGGCATCGCCACGTCTCGCTTGTGATGCTCGCCTTCGCCATGATGGCGGTGATCCGAAATCGCGCCAACGCCACGACTCCCCCAAAAACGAATCTCAACATACCGGCAGCCCGGCGCCGCCACTGATCCGCTGGTCCGTCCAGGAGATCCGCCGCATCGCCATCCGCCTCGCTCAGCACCAAATCCAGCCCGCTCACGTCATCGCCTGGTCGCTCTGGCGAAGAGCCCACCAAGCTTCAGCCCGTCACGCCCACCTCAAAGCAACCGCGCAACTGTAATGCTAGGCCGTGTGGACGGATTTGATCAAGATGAAGGAGCAAGCCAGGGCTACGAACGAGGCGTAGTTCAGGTCGGTTTTCTCGCAGCGTAGCGCGATGCGCTTGAAGCGCTTGAGCTTTCCGACCGCCTGCTCGATGCGGGCTCGTCCCTTGTAGAGCGCCTTGGGAAAGAAGCTGGGCCTATCGGCGATGTTGGATCGATACGGGATCGCCGGACAGATGCCGCGTTGGCGCGCCGCTTGACGGTTCGCCTTTGAGTCATAGCCCTTGTCGGCGAGTGCGGCGCGCGGCGTGATGTCGGGGCCGATGTCGAGCAGCGTCTCGAAGTTGCGGCTGTCGCTGGCCTCGCCGCCGGTCAGGTGGAAAGCGATGGGCAGGCCGGCGAAATCGGTCTTGAGGTGGATCTTGGTCGAGAACCCGCCGCGCGAACGGCCGAGCGCTTGGCTGTCCTGCCCCCTTTTGCGCCCGCCGCCGAGACATGGGCCCGCACCACGGTGGAATCGAACATCTGCACCAGATGCGCTGAGTTGCTCATCGCCGCCAAGGCCTCGAAGAACGCCTCGAACACGCCCGACTGGCTCAGCCGCCAGAACCGCTTCCAAACGCTGTTCCACTTGCCGAACTCCGCCGGCAGCGCCCGCCATGTAATGTTGTGGACCGAAAAATAGTGCAGCGCTTCCAGGAACATCCGGTCGTCTCGGCCCTTGTCGCCGCGCCGCGACCGCGACGCCTCGAACACCTTCAGCACAATCGCCCAATCCGCATCCGTCATCCGCGTCAGCATGGTCGGTCCTCCGCAAACCGACCGCCCATGAATCACCGAAAAACTGATTTGGGAATC
>JALYPM010000023.1 GCA_030856365.1 Pseudomonadota bacterium
CCAGCGGATATGCAACGCCCTTCGCACCGACTGTCGCTCCGACCACCGTCGTGGACCGGCAGCGCGAGCGGCTGAATGCTCCGACGCTGGTCGTCGACTTCGCTCTTGCAGATACGCAGCGCTTGCTTGCCTCATCTCAAGCCGCCGCATCTCAAGAGACGCAAAGCGACTCCGGTGCCCCGGCGCGCACGCCTGGTCCAGGCGCGGTCATACCCGTTCCGGGTGCCGGTGGCGGTGCTGCGCCTGCCGACCGAAACCTTTCCGATACAGAGCGTTTCTCCGCTCGGGTCGGAACTGAGGAAGTTGAAGTTGCCAAAGCCCGGCGGATGGCAGGACTTGACCGGCTGATCCCCCAAGGTGCCGTCATCGGCGCGGTGATGGAAACCGCTTTGAACTCCGATTTGCCCGGATTCGCCCGCGCGACCGTGCTGAGGGACGTAAGAAGCTTTGATGGCTCGGCCATTCTGATCCCCGCCGGCAGCCGCGTCATCGGCCAGTACAAGTCCGGAGTTGCGCAAGGCGCGTCGCGAGTATTCGTGCTGTGGACGCGTTTGATCCGGCCTGACGGGGTTTCGATTGAACTGGCCTCGCCTGCTACCGATGATCTTGGCCGCGCCGGTATCAGCGGCAAGGTCAATCGCCACTTCCTTCAACGCTACGGCGGCGGCATTCTGACGTCGGTCATCAGCGGCGCGATCAGTGCCGCCGCGGCGTCCCTTTCCGGCGGCTCGACAATCATCGTCGGCAGTGCGGGGGAAGCGGCAAGCCTCGCCCGACAGGCCGGCCAGACCGACGACATTCCGCCCACCATTACGACGCGTCAGGGAGCGAACGTGCGAATTTTCGTCGCTCGGGATCTCGACTTTTCACTTGTCGGCCCGGCGCGGTGACGCTTTCGCAGCGCGTCTATCTCGACGCCTTTCTCGCCCCGCTAGCCGCTGCGCTTGCTCGAAGCGACGTTACAGACCTCTACATTAATCGTCCTGGCGAGCTTTGGCTCGAAACGTCGGAAGGTGTCCAACGGGAAGAAAACCCTGCACTGGACGACGGAGCATTGTGGCGCCTGGCCCGCCAGATTGCGGCCGCATCCGATCAGGGGATCAACCGCGAACATCCACTGCTCGCCGCGACTCTGCCGGATGGCGCCCGCGTGCAGATCTGTGCCCCGCCTGCCACCCGCGGCAATGTGATCGTGGCAATTCGCAAGCACAGCATGCCGGACTTGTTGCTGTCCGATTACATGGCTGCGGGTGCGTTCGGAAGGGTGGGTGAAGCGGCGCTTGCTCGCGAGGCGACCGACTTTGCTCTTGCCGAATTGCTCGACTCAGGAAGAATCTTCGAATTCCTGACCGCCGCTGTAAAAACGCGCAAGACGATCCTGATTGCCGGCGGCACGGGTACGGGCAAAACGACCTTCCTCAACGCGCTTTTGAAAGAAGCGCCTCCGAACGAGCGGCTGATCCTGATCGAGGACACACCCGAGATCCAGTTGCGGCACCAGAATTCGGTCGGACTGATAGCGGTCCGCGGCAAGCTGGGTGAGGCATCGGTTAGTCCAGCTGACCTGGTCGAGGCCGCACTTCGCCTTCGGCCCGACAGGATCATCATGGGTGAGGTGAGGGGCGCCGAGGCGATCAGCTGGCTGCGCGCGGTCGGAACCGGGCACCCGGGTTCGATTACGACCGTGCATGCAAGCTCGCCGGAGGGCGCCATCGAACAGATGGCGCTGATGTCGATGTCGGCAGGAACGGAGTTGGGTCGGGCCGAGCTGGTCGAGTATGTCAAGGCGACCGTCGACGTCTTCGTGCAGCTTGGTCAGGAGCAGGGGAAGCGGCTTGTGACGGACGTGAGATTCAGCCGGAGAGAAAGTGGCTCCGCTGCGCCTTGAGCGGCCCCGAGCCCCGAGTTGCGTGGAATTCCTTTAGTCAGGCGCGAAATATTATCGGCCCAGGGCGCCGCGCCGCTCGGCTGAGCTGATCACTCCGTCCTTGTCACTGTCAAGACGATCGAAATTTCCGAGCGTCAGGGTGCGATATTCGACGAGAGTGATTTTCTGGTCGCGATTGGCGTCCAGCCGATTCATGACCCCAGTGGCATCGGCCTTCACTCGAGCGACGTTCGCGCGCACAAATTCGTCAGCGCTCAATTGTCCATTGCGGTCCGCGTCCATTCTCGCGAAGGCCTGTCGGGCCCGCTGAGTTGCAGTCGCCGTGGCGAGGCGCTGTTGCTGCGCCTCGACTTCCAGCCGCGTCACGACACCGTCCTTGTTGCCGTCGATCTTCCGATATTCGGCGTCCATTGTGGCAATGAAAGCCGTGCGTGAAAGCGGCTCTGCGCTCGCGGAGGATGGCGCAACAGCGGGCGGCGGCTTGCCCGCCTGAGCGATTGCCGCCGGGGCAATGACGGTGCTGACGCACAATGCCAGCAAACTCGGGATGATACGCAACACCATGATGCTCCTCGAACGATGCATCGGCAGGCTAAGCGCGGCTGGCGCAGAAGTCGAACATTTCAGCCAAGCAGCCCTTGCGGCTGCACCCCCCCAGCCGATAATCGGCCTAGACAAGCTGAAGTTCGAGCCCCTTCGCGCGTTCAAGAGTGCGGCCGGCATTGCCCGGCCATGGCGCTTGAAGCTTCAAATATGAGTCATTGAAGCCCGCGAGCTTCTGCAGGCAATCCCAATTCAATATTCTGAAGTGCCGGCGGGTCCAGATCACCACCTCTTCGCGGCGAAGACTTTGCAGGCAACGGTTGACGTGGACAACCGTAAGGCCGGTCGCGTCGGCAAGCTCGATTTGAGTGACCGGAAGAAAAAAGGAACCGTCCGCCTGTTCTTCGCCAAGACAGCGCAAACGGGCGGCCACCTCGCAAAAGAAGTGTGCAAGCTTGTGACGAGCGCCGCGCTGACCGATGTTGAGAAGCCACTCCCGCATGATGGCGATTTCGACAAGAGTTGCGCGTAAGAGGGCTTGTTCAATGTTCGGGTGATCGGCCAAAACTTTTTTCAGCTCTTGGATGGGGACGGCCGCCACTTCAGTGCCGCTAAGAAGTGCGACATTGTGGTCGCTGCGGTCGGAAACGAGGAACTGAGTATCGCAGATGTCACCCGGAAGGAGAAAGCCGAGAATCTGACGCCGACCATCCGGAAGATATTTGTAACGAAACCCGACGCCTTTCAGGATCAGATAGACGGAATAACAGCGGCGGCCCTCCTGAACCACATCTTCATTCCCGGTGAGAATTCTCCGATTGCGGCAAATCACGTTGAGCGCGGCGACATCGCCACCGCCGAGGGCGATTAATTTTTTCAGCTTTTCGATGACTGCATTCATTACGGCTGGAAAGGCCGGTGGAGCTACAGCGCTCCGGGCGACAAAACCGACCCGGGCTAGAATGGCCGTTCTCCCAGTTCGCGCGCCTGTTCGGAACTTGCGCGCGTTAGCTCGATGAATGAGTCCGGAATCGTCTCAACGGACCTGTTCGGATAGACCGTTACTGGCCTTGCGGCAGTCGAGCTTTCGGCCAGTCTAGCCACAGCGACGGAAGAATTCGGTCTAAGAATATCCGCTCCCCCATTTGAATTTCGACCTGCGGACCGAGCATGACCTCTCTCCAAGTCCATGTACCTGAACCCAAAACAAGAAATATTGTTCCGTCGCCGGCGGGAAAGGGAATCAGGCGAGGTCCGATAAGGGCTTCGTCGAGGCAAGCATCGTCGACTGAAATCCCAACTTGCTCAACTGCAGCACGGGCAGGACCGAGCGGCGCGTCCACCGACTTGGCCGCGTCCACCCATCCCGCATTCCAGATGACCACTGCATCGGCGACCGATCGGGCCTCCGGCGGCGCCCTGTGAACCGATGCCATGGCCGCTGGATTCTCGATGATCGCTTTCCTGATTTTTTCGAGCGTGGAGCAACCCGCAGCCGGCACGGCATTGGCTATCGAGTCGAGCTGTTCGGTAAGCGCGAACTCGTCAACCGGCGTTGGCTTATCGATCACCTTGCTCGGCAGCTTTCGCGGCTTGGCCACGGCTTTGGCGGGTTGTTCAGCCTCCAGCGCAACGGCCGTCAGCCGGCCCGGTTCCGCGGTCGGGATTTGCGAAGCGCCTCTGGCGGCGAGGACCAAGATAAGTACCGCCACATGCAGAACCACCACCGTCGCCAATGCGGCGAACCGCTCGCCTGGCCTGGGAGTCGCACGGTGTGGCATCGACGCGTGCTAGGCCGCCAATCAATAGGAGGAAAGCTCGATATTCAGATATTCCCCGTCGAAACCAGCCAGTTCTGCCAGCCGCGTGGGGTCCGGAATCGTCAATCGGCGCTTGCGCAAGACAATTAAACCATCGTTTCGGAGCCGCTGCAACGTGCGGTTGATATGCACAGTCGTCAGCCCGGTGGTGTCCGCAAGCGCAACCTGATTCAGTGGCAGGTCGAACGATCCATCGTCATTCACGAGCCCGATCGCACGTAGCCGCACCGACAATTCGCAGAAGAAATGGCTCAACCGTTCGAAGGCGTTTCTTTGCCCCACGTTGAGCAGCCATTCTCGAAGTATGGCGCGGTCGACAAGGGCCGCCGCCAAGAAGGCGCGATTGATGCTGGGTCGGGATGACCTCAGCGCGCTGAGCTCCTCAATGGAAACGCTCGCCACCATGGAGTCGCTCATCAGGGCCACGCTGTAGTCAGGGCTCTCCGGGCCTGCGAAGTCGAGCCCGCACAAATCGCCCGGTATGAGATAGCCAAGAATTTGGCGCCGCCCGCCGGGCAGGGCTTTGAAGCAATAGGCGAGACCTCGCTCGATGAGTGGAAGCTGATCGAGCGGCACGCCCTCGGAGATCAGAACCTGTTCGGCGACGAAAGGTCGGGGATTCTGCGCCAAGGAATGAAGTGCAGCCGCGTCGCCGGAGTTGAGTGGAACGAGACGGTGAAGCTTGGCCACCAGTGGGGATAGCGAGCCGCTTGCCGGCAGGCCCTGGCGCTGAGGCGAAGCAGAGGCGTCCCCCCGGTTTGCCACTTGCTCAGGGCTGCCGACGGACCTGTCGTTGTGATCGGTCCACAAGCCATCTTCACGGCGCTTCGATTGCATGTGTGAAGCTACGAGACGTAGGGCGGTTCGGATGCATCGCCCAGGCCGATGCTATTTGGTCTTGCCTCGCATCGGCTTCTCGCAACCCTTGTCCCTCTTGAGCGGTTATCCTCTCGCACCTCGAGGAGAGCAGTTCTGAGCAACAACAAATGGTGGACGGTGCAGCGCGGCGACGGTCCAGTTGCCGCCTCGGCGATTCACGACGGTCATGGCCTGCGCCCTGAGGTGGCGGAAGCGATGGCCCTTTCCGATCTAGACCGGCTTCGCGAGGAGGACCCCTTCACCGGCCAGGCGGTCGCCGGAGTGCCCACACACGTCATTGGCCACCGCTCGAGGTTCGAAGCCGACCTCAACCGCGAGGCCAAGACTGCCGTTTACCGGACGCCCGAGCAGTCATGGGGTTTGAAGGTATGGGACGGTGCGCTGGATGACGCGATCGCCGGGCGGTCGCTCGATTACCACCGGCGCTTCTACGCGGCGGTGGCCGGCCTTCTCGACGATGTCGCTGCCGACCATCCGCGCTTCGTGCTGCTCGACGTGCATAGCTACAACCACCGCCGCGGCGGGCCTGACGCTCCCCCGACACCACCCGCCGAGGCGCCGGAAATCAATATCGGCACCTTCTCGATGCCGCGCGAGCAATGGGCATGGCTGCTCGATCCCCTGATGGAAGCGATGCGCGCCTACGACTTCGGCGGCCGCCACCTGGACGTCCGGGAGAATGTCGCGTTCCAGGGCAAGGGCGAGCTCACCCGCTTCGTTCACGACCGCTATCCGGGTCAGGCCTGCGCAATCGCCATCGAGTTCAAGAAATTCTTCATGGACGAGTGGAGCGGCGATCCCGATCCCGCGGCCCTCGCCCACATGCGCGGCTTCATCGACCATGTCGCTGCCGCTGCGCGCGAGTTGCTGGATGGCCGATAGTCTCGGCCAGTTGGTCGGCGCCGAAGATGCGCCGCCTGCGCTTCGGCTGGACCGGAAAGGCCCGTCTCGCTTGCCGTTCGGCGGCGGCGGAAGGGCCCATGTCGATCGCGCTTTGCCGTTCCTGATTCTCAACCGGCAAGGCGAGCCAGACAGCCTGGCCGCGAGAATTACAGCGATCAGCCCCAGCTACGTGTTGTGGCCGGATGCCAGCGACGCCGAAGCGCTCAGCGCCATCGAGGCGATCACACATGCCGCGCATCGTGCTCATCCGAGGCTGCTGCTGGTGTCCCTTTATGATCTCCCCCGTGACCAGTCGCTAGATCCGGACCTTCCCAAGCTCGAAGCGTTCGACGCGCGGCTCAGCGCATCTGCCGACGGGCCCGCGCAGGCCGCGGCCACTCGCCTCACCGGAGCGCTCGAGAGCATCGCGATCGATCTTCGCACCTGCCGCGTCGAGCCGGTCGCCGACGCCTGGTTCGAACCGGGGGTCGAAGAGCTTGTCCTCAGGTTACCCTATGTCTCCCACATATCCCTTGGCCTGCCTCAGACCTACCGCGTTCCGGGCAAGCGGACGGTCTACCCGCAGCTGATGCACGAGTTGGAGATCGGCATTTTCGATGCCCTGCTCCAGGCCGCGCACGCGTTTCTCGCCGAGCTTTCGCCGGAAGCCCCGGCCTCGCACCGGGCGCTCGGCAGGCGTAGTTTCATCGATGCTGCGCGGTCGGTGGACCGAAAGCTGCTGCGGGTCTCCACCTCGTTCGATTTCCTGCTCAGCGTCTCGCCGATCAATTCGGAGCAGGCGTTCGACCAGTTCAAGGCCGACAAGGCGGAGAAGGCGCCGTTGTTCCGCTACCGTCCGC
>JALYPM010000046.1 GCA_030856365.1 Pseudomonadota bacterium
TGTCCGCTTTCCACCCAAATCGGACATTAGACCGGAGGCAGGATCGCGAGCGCTGCTGCCTTGCGGCCGCACCTTGAGCATTTGAGGCGCTGCCGTAACTGGGCGAGGGTTGTCGCACCCGCGATCCTCCCTGCCTGCATCCCATCAAGCGTCCTGGTCGCGCCACAACTGGTGCAATCGATCCGCAAGCCAGCGCCGAAGCGAACAAGGTCGGCAACTGTGCGGATATGCTTCGTGGACATACAGCAGTGGTAGAAGCTGTGGAACAATTCGTGAACAAATGTCGCTGTGGCTCTCTAAACTTATCTGTGGATTGTCTCGCTTCTTGAACTGACGAGCCAAGGAGCCATTCGATGATTGACCTACATGAAGACCCTATCCACGTCGGCCGCTTTACGGGTGCCAAGCTGGCCCTGAAGCCAATGCACGTCTGGGCAATTCGAGTCCGGCTGCAGGTTGCCGGGCACTATCGGAACCTCGCCCTGTTCGACATTGCCTTGGACAGTAAGCTGCGTGGCTGTGACGTCGTGTCTCTTCGGTTGTCGGACATGATGTCAGCCGGAATTGTGAGGCGTCGCGGGACCGTTCTGCAACAGAAAACGGGGCGGCCGGTCCAATTCGAGATCACCGAGCAAACGAGGCGGTCGATCTCCGACTGGCTAAGGGTTCGGAAGAATTCTAATTCGGGTTGGCTGTTCCCAAGCAGGATGATCGACAGCTCTCACATCTCAACCCGCCAATATCATCGCCTGGTGAAGGTCTGGACACATCTCATCGGATTGGAGCCGTCTGCATACGGTACACACAGCTTGCGCCGGACCAAAGTTTCGCTGCTATATCGGAAGACCGGCAACCTTCGGGCCTGCCAAATCCTTCTCGGGCATACCAAGCTTGAAAGCACGGTTCGTTATCTCGGGGTGGAGGTCGATGATGCTATCCAGCTGTCCGAAGGGCTGGAAATCTAGCGTCCGATTTGGGTGGAAAGCGGACGCTACCGCTTACTCCTCAGGCGGACAGATTTTTGCGACTTGCCGAGCGCGGAGAGCCTCTTTCTTGATGCCCCTCTTTCCGACCCACTCCATGGCGTCGTGATCCTTTTCGGAGAACATGGCGTCAATCTGGCGCTTGGACTGGCCATCCATGATGCTCTTCAGGGTCTGATGCTTGCTACGGCTCACGGGGTGATCATGACCGTGCTTCCCAATGTCCGCAATGGGTGGAAAGCGGCCACTAGCTGCCCTTGGCTCGTGGCCAACTCCTACGGTATCGGGAGCAACATCGGCGGAGGCTCCCAAAATGTCATCGGAAGACCAGCAACAGAAGGAAAAACGACCTGCTCGAAAGCGTGCCGACGAGATCAAATCCTTCGTCTGTAAGAACCTAATCGTGGTCATCGAGGAGCCGCAGAACCCTCGCAACATCGGCACCGTCATCCGGAACGTGAATGCCTTGGGTGCTGAGAAGGTCTACGTTGTCGACCCACGCCACGTCTTGCCCGACGATTGGCAGGAGCTTCGTGAGGAGCCGAAGCTATCGAAGCTTTCTGTTTCTGCGGTCAAATGGACGTTCGTGAAGCGGTTTGAAAGCACCGAGGAATGCCTCGCTCATCTTGAGAAAAACCGGTTTGTCTCCATTGCCACGTCTCCGCATGTGAAGGGAAAGAGGTGCATCTACCTTCATGAAGGAGATTTCACGGAACATGCAAAGCTGGCGGTCTGGTTCGGCAACGAGGCTCGGGGCATAAGCGACCTTGCCGTCGAGCGCAGCCAGATGTGCGTGAGCATTCCCATGTTCGGAATGATTGAAAGCCTCAACTTGGGAACGAGTAGCGGCATCGTCCTGTACGAAGTGGCGAAGCAGAGGCGCGACTATCAAAGCCGTTTTCGGCTGCGCGACCGAAGAGGCGAGCGACCCGAACCACTGCCCACGGTGATACAGCCTAAGGGGTGATGCGCCGGAATGTCCGCAATGGGTCGAAAGCGGACATTAGCTGCGGCGAGTAAGGATGGCGCGAACGGCGATGATGTACACGATTGTGGATAGAGCCACGCTGCCCCAGAGAACCCATTGCTTTTCCCGCACGCATGCCGCCAAGCCAGCTTCAGTTAGCTCCAGGCCGCAGTCGCCCCCGACCGACCAAGTGATGAACAGCACGGCGAACAGTGCGACCGCCCAGTACGCAGCCGATCCAAGCGCCCAAGCCACGCATCTAGCGACAGGTTTCATGGGGGCAGTCTACACACGGCTGCAATGTCCGCAATGGGTCGAAAGCAGACATTCGCCTGCCGCGTTTGCAGACTACGCAATCGCCAAAAGAAAAGGAGCTCGCCGAACCCGGCGAGCCCCCTCTCTCGATCAGAACGGCTTAGCCGCGCTCGCCCGAGGGCGGTGGCGGCGGCGGCGCCGGCGGGAGCGGGCAAACCTCCGTCGCCAGGATCACCGTGCCATCCGGGCAGGTCTGCGTCGCGGGCGCCATCGGCGGAGCCGGCGGTGCGACATAGACCGGTGCCGGCGCGGCGCTCGGCCCCCATTTGGCGCGAAGCGTCAGGCCATAGGTGCGCGGCTCGCTGAGAAAGGCGCCGAACAGCTGCGTCGAGCGGTTCGGAACCGGCGAGCAGAAGCCGTTGAGCGCGCCGCGGGTGGTGCAGCTGCCCTGCAGCGGCGCGTCGAAGGCGACCTGCTGATATTCCTCGTCGAACAGATTGTTCGCCCACAATTCGATGCCCCACGCCTCGTTCGGCCCGTGCAGGCCGACGCGGGCGTTGATCACCTTGTAGGAGTCCTGCAGCTTTTCGATGTCGAGGTCGGAGCCGGTGTTGAACTGGCTCATGTAGCGGCCGTCGACATAGAATAAGGCGCTCATTCCGCTGGCGCCGATCCGCGGCGTGTAGGCCAGCGAGCTGGTCACGGTCAGGGCGGCGGCATTGGACAGGCGCCGGCCCGGCAGCTGGAACAGCGCTGGGCTGAGCGCCTGGCCGTTCGCGCCGACGAGGTCGTCGCGGTAGCGGGTGTCGCTGTAGACGCCGCCGACATTGAACCGCACGTCGGTCATCGGACGGGTGAAGACCTCCACCTCGACGCCCTGGCTCTTGACGCCCGCGCGAGTCTTTCCGGTGCATTCGCCGGTTGGCACGATCTGGCTATTGTCCTCGTCGAGGTCGTCCAAGTCCTCGCTGCAGCTGTTGACGCTCTCGACAAAGAAATTGATGCCGTTGAAGGTGTTAAGCTGGAAGTTCTTGAACAGCTGCCGGAACACGGCGACGTTCACGTCGATGCCGCGGCCGTTGTACTTGGCTCCGAGCTCGAACGCCTCGTTGGTCTCCGGCTTGAATTTCAGGTCGTCGAGCGAAGCCGCCGGAGTCACGGCGCCCGCCACCGGGACGCCGGCAGAGTTGAGCGCGACGAAGCGGTTGAAAGCCGAGCGATCGAGGTTGAAGCCGCCCGCCTTGTAACCGCGCGAATAGCTGGCGTAGGTCAGCAGCTCGTCCGTGGGTTTGTAGCTGAGCACCGCGGTGCCGGAGAGCTTGTTCTCGGTCTTCGAATCCTTCTCGGAGAAAGTGCCACCCGGAAGCGTCGGGATCACGCAGGGGATCTGCTGAAGCGCGCCTAGCCCGGGGGTGCCCGTTCCGAACAGGTTGCAGACGGAGCCGCCGACATCGGCGAGGTCGGCGTCGAGCGTCTTCTTCTCGCGCGTGTAGCGAAGGCCGACGGTGGCCTTCAGCCCATCGGCAATCTCGAAGATGTTGTGCGTGAACACCGCCATATTCTTGCTGGTCTGGTCGAACCGGTCGTCGACGGACGAGCCATTCAGCGAGCGCGGACCGGCGCCAAGCGCGATGGACAGGTTGTTGAAGCCGCTATTGTTAAAGAACGGTGCTGCGAACGGCCCAAGCCTGGCGAAGGCCGACAGCGCCGTGGCGCTTGGGCCGACGAACGGCAGCAGCGCGCCGGCAACGGCCGGGTTGAAGCAGGTCGGGTTGTTGGTGTCGATCAGGCCGAACTGGTTGGTGACCTGCGCGAAATTATTGGCGACGAGGCAGTTGGCGTAGCGCTCATAATCTTCGCCATAGGCAAGATTGTCGACCACCCGCAGCTTCTCGTTGGCGAAATAGCCGCCGACCAGCCAGTCGAGCCGGCCGCCGAAAGTTTCACCCTGCAGCCGCGCTTCCTGGCTGAAGGTACGGAAGCGGTTGAACGCGCCGCCGTCACCGTCGCGATAGAGGATATCGAGCGCATTATAGTCGGCGTCCTGTCCGCGAACAAACTTGTTGGTGCGATAGGCGGTGATGGAGGTGAACTCGGCGCCGCCGAAATCGTAAACCACCTCAGCGGACAGGCCGCCGTCCTTGACGTCCGAGCGATAATTGCGCCCCGGCGTAATCGACACCCGGCGCTCGAACGGATCGTCCTGGATTTGCGCCCCAAGGCCGTTTTCGATCGTCTCGATGATCGAGGGACCTTCGACCGCCTCGCCACCGACGGCATTGACGTCGCGGGCCGGGAGGAACGGCGCGGCGCAGCATTCCTCGTCGCGCTTGGAATAGTCGCCGATGATGCGGACGGAGAGGTCGTCGGTCGGCTGGTAAAGGCCCTGCGCACGCAGCAGGTAGCGGTCGCGATCGTTGACGCGGCGGCCGGAAACGACATCTTCGAGAAAGCCGTCGCGCTTCATGTAGATGCCGTCGATACGGCCCGCGAAAGTGTCGCTGAACGGCGCGTTGGCGCTCAGTTCGACGCGGCGGTGGTCATAATTGCCGAGGTCGAGCTGCCCGGCCACGAAAGGCGTGAAGCGCGGCTTGGCGGTAAGGATCGAGATCAGGCCGGCCGACGTATTGCGGCCGAACAATGTTCCCTGCGGCCCGCGCAGCACTTCGATGCGATCGACCTGCCCGAGCTCGGTGAGGCCGACGCCGGTACGGGAGCGATAGACTCCGTCGATGAACACGCCGACCGAGCTTTCGAGGCCCGGATTGTCACCGACCGTTCCGATGCCGCGGATGCGCGCAACGCCCGCGCCGGCTTCGGAGCTGGTCGACGAGACCAATAGCGACGGCGATACCTGCTGCACCTGGCGGATGTCGTTGGCGCCCGAATATTCCAGCGTCTCGGCGGTGACCGCGCTGACCGCCAGCGGAATATCCGACAGTGCCTCGTTGCGGCGGGTGGCCGTCACGACGATGTCGCTGGTGTCGACCGACTGTTGCTCGACGGCCTCCAGATCAACGGCGGCGCCCTCAGAAGTTGCGCCCTGCGTCGCCACGGCGCCGCCCTGATCGGTGTCCGTTTCAGGAGCGGTCTGGGCGTGAGCGGGCGCGGCCAGTGCGAAAAGACCTGCCGACAGCAGCCAGTACGACTTGCGCATGAAATTCTCCCCATCAGACGGCCGCGTCGTTGCGCGGCCATTTCCTTATGGGCGGAGGCTAATTCAGCCTGACGGGGAGGGAAAGCGCCCTCCGCACGGCGCCGAACATTGCGCTACGCTTGCTGCACAAATGCAACAGCGGAAAGATTAGAATTCGGCCATTCCGCAGCGTCAGTTGTCCCGCGCTACTTATTTGGGCGCAAGCACCATCAGCATCTGGCGGCCTTCCATGCGCGGGTGCGCCTCGACCTTGGCCAGCTGTTCGACCTGTTCCTGGACGCGGCGAAGCACCGCCATGCCGAGTTCGCCATGCGCCATTTCGCGGCCGCGGAAGCGCATGGTGACCTTCACCTTGTCGCCATCCTCAAGGAACTCGACGACCTTCTTCATCTTGGTGTCATAGTCGTGGTCGTCGATGTTCGGACGCATCTTGATCTCCTTGATCTCCTGCGTCTTCTGCTTCTTGCGCTGTTCGTTGGCCTTTTTCTGAGCCTCATATTTGAAGCGGCCGATGTCGAGGAACTTGGCGACCGGCGGATCGGCGTTGGGGGAAATCTCGACCAGATCGAGGCCCACGCCCTGCGCTTGCTCCATCGCTTCGCGCGTAAACATCACGCCCAGATTCTCGCCGTTTTCGTCGATCACCCGGACTTTCTGGGACTGGATGAAATCATTGTAGCGGGGGCCGGTGAATTGCGGCGGGGTTTGCGCGCGGCGCGGATAGGGCGGTGGTATAGCGTAATCTCCAAGAGTCGATGTCAGGGCTGCGCGAGGTAAGCCTTCCGCACTTCAATGAAAAGAGCGGCGGACCATCCGGTTCCATTTTCCATCAGGCCTGTGGCGGCCTCGCGTCAGTCGGCGACGTTCGATCGGAGGTCCGGCGGCACCGCTTCGGCAGCGATCATCGCCGCCACCTCGTCCAGGCTCATCACCAGCTGGCGCTCTTCCGATCCGAGGCGGCGCAATGCGACCGTGCCTTCGTCCGCCTCACGCTTGCCGACGACCAGCAGCAGCGGGACCTTGGCCAGGCTGTGTTCGCGCACCTTGTAGTTGATCTTCTCGTTGCGAAGGTCGGTTTCGACGCGAATGCCGCGCTCGGCGAGCCGCGCCGCGACCTGCCGCGCATAATCGTCGGCGTCGGACACGATCGTCGTGACCACCGCCTGCACCGGCGCCAGCCACAGCGGGAACCGCCCGGCATGATGCTCGATCAGAATGCCGATGAAACGCTCGAACGTGCCGAGGATGGCGCGGTGAAGCATCAGCGGGTGATGCTTCTCACCATCAGCCCCGACGTAGGTCGCATCGAGCCGCTGCGGCATCTGCGGGTCGAGCTGGAGCGTGCCGCACTGCCACGTCCGCCCGATCGCGTCCTGCAGATGGAACTCCAGCTTGGGGCCGTAGAAGGCGCCCTCCCCGGGGAGCGTCTCATAATCGAGCCCGGTCTCCTTGAGCGCCGCTTCGAGATCGGCCTCGGCGCGGTCCCATTCGGCGTCGCTGCCGACGCGCTGATCGGGCCGCGTCGCAAGCTTCACCTGATAATCCGCGAAGCCGAGGTCGCGGTAGACCTGGTCGAGCAATGCGCAGAAGGCCTTGGTCTCCTCGACCAATTGCTCGTGGGTACAAAAGATGTGTGCGTCGTCCTGCGTGAACTGGCGCACCCGCATGATTCCATGCAGCGCGCCGTGCGGCTCGTTGCGGTGGCAGCAGCCGAATTCGGCAAGCCGGAGCGGAAGGTCACGATACGACGTGATGCCCTGCCTAAAGACCTGGACGTGGGCCGGGCAGTTCATCGGCTTCAAGGCGAGCAGATCGGCTTGGCCCGACAGCACCGGCATCTCGCCCTCGGTGCTCGGCACCTCGTCCGGGACCACGAACATATTCTCGCGGAACTTGCCCCAATGGCCGGATGCAACCCACAGCTGCGAATCGATCAGCTGGGGAGTCTTGATCTCCCGATAGCCCGCGGCGTCGAGCCGGCGGCGCATGTATGCCTCCAGCTGGCGCCAGATGATAAAGCCGTTGGGATGCCAGAACACCGATCCGTGCGCTTCGGCCTGGAGGTGGAACAGGTCCATCTCCTGCGCGATCTTGCGGTGGTCGCGCTTCGCCGCTTCCTCCAGCCGGACGAGGTGCGCGTCGAGCTGCTTCTTGTTAAGCCAGCCGGTGCCGTAGATGCGGCTCAGCATCGGGTTTTTGGGGTCGCCGCGCCAGTAAGCGCCGGACACGCGCGTCAGCTTGAACGACTGCGGGTCGAGCTTGCCGGTCGAGGCCAGGTGAGGGCCACGGCACAGGTCCATCCATTTGCCGTCGCCCTCGCCCGAGCGGTACATGGTGATCGCCTCGCCCTCGGGCAGCTCCATCACCCACTGTGCCTTGAAACGCTCGCCGGTGCGTTCGAAAAAGGCGCGGACGTCCTCGCGCGCCCATTCCTCGCGGACCAGCGGCTCGTCGCGGGCGATGACGCGCCGCATCTCTTCTTCGATTCCCGGCAGATCCTCGTCGGTGAACGGGCCGCGGCCGGGGGCCGGAGCGAAGTCGTAGTAGAAGCCGTCGTCGGTCGCCGGCCCGAATGTGATCTGAGTGCCGGGGAACAGGTTCTGGACCGCCTCGGCAAGGATATGCGCAAAATCGTGGCGGACCAGCTCCAGCGCGTCCTTTTCGTCGCGCGAGGTGATCAGCGCCAGCTCGGCATCGCCGTCGAACGGACGCATGATGTCGCGCACCTCGCCGTTGACCTTGGCGGCTAGCGCAGCCTTGGCCAGGCCTGGACCGATCGCCGCGGCAACGTCCGCCGGCGTCGAACCTTCGGGCATTTCCCGGACCGAGCCGTCGGGAAGGGCGATCTTGAACATTTTCGTCATGGCCCGCGCATGTAGCGGCGCGCCGCCACTTTTTGCACCCCCTCCCGCGTGACAAGCACGCTTGACATTCGTCCGCAACATTGTGTAAAGTAACCTTGTCCTAATGAGGAGTGACGTTGACATGGGCAGTTACAAGAGTGCGGCGATCCGCCGCTACACGATCCGGCTTGCGGTCCTGATGACGGCCTATCTGGTCCTGCTGTTCATTGCGGTTCGCCTGTTCCGAAGCGAAGCCGACCTGGGTATCGCGGCGTGGCCGCTGGCGATCGCTCCTGCCCTGCCGATCATCGGCGTGTTTTGGGCCGTGATGCGGCTGCTTATCGAGGAGCAGGACGAATATTGGCGGATGCTGCTCGTCAGGCAGATCATGTTCGCCACTGGATTCTGCCTGACGGTGGTGACGATCTGGGAATTCCTGCAGAACTTCGAACTGGTGGCGCCAGGAACCGGCGGGTTCGGCGCCGCATTCTTCTGGTTCCTGGGGCTTGGCATTGGCGCCATCTACAACCGCTGCACCACCGGGGCGGCGGGCGACTGCGCATCATGATCAACCGGCTCAAAGTGCTGCGCGCCGAGCGTAACTGGAGCCAGCAGGATCTGGCCGACCGGCTGCAGGTCTCGCGCCAGAGCGTCAACGCGATCGAGACGGGCAAATACGACCCGTCGCTCCCGCTCGCCTTCAGTATCGCCGAACTGTTCGAGCGGCCAATCGAGGACATTTTCGTCTCGCCGAGCCGACTTGATCGCGATGGCTAGGCTCCCGGCATCGCACCGCCAATGATCGCCTCGGCACGGTCGAACAGTTCCGCGCTCACACGCGCTCCGGAGGCCGCTGCATTTTCGCGCACCTGCTCGAGGCGCGAAGCGCCGATGATGGCGGAGGCGACGTTCGGCTCGCGCAGCACCCAGGCGAGGGCGAATTGGGTGAGGGTGAGGCCCGCCTCGTCGGCGAGCGGCTTCAGCTCCCGGACCGCCCGCAATAAATCGGGCGTCATCAGCCGATCCATATAGCCACCCATCGTGTCGCTGGCGGCGCGGGTGCCGGGCGGCGGCGGCTGGTCGGGATCATACTTGCCGGTCAGCACGCCCTGGCCAAGCGGCGACCAGACGACCTGCGAGATGCCGTTGGCGGCGCTGAGCGGGATGACCTCCTCCTCTGGCTCCCGCCAGACCAGGGAATATTGGGGCTGGCTGGAGACGAACGGCGCGACATCCTTGAGGTCGAGCGCGGCCTGGATGCGGTCGGCGGGCCATTCCGAAAAGCCGATGGTGCGGACTTTGCCGCTCTCGACGGCGCGGCTCAGCGCTTCCATCGTCTCCTCGATCGGCGTGTCCCAATCGTAGCGGTGGCACTGGTAAAGATCGACAAAGTCGGTGCGCAGGCGGCGCAGCGAATCGTCGAGCTGCTTTTCGACCTGTGCTCGTGACAGGCCGCGGTCGCGGTCGCTCATCGGGAAGAACAGCTTGGTCGCGAGGATGTAGCTGTCGCGGGGCCGGCCCTGCAGCGCTTCGCCGAGGAACGTCTCGGCGGCTCCCTGGCCATAGACGTTGGCGGTGTCGATGAAGTTGATGCCCTGCGCGAACGCTTCGTCGAGGCAGAGGCGGGCGGCATCGGCCTCGACGCCGACCCCATAGGTCAGCCACGAGCCGAGCGAAATTTCGGACACCTCGAGATCGCTGTTGCCAAGCTTGCGGTATTTCATGAAAACCTCCCTCGCTGCGCTCTGAACGGGTGTCGGGCCGGCCGGTTTCCGCAGCGGCAAAATCTTTGTGCCAACAGTGTAGAAAGTTTATATTCGCGAGCGCGCGAGTCGCTACTCGCGAGCAACCGGGGGCATTACCATGGCTACGACGTTCTTCACGCAAGGCAACGACACGCACTCATCCAACGTTGCGGGCTCGCACACGCTCGCCTTTCTAGCCGGCAACGACACGCTAACCGTGTTCCAGGGCACGATCGACGCACTGATGGGCGAGGATGACGACATTGTCAGCCTGAGAGGCGGCACGTCGACGGTGTACGGCGAGTCCGGGAGCGATCGGTTCGAGATCTATGTCGGCGCTACTCTGCATGGCGGCGGCGACGACGATATTTTCAACATCCGCGGCGGCAGCGGCCTGAGCGCCGACGGCGGCAGCGGCGACGACCGCTTCAACTTCGCCGCGGCCGCAGGCAGCGTCCTCCTCCACGGCGGCGCCGGACATGACGATTTCGCCGGCGGCAATTTCGCCAGCACCGGCGCGGTCCATGGCGACGGCGGTAACGACCTGTTCACTGGCTTCCAGTCCGGCGTAACGCTCTACGGCGGCAGCGGCGACGACGTCTATCGCGTCAATGTCGGCACCAATGCGACGTTTGTGGAAGCGGCGGACGACGGCAAGGACACGG
>JALYPM010000132.1 GCA_030856365.1 Pseudomonadota bacterium
CCCAGCGTCGGGCTTTCCCAATCGTCCTCGACGAAGCGGATGTCGTGCTTGAGCGGGTCGATGCCGATCTCGACCAGGCTGCCAAGGTAGAGCTGCTGCAGGTCCGCCGGGCTAGGCTTCAGGATCACCTGATACTGGTAATAAGCCCCAAGCCGGTTCGGGTTCTCGCCATAGCGCCCATCGGTCGGCCGGCGGCACGGCTGCACATAGGCGGCCTTCCACGGGTCGGGCCCAAGCGAGCGCAGCACCGTCGCGGGATGAAAGGTCCCTGCCCCCATTTCCATGTCGTACGGCTGCAGGACGACGCAGCCCTGCGCGCTCCAGTAGCGGTGGAGCGTCAGAATGAGATCCTGGAAGCTTAGCGGCAAGGCGGGTGCGTTCCCTGGCGATTGAGGCGGCAGCGCGCTTTGGCCTATGCCGGTTGCGCGGGCAAGTGGACGCCCGGCCAGCGGCTCCCTATCTCACACCCGGTTCATGTCGGGCCCGCGAAGGAGAGCGAATGCTTCGGAAATTGATTCAGCGCGGCCTCGCCGCCTTCGGCCTTGCCGCCCTTGCATCCTGCGCGACCGTTCCGCAGACGGCTCCTTCGGGCAAGCCGGCGATGTGGCGCGTCGCCGACGCCGACACGACCATCTATCTGTTCGGCACCATCCACATGCTGCCGGCCAATGCCGCCTGGCAGACGCCGGCGTTCCAGCAGGCGGTCGCCACTTCGCAGGGCCTGTTCGTCGAGACCATCGTCGACGAGAGGAATCCGCAGCAACTGGCGGGCGAGCTGGCGACGCTGGGTTTTTCGGCCGGCCTGCCGCCGATTGCGCAGCGAGTCCCGCCGGAGAAGCTCCCTTTGCTGGAGGCGGCGATCGCCAAGACCGGCGTGCCGCGCCCGCTGTTCGACC
Source organism: Pseudomonadota bacterium (assembly GCA_030856365.1). Lineage (GTDB taxonomy): Bacteria > Pseudomonadota > Alphaproteobacteria > Sphingomonadales > Sphingomonadaceae > Sphingomicrobium. Next base: position 897 of record JALYPM010000132.1, read on the forward strand.
GCATGGAGACCTGGGCCGCGGCCTTCACGCTGCTTGGAACCCAATTCAAGGGCCTCGGCCTGCAAGGCGAGCTTGGCGTCGAGGCGGTCCTCAAGAGCAGCTTCAACCAGGCCGGCAAGCCGATCGGACAGCTCGAAACCAACCGCGAGCAATTGAGCCTGTTCGATACGCTTCCCGAAACCGCGCAGCGCGCGCTGCTCGAAGGCTCGATCGACTCGCCCGAGACGATCCGGCAGCAGTTCGGCGGAATGCTCGCCGCCTGGCTTAGCGGCGACGTCGACACGATCGCCCGCGCTTTCAATCAGGATCTGGCCCAGTCGCCCGAGCTGATGGACGCGATGATCCGGCGCCGGAACGCGAACTGGAGCCGCTGGATCGAACAGCGCATGGCCGCTCCGGGCACGGTGATGGTGGCGGTCGGCGCCGGCCACCTCGCCGGCGATTCCTCGGTTCAGCGCTACCTCGAAAGCCGCGGGCTGAAGGTCACGCGAGTGCAGTGACGCCGCTCCGCGTTAGAAGTTTTCTTACTGAACCGTAATGAGAAAATTCGCTTCGTCCGGAATTTCTCTAGACATTTCTTAACCGTTCGCTGACCACCTTCGCAAGGGTATCGGGCTGGGGGGCCACGATGCGCGAAGGAGGGTTCTGGCGCGGTCGTTGAGCGCGTCAGTCATCGCCGCCGGTGATGCCGGTCAAGCGAGCCCGCGTCTGCCGCGCGTCGAGGGCATTCAGTGCGATCCGCTGGTGGAGACGCTTGGATGCTTACATTCGCGATTGCCGCATCTCTGGCTTCTGCACTGCCGACGGCATCGGCAACCGCGACTTTCTCCGTCCCCGACACTGACCCTGCCATGTGGGTGGTCCGGGACGAGGACACGACCATCTACCTGTTCGGCACCTTCCACGCGCTCGACGGCAGATCGAACTGGCTCAACGGCGAAGTTCGCAGCGCCTTTTACCAGTCCGACGAAGTCATCCTCGAGACCTTGCTGCCGGAGGCGGCGCCGGGCCTGCCAAGGCGCCATGCACGCAGGGCGGCCGCGGAGCCGATCCGTCCCGGAGCCTCCTTCCTCGCATCGACGCGGGTCGCGCTGTCCGCCGGCCGGTTGAAGGGCCTCAAGTTCGATCATGGCGCCGACGCCGTGCTTCGCAATGCCGCGCGACACCTCGGCAAGAAGGTCGGCGGCCTTGAAACCTACGAGTTTCAGATGAACATGTTCTCTCGACTGCGGGCGGAGGGATCGCCCTTCCCCGCCCGCCGTTCGGCCGACCCGATCGGCGACCTCGCGACCGTGATGGCAACGATGCAGGCGTCCTGGAACCGCGGCGAGGGCGAGGTTTTCGCCGGAATGCTGGAGGAGATGCGCAGGCGTTCGCCCAACACCTACCGAACCTTGTTCCTGGAGAGGAACGCGCACTGGGCGGAATGGATTTCGGGGCGGCTGGACCGGCCCGGCACGGTGTTCGTCGCGGTCGGCGCCGGCCATCTTGCGGGCAGCGACAGCGTCCAGAACAAGCTCGCGATGCTTGGGGTAAGATCGGCGCGGCTGAACTAGTCGCTCTGGGGCCGCCCGGCGTTTGCCATTTTCGCGAGCCTCCACTATAGGCGCCGCTTCCCCGGCCATGGTCATCCCTGGAGGCGTGGCGGGGTCGTTTCAACTCGAAGGAATTTGCGAATGAGCGAACAGCTGACGCTGCCCGCCGAACCGCGCGATCGGGCTGGCAAGGGAGCCTCCCGTGCATTGCGCCGTGACGGACGGGTGCCTGCCGTGATCTACGGCGACAAGAAGGAACCGATCTCGGTCCATCTTGAAGAGAAGCTTCTCACCAAGATGCTCTCGACCGGCCACTTCATGAACACCGTGGTAATGATCGACGCCTCCGGCCAGTCCCACCGGACCCTGCCGAAGGACGTGCAGTTCCACCCGGTCAGCAGCCGCCCGATCCACGTCGACTTCCTGCGCATCGGCGAGCACAGCAAGGTGCACGTCAACGTGCCGGTGCGCTTCGAAGATGAAGAACAGTCGCCCGGAATCAAGCGCGGCGGCGTCCTCAACGTGGTCCGCCACGAGCTGGAGCTGATCTGCGACGCGGCCGAGATCCCCGAGGAGATTCACATCTCGCTCGATGGCCTCGACATCGGCGATGCGATCCACATCTCGTCGGT
>JALYPM010000184.1 GCA_030856365.1 Pseudomonadota bacterium
CGGCACCGAAGTTCTCGCTCATGCCGATACGGCGCGGGTGAAGCTCTGGGCGCCTTACGGCCTCAAGTAAGGAGTAGCGGGACATGGCACGCATCAAGCGCGGCGTAACCACGCGCGCAAAGCACAAACGGATCCTCGATCTGGCGAAAGGCTATTACGGCCGCCGCAAGAACACGATCCGGATCGCCCGCCAGGCCGTCGAGAAGGCCGGGCAGTACGCCTATCGCGACCGCAAGGTGAAGAAGCGCAGCTTCCGCGCTTTGTGGATCCAGCGCATCAACGCCGCTGTCCGGGCCGAGGGCCTGACCTATGGCCAGTTCATCCACGCGCTGAAGCTCGCGAACATCGACCTCGACCGGAAGGTCTTGGCCGACATCGCAATGCACGAGGGCGAGGCGTTCTCGGGCATCATCGCTCAGGCGAAGAAGGCGCTCGAGAACCAACCAGCTGCTGCCTAGGCCTCAACGGCTCAAGAACAAGGAAGGGCGTCGGGAGTGATCCCGGCGCCCTTTTTTTCCGAGCCTGGTCATGGGCGACGTCAACGGAAGCTTAATCTGCTCACTCCAGTAAGGGTGAGGCAATGAGTGTAAAAGTCTTCCTCCTTGCGGTCGCGCTGGCGGGCTCGGGCCCGAGTTCGGGACCATTGGGCCACGCCGACCTCCGGCAACTTACATCGGTCGAGATAGGCTCGGCTCTGCGCGGAACGCTTGTGTCGTACTCGCCCCCGCGTTGGCATGACGCCGGTGTTCATGAGGAATATCATGAGAACGGAAGATGGGCGGGCACCCGCTATGGGCGGGGCCCTTTTCCGTTCTCCGGACGATGGATGATCCGCCGAAACCAGCTCTGTGTTCGATCCGAAAAAGGACTACGGGGAGAGCGATGGGAACGAGGATGGGTCTGCCGCACGGTTTGGCGCGACCGAGCTTCTGGCAACTTGCTCATGGCGCACATGCGATTTGGTGTAGCGCCAAAACTTGGTTTGGGACCGCTGGAGCTTTCGGTTCGGCAGCTGCCGAAGAGGCATTGAACCCGGTCGTCCGGCTGAATCTCAGTCGAGAAGTTCGTAAGCGGGCAGCGTGAGGAATTCGACGAATTCCTCGGCGACAACCATCTTGCGGAACAGCTCTGAGGCGTCGGCGATCTGCGGGACATCGGCCAGAAGGCCGACCTCCTCTTCGTAAAGGTCGTCGAACAACTCGCGGGTGAACTTTCTACCGTCGTCGACCGGTGCCTCGAAGCGCAGCCACTGCCACAACTGGGTGCGGCAAATCTCCGCCGTCGCTGCATCCTCCATCAGATTGTAGAGCGGCACCGCGCCTTTGCCGCCGAGCCAGGCGGCAAGGTACTGGACGCCGACGCGGATGTTTTCGCGAGCGCCTGCTTCCGTACGCAGCCCTTCATGCATCTCCAGCATCTCGTCGCGGCCTGGGATTTGCTCCGGCATCTTCGAAAGCTGGTTCGGGCCTTCCATGGCCTCGAACGCTTCCATCGCCACCGCCACCAGCGCAGGATGCGCGACCCAGGTGCCGTCGTGGCCGTTGCGGACTTCGCGCAACTTGTCCTGCCGCACCTTGTCCATCGCCGCCTGATTGGCCGCTTCGTCGCCCTTGACCGGAATGAAGGCGGACATGCCGCCCATCGCAAAGGCACCGCGGCGGTGGCAGGTGGCGATCAGCCGCAGCGAGTAGGCGGCGAGGAACGCCTTATCCATCGTCATCGCCGAGCGGTCGGGAGTCAGCCGGTCGGCCGTGCGGCCGAGCCGCTTGATCGCGCTGAAGATATAATCCCAGCGGCCGCAATTGAGACCGACGATATTGTCGCGCAGCGCGTAGAGGATCTCGTCCATCTCGAACGCCGCGGGCAAGGTCTCGATCAGCACAGTCGCCTTGATCGTCCCGCGCTCGAGCCGGAGCTTGGCCTCGGCAAGCGCGAAGACGTCGCTCCAGAGCTGGGCCTCCTCCATGCTTTCGAGCTTGGGAAGGTAGAAATAGGGGCCGGACCCCGCCGCCA
>JALYPM010000188.1 GCA_030856365.1 Pseudomonadota bacterium
CGTTTACGGTGACCATCAACGGTGACAAGACGAAGGAGGCGGACGAGTACTTCTCCGTCCTGCTCAGCGGCGCGAGCGCCAACGCGGTAATCGCGCCCGGTGACGAGTACGGCCGTGGCACCATCCTCAATGACGACCGCAGGTAGCCCAACCTTCGCACGTTCCAACAATCTTCGCGATTTTCACCCCGGTTTTCCCCGCTCCTTCCACGCCAGCGCGGTTCCGCGCCGCCAGAAGCGTGTAGTGCAGACCTACCCTCTTGATCGCTGCGCCGCGGATTTGTTATCTCTCGGGCCGGCATGTTCCTCCGCTGTCATCGTCGCAAGAAAATCGGCAAGCTCCATCGCTACTGGAGCATCGTCGAGTCCCGTCGTGTCGCCGGCGGGCCGCCGACACAACGCCAAGTGCTCTATCTCGGCGAGATCAGCGACAGCCAGGAAGCCGCCTGGCGGAAAAGCATCGACGTCTTCGACGAAGACCACGACCGCCACGAACAACTCTGTCTCTTCGCCTCCGACAACGTCATCGCCGACGATCAGGCCAATGCGTTGTCGCTGGACATGGCCGGGCTCCGGCTGGTCCGGCCCCGCTCTTTCGGCGACTGCTGGCTCGGCTGCCTCCTCTGGAAAGAACTGGGCCTGGACACGTTCTGGAACGCCCAACTCGGCGGCGACCGCGGCGCCGTCCCCTGGTCGGCAGTGTTGCAGGTGCTGGCGGTCAACCGTCTGTGCCACCCGCTGACCGAGTTCGCGGTGCATCGCCGCTGGTTCCTCAACAGCGCGATGGATGACCTGCTCGGCGTCGACTTCGCCGTCGCCGCCAAGGACCGGCTCTACCGCTGTCTGGACCGCATCCTGCCCCACAAGCAGGCGTTGTTCCAACACCTGATCGAACGCTGGAAGACGCTCTTCGACGCCAGCTTCGACGTGCTGCTCTACGACCTGACCAGCACCTACTTCGAAGGCGGCTGCGCCGGAATCCCCAAGGCCAGACACGGCTACAGCCGCGACGGCCGGCCGGACTGCCGCCAGGTGGTCATCGCGCTGGTGGTGACGCCGCAGGGCCTGCCACTGGCGTACGAAGTGCTGCCGGGGAACACCTCCGACAAGACGACACTGACAGCGTTTCTGGAGAAGATCCAGTCCATGTACGGCAAGGCCCGCCGGGTCTGGGTGATGGACCGCGGCATCCCCACCGAAGCGACGCTGGCGGACATGCGCCGGGACGAGGTGGCGTACCTGGTCGGCACGCCCAAGACACTACTGAACAAGCTCGAAAAGGACCTGCTGGATAAGCCGTGGGAGAAAGTTCACGACGACATGAAGGTCAGGCTTCTGGAGCGCGAAGCACCGGAAGGCGGAGCCTCCCGCGAACTGTATGTACAGGCCAGGAGCGAGCAGCGGCGGCTGAAGGAGACGGCGATGCGCCGGCGGAAGCTCAAGCGGCTGGTGCATGGGCTCAACCGCCTCAAACGGCGGCCGCCCACCCGCGACCGGCTGCTCAAACGGGTGGCCGTGCTGCAGAAGGAGGCCGGACGGGTCGCGTCGTTCGTGAAGGTGCAGGAGCCGAAGGCGGACGAACCGGTGAACCGCAAGACGTTCACCTGCCGGTTCGACCGCGCGGGTTGGAAGGCGGCGTTGGACCGCGACGGCAGTTACATCCTGCGGGCGTCGATCCCCTGGGAGGACTTCCCGCCGGAACTGGAGAAGCGGGCGCCTGTATTGTGGGAGTGGTATATGCAACTGGTCCGGGTGGAGGAGGCGTTCAGGACGCTCAAGAGCGATCTGGACCTGCGTCCGATCCACCACCAGATCGAGTCGCGCGTCGAGGCGCACATCCTGGTGGCGTTCCTGGGCTACTGTCTGAGCGTGACGCTGCGGATGAAGCTGGCGGCGTCAGCCCCTGGCCTGACGCCGCGGGCGGCGCTGCAGTCGCTGTCCGGGATTCAGATGGTGGAGGTGCAGATCCCGACGACGGACGGCCGGACGCTGATCCTGCCTCGGCACACCGAGCCGGAGGCCCAGCAGGCGATGATCCTGGAGAAGTTGGGGCTTGAGTTGCCGACCCAGCCGCCGCCGAGGATTCGGCAGGCGCAAGTGGCGTCGACGGGGACTGAGGAGGACGCCGAGGGTCGGTTGGGCGAGAGAATGTAGTGCAGACTTTCAGCGAAAAACCGAGTTCCTGATTCGAGAACGGGTGCCAAGCGACTAAACTGCGAAGGTTGGGCTAAGTATACGAGTCGCCGCTCGCCCGACTCGGGTTGACGAGTTCAGCAACAGGTGTGCACCGCGGTGCGGGCCCGATACGGATCGGCGTCCGCGGCCACTGCAAGCCGGTTCCCCTTCCGGCCGCGCGCCGGGGCCGCGGGTAACTCGACCCATGTGCCGCGGGCTACGAG
>JALYPM010000055.1 GCA_030856365.1 Pseudomonadota bacterium
TCGCGTGGTGGGGCGGGTGGAGCTCCGGCGATCCGGAGGTCCGTAAACCGGACTTCATGCGCACCGCTTCGCTTTAACAGGTCGTAGATTCCCAGCTTACGCGCCTCTGCGATGCCCCAGGGATGCATCTGCTCGCCCCGGACCCTGTCGCGGAACTGAGCTTCCTTTTCTATGATGAGGACCTCGTGCCCTGCAGATGCGAGCTCCTTGCCGAGTGTGGCGCCGGCAAGTCCGCCCCCGATTATCACAGCGTCATAACTCATCACGCCCCCCAAAGCCGACTCACCTTTCGCTGCGGGAGCCTTCCATGGGGTAACCATGGTGGCAAGGTGGCACACTAACTGCTGTGTTGTGCATACAGTTGCTGGCCCAGCGCCGCAGCCTTGGCTGTTAGCAAGGCGACCAGCCTATCAACCGTGGGCTCACGCCTCAGCCGCTCGTGCGTTAGCGATCAAAGGCGCGCCACTGATCGCGAGTGGCAGGCCAGCAATTAGATTTTAGTAATCCCTTTCGCCAGACGCACGGATGTCCGCAACGGGTCGAAAGCAGACATTAGCGAGATTTCCGGTGGGGGCCCGACAAGTGCTGCACCAACTGCCCCAACTTCTACCTTTGGCCCGGAGCAACTGTTCTCCTATCCAGTTGCGTGGACGAACCCCGCTGTCGTGAGTTTTCCATGGGGCACCCCTGCGCCGACCAGCCCCCTCCGCTTCCGTGTTTCCGGAGAGGGCTCTTCGTCTGAGGCACCGCGCGCTCCCGTCGCCAAACAGCCCACGCCAAGCCTCGCCCGAGTAGGGCGGCGGAACAGCGTTCCGCTTGGTGGCGCAGCCACCGCCGAGCCATTGACCGGACGCGCAAAGTGCGGCACCCCTCGCTCATGCCCACGCCTAACCCGCGCCTCAGTGTTGTCGTCTCGCAAGAGCAGCATGAGCTTTTGACGGACCTCGCGGGCCTGGAGAACCGCTCCGCTGCTTCATACGTTCGCCAGCTTCTGGACGGCGCCACACCGCTCCTGCGGTCTCTCAGGGACGTCATGAGCACCATAACCCCGCAGGATGGGCGATCTGTCGACAAGCTCGTCTCCGAGGCTCTCACCGGGGCATACGCCGACGACCCCGACCAACTCGACCTACTCGGGCACTTCGCAGCAACTGCGGGAGGAGCGGACCGCACGGACCGCAGCGTGAGCGAGGACCGCGCGGACCGCACCGCACCGTCCCGGCGAAAGGCCTGTCGGTGAACGCCGGAGCCGGAGCCAACCCCCGTATGCTAACAGGAGGGTCAGCCCCCCCATCGGCAGTGTCCGATGGAGAACCCATTCCGTCAGCTGCGGGTGTCTATGGTGACGATCAGCATGGTGCATATTATCAGACATTCGGGGATGGGGCGTTGGAGAGGCTCACGGTCCCCCTCATGAGCCTGAAACGTCTTGTTGCGATCATGAAGCGGCTGCGGGATCCGGTGGCCGGCTGCGAATGGGACCGTCAGCAAAGCTTTGCCTCCATCGCGCCCTACACGATCGAGGAAGCCTACGAAGTCGCCGACGCGATCGAGCGCAACGACATGGACGCCCTCGTCGACGAACTTGGCGACCTTCAGCTGCAGGTCGTCTTCCACGCGCGGATGGCCGAGGAAGCCGAACTGTTCACGCTCGACGACGTGCTTGGCGGCATTTCGGACAAGCTCGAGCGGCGCCACCCGCACATCTTCGGCGACGCCGAGCACAGTCCCGGCTGGGAGAATATCAAGGCTGCCGAGCGCCAGGATGAAGCTGACGACAGCGCTCTTGCCGGTGTGGCCCTGGCGCTACCGGCGCTCGAGCGCGCCGCCAAGCTCCAGCGCCGCGCTGCCCGCACTGGCTTTGACTGGCCGGATGCCAACGGACCGCGGGCGAAGATCGATGAGGAGCTCGTCGAGCTCGATCGGGAAATCGCGCACGACCGTCAGAGCGACGAACTCGGTGACCTGCTGTTCGCCGTCGTCAACCTCGCACGGCATCTCAACATCGACGCTGAAGCCGCTCTTCGGCAGGCGAACAAGAAATTCGAGCGGCGTTTCAGGGCAATCGAGACGACGCCCGATTTCGCGGCGCTTAGCCTTGAGGAAAAGGAGCAGCTCTGGGCTTCCGCCAAGGCTGCTCAGACCTTCTAAAGCGACTGGAATCGCTCCCAATTATCCGGTGACAGCCGCACCGACACGGCGATGTCCTCGCCTTCGAACGCCTGCTCGACGACTTCTCCGCGTGAGTGCAACCATGCGAGCTTGTCGCCGTCGGCCGAGGTCAGCCGGATGTGATGGACCTTGGTTCCCGATCGGAGCTGCTCGCCAATCTCTTCGGACAGGGTGTCCAAGCCCGAACCGGTGAGTGCCGATAGCGGTACGGCATCCTCGCGCCGCCCCGCCTCGGCCAGCAGCGCCTGATGATCGTCTAGGGTGAGCAGGTCGACCTTGTTCCACACCTCGATCATCGGCGGAGCCCCCTCGTCCGCCAGGCCGAGGGACTTGAGCACCTGTTCGACATCGTCGCGCTGCGCGTCGTGGTCCGGGTGCGACATGTCGCGCACGTGGATCAGCAGATCGGCGGCGGCCACTTCCTCCAGCGTCGCGCGGAAGGCGGCAATCAGCTCGGTCGGCAGGTCGGAGACGAAGCCGACCGTATCGGACAGGATCGCCTTGTCAAAGCCGGGAATCTTCACCTGCCGCATGGTCGGGTCGAGCGTCGCGAACAGCAAATCTTCGGCAAGCACATCTTCGCCGGTCATGCGGTTGAAAAGCGTGGACTTTCCCGCGTTGGTATAGCCAACCAGCGCAATCACGGGCCAAGGCGCCCGCTGCCGCCGGTCGCGGTGCAGCGATCGCGTCCGCTTCACCTGTTCCAGCTCGCGCCGGATCTTCGCCATCCGGTCGCGGATCAGGCGGCGGTCGGCCTCGATCTGGGTTTCGCCCGGCCCGCCGAGGAAGCCGAAGCCGCCGCGCTGCCGCTCGAGGTGGGTCCAGCTGCGCACCAGCCGGCCCGCCTGATAATCGAGGTGCGCGAGTTCAACCTGGAGCCGGCCTTCCGCGGTCGCCGCTCGCTCGCCGAATATCTCCAGGATAAGGCCGGTGCGGTCGATCACCTTGGTGCCGACCGCCTGCTCCAGATTCTTCTGCTGGACCGGAGTCAGCGGCGCATCGACGATCAACAGCCCGGCCTCATTGTCCTTTGCCAGCTCGGCGACTTCCTGAACCTGCCCCTTGCCCAGCAATGTCGCGGGCCGAAGCGCGCGCAGCCGCACCGGCCGGCACGCAACGACGTCGATGCCGATCGCTTCGGCCAGCCCTTGCGCTTCTTCGAGCCGGGCCTCGCTGGAGCGGCGGGCGCCCTCGCCCACTCTCTCCGGAGCCACGAGAACGGCCCGCTCACCGCGAGCGACGATGCCGGCATTGCTTTCGCCCTCGAATGTCATTGGCCCGGCTCGGCCGGCTCCTCCCCTCCGTCGAGGTTGAGCGGATTGGCCGGTTGAAGCGTGGAAATCGCATGCTTGTAGACCAGCTGCGCTTGGCCGGCGCGCGCAAGCAGCAACGAGAATTGATCGTAGGCCTCGACCGCCCCCTGAAGCATTACGCCGTTGACGAGGAAAACCGTCATCGCCTCCTGGTCGCGTGCGGCCGCGGCGAGGAACTGGTCCTGCAGCCCGCTGCGGGTCCCTTCGCCCTTGCCTCCGTCGATGCCGAAGCTGCTCATGTCGGGCGCGCTGGACGGCATGATGGTCGAGATTGCGTGCTTGTAGACCAACTGCGAAACGCCGTCGCGGCGAAGCAGCAGCGAAAAAGCGTCGAACCAGGTGATGACGCCCTGCAGTTTCACCCCCTTCATCAGGAAGACGGTGACGGGAGCCTTCGACTTGCGGATGCCGTTGAGGAAATGATCCTGAAGGCTGAGGGGCCTAGCAGGCATGGCGAAGCTCGTTCATTCCTCGATCTCGCGCTTGTCGCCAATGCCGAGAGCCTTCAGCTTCCGGTGCAGCGCGGAGCGCTCCATGCCAATGAACGACGCCGTGCGTGAGATGTTGCCGGAAAAACGGCGGATCTGAATCTTCAGATATTCGCGTTCAAACGATTCCCGCGCCTCGCGCAACGGGCTGCCCATGATCGACACCGACGTCGACACGTTCGACGTCCCTTGGCTCTCAATCAGCTCGGGCGGCAACAGGTCGATCTCGATGCAGGAAACCCGATCCCCGGGCGCCATGATGATCGTCCGCTCGATGATGTTGCGGAGCTGCCGGACATTGCCGGGCCAATTGTGCGCCTGGAGGGCCGCCATCGCCTCGTCGGACATGGACGGCGTCGGAATTCGTCGCTCGGCGGCGAACCGGGCGACGAAATGACTGGCAAGCTCCGGAATATCTTCCCGCCGCTCGCGTAACGGCGGCATTCGAACCGGCACCACATTGAGCCGGTAGTAGAGATCTTCCCGGAACCGCCCCGCCGCAATTTCTTCGGAGAGGTTGCGGGAGGTCGCCGAAAGTACGCGGACATCGACCTTGATCGGCCGCTGCCCGCCGACGCGGTGATAGCTCTGGTCGGTCAGCACGCGCAGGATCTTGCCCTGGGTGGTCAAAGGCATGTCGGCGATTTCGTCGAGGAACAAAGTCCCGCCGTGCGCCTGCTCGAGCAGGCCGGGCCGAGCCACGCCCTCGGCCTCGGTCCCGAACAGCTCCTCCTCCACCCGGTCCGGGCTCATCATCGCCGCCGAAACGACGGTGAAGGGCGCATTGGCGCGCGGGCTCCACTGGTGGATCATCCGTGCCGCGATTTCCTTGCCGACGCCGGCAGGACCGGTGATCAGCACCCGGCTGCCGGTCGGCGCCACGCGCTTGAGCGTCGCGCGGACGGTGTTGATCAGCACGGAATTGCCATTGAGCTGGTCGTCGGCGCCGACCTGCGCCCGAAGGCTCTCATTTTCGCGCCGCAGCCGCTCCGTATCGGTGGCCCTTCCGACGAGGTAGAGCAATCGCTCCGCCTCAAACGGCTTTTCAATGAAGTCGACCGCGCCTTCGCGCACAGCGGCAACCGCCGTCTCGAGGTTGCCGTGGCCGGAAATCATCAGCACCGGAATGCTCGGATCGCGGCGCTTGATCTCCTGTAGCAGCTCAAGCCCGTCGAGGCGCGAGCCGTGCAGCCAGACGTCGAGCAGCACCATCGACGGCCGCCGCTCCTCGATCGCCTCGAGCGCGGCGCTGCTGTCGCCGGCGGTGCGCACCGCATAGCCCTCGTCTTCCAGCACCCCGCTGACGAGTTCCCGGATGTCGGCCTCGTCGTCGACCACCAACACATCAAGCGCCATCGGCGAGGCTCCTAGGAATTAGCATTGTCATCTTCTCCAGCATCGTCGTCCGAGCCTGGCATTTCCCCGCCCTCCATGGCGGCGAGTTTTTCGGCGTCGAAGGCGATGCGCACATGGGTGCCGCCGCCCGGACGATCGAGGAAGGCGATCTCGCCCAGATGCTCCTCGACGATCTTCTTCACGATAGCGAGGCCGAGGCCGGTGCCCCTTACCCGCGTCGTCACATAGGGTTCGGTGATCCGCTCGCGGTCATGCGGAAGGCCAATTCCGGTGTCCATTACGTCGATGATCAGCTGGCCGTTCTCACGCCGAACCTTCAAGTCGAGTTTGTCGCCGACCATGCTGAATTCGCCGCGATTCTTCCGGGACTCAATGGCTTCGACACCATTCTTGACGATGTTCGTCAAAGCCTGGCTCAGCTGACGCCGATCGCAAACCATGGTGAAATCACCTTCCGGCGGCTCGATGCTGAACGTGACGTCGGGATGAGCAACCTCGTGAAGGAAGATCGCCTGGCGCGCGATCTCGTGCACGTTCTCTTCCTGGAACACCGGCTTTGGCATCCGCGCGAAATTGGAGAATTCGTCGACCATCCGGCGCAGATCGCCGACCTGCCGAACGATCGTCCCGGTCAGCCGCTCGAACGTGTCAGGGTCCGACTGGACCTCCTGCCCGAACCGCCGCTGCAACCGCTCCGCTGCCAGCTGGATCGGCGTCAGCGGGTTCTTGATCTCGTGCGCGATCCGCTGCGCGATGTCGGACCAGGCCGCGCGGCGCTGGTCGGTCAGCTGGTCGGTGATGTCGTCGAAAGTCAGCACCGTGCCGTCCTGGTAGCGGACCCGCTTTACCGCCAGCGTTCGCTGCCCCGAGTCCGCCTGAACCAGCACATTCGCCTCGCGCTGCTCTTCCCGCATGAAATGGTCGAGGTCGTCGGAAAGTTCGCCCAGCGGCCGGCCCTCCAGATCGGCGATCCCGTGCTGGAGGAGATTTTCCGCAGACCGGTTCATCAGCAGGATGCGGTTGTCCCTGTCCAGCGCGATCACGCCGGCAGTGACGCTCGATAGAACCGCCTCGATAAAGGCGCGGCGGGTATCGAGCTGCGTGTTGGCGGATCGCAGCGCCCCCGTCTGTTCCTCAAGCGTCCCGCTCATTCGGTTGAACGCGGTCGCCAGCGTCTGGATCTCGTCCTCGGTGCGGGTCACCGGCACGCGTGCGGAGAAGTCGCCCTTCTCGATCCGCCCGGCTGCATCGACCAGCTGGCCGACCGGCCGGACCAGCCGATCTGCAAGACGGATAGCCGCGAAGATCGCCACCGCGACAATCAGCAGTGCGCCGACCAGCAGCGCCCCGTTAAACCGAAGCTGGTTGATTCGAGAGCGCTCGAGCAAAGCTCGATAATCCTGCAATACCTCGTCCGCGCGCTCAAGCTGGGTGCGGAATTCAGGGTCGAACACGCGCGCGGCATAAAGATATGCCCCGGCGCCGTAATCGAGCCGCGTCAAAGCTCCAATGCGATCGGCCGAGTTCACCGCAACCACGGATTCGTCGCTGAGCTGCGCGATGCTTTGGGGCGTAATGACCCGGTCGAGTGGACGGTCGTACGGACTAACAAGCGCCAGCGTCCGGATCTCGCGGTCCGGCCCATAGGTAAAGATGATCGCCTCCGAAAGGCCGCGCTGGTAGACCTGCAAACGCACGAAAGCGTCAGCGAACCGCGGGTCTTCGATTTCGATCTCGCGGAGATAACCGGACAGATCTGTGCTCGCCGCCACCGTCTCGCTGGCGACGCGCTGGACCTCGGCGTCATAGACTCCGCGCGCGAGCGAAACCGTATTCTCGAACATTCCGCGCGCTCGGTCCGAAAACCAGAATTCAAGTCCGCTCTGGAACAGCAGCGAGGCAAAAATCGCCACCAGGACCGTCGGCACGGCAGCAATGACGGAGAATAATGCGACCAGCCGGTTGTGAAGCTTGCCGCTGCCGAGACCACCCGCCTCCGCGCGCCGCATCGCCACCCTGCGGGAGAACAGCACCATCAGCGCAATCGCCGGGATCAAATTGGCAACGAGCAGCAGCGCGATCAGCGGCGGAGACAGCAGCGAGCCCGGCGCTGCGCTCCTGCCCAGCTGAATAACACTGAACGCAGCCACCGCCAGCAGCAGCACCGCAGCCGAAATGATCGCATAATCATAGAGTCGCCCGCTCGCGCGAGCGCGGGCGAGCCAGCTGTCTTCGGAGGATGTCAGCGCCAGGTTGGCGGCACGCGCGTCCATTGGCCCCGCCCTAGCACGGCTGCGTTGCACAAAAAACACAGTGTGTGAGCTAAAGCGAAATTATGCCGCGGAGCGGCTCAGCCACGGATCGTAGAATTCCCGCAGCATCGAGACCACGACCTGCGGATCGTCCTGGCTATTGACCCGGTTGCGAAGCTCGGCCGAGCCGGGCAACCCCTTGGTGTACCAGCCGATATGCTTGCGCGCGAGATTGACGCCGGTCTGCCGCCCATAGAGCGCCAGCATTTCCTCATACTGCTCCAGCATCGTTGCAAGCTGCTCGTCGAGCGCAGGATCGGGGCGTGTGCCGCCCTGGCCCAGCGCGGCCATCGCCTGCGCCAGCAGCCATGGGCGGCCATAGGCGCCGCGGCCGATCATCACGCCATCGGCGCCGGACTGTACCAGCGCCTGGCGGGCGTCCTCGATCGAACAAATATCGCCGTTGGCGATCAACGGAATCTGCACCGCATCCTTGACCCGCCGGATGAAGGCCCAGTCGGCCACGCCCTTGTAGAGCTGGCAGCGCGTGCGGCCGTGGACGGTGATCATCTGCACGCCCAGATCCTGCGCGATCCGGGCAAGCTCCGGGGCATTGAGGCTCATATGGTCCCACCCCATCCGCATCTTGACGGTCACCGGCACCTTCACCGCCTTGACGGTGGCGGCAATAATCGCGGCCGCAAGCGGCAGGTCGCGCATCAGCGCCGATCCCGCATCGCCGTTGACGACCTTCTTCACCGGGCAGCCCATGTTGATGTCGATGATCGCGGCGCCGCGCTGCTCGTTGAGCTTTGCCGCTTCCGCGACCACGTCCGGCTCGCAACCGGCGAGCTGGAGCGACACCGGATCCTCGCTGGGGTCCCACAGCGCCTTTTGAAGCGATTGGCGGGTTTCGCGCACCATCGCCTGGCTGGCGATCATCTCGCTGACCGTGAGGCCAGCGCCGAAGCGCTTGACGACGCGTCGGAACGGCAGATCGGTGACACCGGTCATCGGCGCCAGGATCACCGGCATGTCGATCCGCACCGGGCCGACCTGGATGGGCTTCAGCATCGTCATGAGAGGGCGCTCACATAGTGGAGCGGCCCTTGGCGGGCAAGTTTGCGGCCCCTAAGGGGCAGGCATGTCCGTCACCGCACTGATCGTCGCCGCCGGCACCGGCTCACGCATGGGCGGCGATGTTCCCAAGCAATATCGGCGGATCGGCGGCAAGCCGGTGCTGCGTTGGGCAGTCGAGGCAATGGCAAACCATCCGCGCGTCGACGAGTTGCAAGTCGTGATCGGCATCGGGCAGGAAGCGGCCGCACGCGAGGCGCTGGGCGGGGTCGATGTCGCGGGCTTCATCGAAGGGGGAGCGGAGCGGGCCGATTCCGTCCGTGCGGGTCTTGGCGCCTGCACTGCCGACATCGTGCTCGTCCATGACGCCGCCCGCCCTTTCTGTCCGCCGGAGGTCGTCGATCGGCTGCTCGACGCGCTGGAGGAGCATGACGGCGCAGCGCCGGTGCTGGCCGTTGGAGACACGCTGGCAAGAGCAGGCGAGCTGCTCATGGAGCCGGTGGGCCGGGAAGGCGTGGTCCGCCTCCAGACGCCGCAGGCTTTCAGGCTCCCAGCGCTGCGTTCGGCATATCAGACCTGGAATGGCCCTTCCCCAACCGACGAGACCACCGTCGCGCGCGCAGCAGGATTTCGCGTCGCAGCGGTCGAAGGCGACCCGTTTCTGGACAAATTGACCTCGCCCGCCGACTGGAACCGGGCCGAGGCGCAGCTAGCGGCCCGGCTGGTTTCCCGGACCGGCATGGGCTTCGACGTTCACGCTTTTTCGGGTGCCGGCCCGATCATGCTCGGCGGAATCTCTGTTCCTCACGACCGCGGCCTCGCCGGCCACAGCGATGCCGATGTCGTCCTCCATGCGATCACCGACGCGCTGCTCGGAGCGGCCGGGCTCGGCGATATCGGAGAGCATTTCCCGCCCTCCGACCCGCAGTGGAAAGGCGCCGCCTCGCACCTGTTTCTCGCTCATGCGGCCGGGATGATTGCCCAGCGCGGCGGGGTCATCGACCATGTCGACTGCACATTGATCTGCGAAGCGCCAAGACTGGGCCCCTACCGCGCCGGGATACGTTCGAGGATTGCTGAGGTGCTGGGGCTGCCGGAAGCTCGGGTGAGCATCAAGGCGACGACTACCGAGCGCCTGGGTTTCACCGGCCGCGGCGAAGGCATTGCAGCGCAGGCCGTCGCCACGGTGCGAATGGAGATATGAAATGGCTGACGCGCTTCTGCCCGCCCAATTGATCGCAAAGGCGCGGGAAGTCGTCGATGCCAACCGTCAGGCGGGGCGGATGATCGCTGTAGCGGAAAGTTGCACCGGTGGTCTCGTCTGCGCCGCGATCACCGAAATCCCCGGTTCCAGCGATGTCTTCGACAGCGGCTTCGTCACTTATTCCAACGATGCCAAGATGCAGATGCTGGGCGTATCGCGTGATGTCATCGAGACCTTCGGCGCGGTCAGCGTGGCGACCGCCTGGGCAATGGCTCAGAACGCGCTCACCCGATCAGGCGCCGACGTCGCAGTCGCGATCACCGGCATCGCCGGCCCGGCCGGCGGAACGCCTGGAAAGCCCGTCGGCACAGTGGTCTTCGCCCGGGCCGAGCGCGAATCCGACCCGAAAAAGATCACCGCGGATCAGAAGCTGTTTGAAGATGAAGGCCGGGCCGGCGTCCGGCTTCAGGCTGCGCTTTGCGCGCTCGACCTGCTGCTGCCGTAGAGCTCTGCCGCGCGGGCCTCGAACGCTCCCGTCATCCGGCGAAGCGCCCGGTCGAACATCTGTCCCGCGATGGCCTCGAAGATCCGCGACTTGAACGCAAAATCGACCGTGAAGAAGACGTTAGTTCCGCCACCGTCCACGGCCTCAAAGCGCCATTCGTTCTTGAGATATTTGAGCGGGCCCTCGATGTAATCGACGCAGATCGCGTTCGGACGCTGCTTGGTTACCCGGCTGGTGAAGCGTTCCTTGAAGGCATTGAAGCCGACGACGAGATCGGCGACCGTTTCCGACGCGCTCGACGAGCGGATGCGCACCGCAACCACCCATGGCAGGAATTCGTCGTAGCGGCCAACGTCCGCGACCATGTCGAACAACTGCTCGGGCGTGTAGGGAAGATGCTTGGTCTCGCTGTGGCGCGGCATCTATTGCGCCCCAGCATTCGCTGAGGATGGGGACCGCGGCACGCGGTGGAGGGATTCTCCCCCCGCCCTCGCCAACTTCGCCGAGCGCGCCTCCTGCATTTTCCGGAAATCGTCGCCTGCGTGATAGCTGGATCGGGTCAGCGGCGACGCCGCCACCAGCAGGAACCCCTTGGCGCGGGCGATCGCGGCATAGGCGTCGAACGCCTGCGGGGTCACGAACTCGTCCACCTTGGCATGGCGCGGCGTCGGCTGGAGATATTGGCCCATGGTCAGGAAATCGACTCCGGCGGAGCGCATGTCGTCCATCACCTGGTGGACTTCGAGCCGCTGCTCGCCGAGCCCGACCATCACGCCCGACTTGGTGAAGATATGCGGCGCCTGCCGCTTGACGCTCTCCAGCAACCGCAGCGACGCATAATAGCGCGCGCCCGGTCGGATCGTGGGATACAGTCTGGGCACCGTTTCGAGGTTGTGATTGTAAACGTCCGGCCCCGCCTCGACGATCGCCGACACCGCCGCCTCGCTCTTGTTGCGAAAGTCGGGCGTGAGGATTTCGATGGTGGTGTTGGGGGTATTGCGGCGGAGCGCCTGGATTACCTTTACGAATTGCGATGCGCCGCCGTCCGGCAGGTCGTCGCGGTCGACGGAGGTGACGACGATATGTTCGAGGCCAAGCTCCGCGGCGGCGACCGCAACGTGCTCGGCTTCGAGCGGGTCGACCGCGCGCGGCATGCCCGTCTTGACGTTGCAAAAGGCGCAGGCCCGCGTGCAGGTGTCGCCGAGAATCATCACCGTCGCGTGCTTCTTGGTCCAGCACTCGCCGATGTTCGGGCACGCCGCCTCTTCGCAAACGGTGACAAGGCCCAGCGAGCGCATCAGGTTGCGGGTCTCGGCGTAGCCGGGGCTGGTCGGCGCCTTGACGCGGATCCAGTCGGGCTTGCGCTGGCGGGGGCGCTGCATCGGCTCGGTCATGCCGGCCAGATAGCGATTGCAGCGGATGCTTGCCACCCCCGCCCCCGCTTCGCTAGCGGCGGGAGGCATGACCCGTTTCAACGAACTCGTCGCCGGATACCGCCGCTTTCGCGAACAGGGCTGGGTACGAGAGCGAGAGCGTTGGGCCGAGCTGGCGGAGGGCCAGAACCCGAAGGTCATGGTCATCGCCTGCTCCGACAGCAGGGTCGAGCCGGCGCAAATCTTCGACGTGAAGCCAGGCGAAATTTTTGTCGTCCGCAATGTCGCCAATCTCGCACCGCCATTCGAGACCACGCCCGGACGTCACGGTGTCTCCGCTGCGCTGGAATTTGCGGTGACTCAGTTGGAGGTCGAGGAGATCGTCGTGGTCGGACATGGCTCCTGCGGCGGCTGCGCTGCGGCGCTGACGGGTCAATTCGACTCCGCCGATCACGGCGCCGGGCATTTCATTGCAGAGTGGGTGGAGTTGCTGAGAGAAGCCCGCGATCGCGTTAAGGAGCGGCATCCTGTATTTGATGCGGACGCTTTCCTGGAGATGGAGTTGGAAGCGGTGCGGGTCAGCCTTGCGAACTTGCGCACGTTCCCGTGGATCGCGGAGCGCGAGAACGCAGGAAAGCTGACCCTTCACGGAGCGCATTTTGCGATCACGAAGGGCCAGCTTTACTTGCTCGACGAAGCGGAAGCTGTCTTCCGCCCTGCCTAACTTAGCGCTGCGGGATTAGCAGCGGGTATTGTAGTTGTAGACCGGACGGCCGTTCTGATCGACGTAGTAGCAGTAGCCGCGCGTATCTCGGTAATACTGACGCCCGCCGACCACATTGCCGAGCACAGCGCCCGCAATACCGCCCGCGATGGCTCCCTGGATCGGGCTGACGCCGCCGACGATGGCACCGAGACCGGCACCGACCGCTGCACCGGCAATTGCACCCTGGGCGGTACGGCCAGTTTGCGAGGTCTGGTTGTTGCTGCCGTAATACGGATCGTTGTTATTGTTATAGCCGTACGGGCTGGTGGCGCAGCCGGCGACAGCCATGCTGCCGGCCAGCGCGGCCGTGATCGCGAATTTCCTCATGTCGTAACTCCTCAACTGGCCCCCTTGATGAGACAATAGTGCATGACGGGGCGTTTCGTTCCCGCACCGAACCGGTATGAAGGGTGAAACGAAGGGATTCGGGACATGACCGACCGCCGGCTGGACGCCGAAGCCAACATTGCGCTGCTGATCGATGCCGACAATGCGTCGCCGGATCAGCTCGACCACGTGCTGCTGGTGCTGGGGGAACTTGGCACCATCAACATCCGGCGCGCCTACGGCAACTGGCAGAAGCCGAGCCTCAAGCGCTGGGGTGAGTTGACGGGCGTGCATTCGATCGTGCCAATGCAGCAGTTCGACATCATCAAGGGGAAAAGCGCGACCGACATGCGAATGACGATCGACGCGATGGACCTGCTTTACCGCGGCAACATCGACGGCTTCGGAATCATGTCGAGCGACAGCGATTTCCTGCCCCTGGCGCAACGCATTCGCGAGGAAGGAATGCCAGTTTACGGCTTCGGCACGACCAAGACCCCGCCGCCGTTCCAGCAGGCCTGCACGCGCTTTTTCGACGTCGCCGCCCTCGACTCCGCGGATCAGGACGAAGCGCTCGACCAGCCGCCGGCCACCAAAGGGCAACGCCCGATCGACGCCGAGCTTCTCAAGGTGCTGGGTGCAGCGTTCAAGGCCTCGAAGCGCGATTCCGAAGGCTACGCCCCGCTTGCCGAGCTTGGCCAGCGCGCAAAGGCGGTGTCGAGCTTCGCCGTTCGCAACTATGGTTTCAACCGCCTCTCGGACCTGATCCGCGCGGTGCCGAACTTCGACGTCAAGGCGGATCCGGAGGGCGGACTTCTGGTCAAGCGGCTACGGTAGAAAGGCCAGCGCAGGAACCTCGTCCCTCCCCTGCACGTTTGCCTGACGAACGACCGAGACGGAGAGCGCACGATGTTCGGCAACGACGCCAATCCCCAGGAGAAGCTGGAAAAGAAGTTCTGGAAGGAGATTGATAGCTCCCCGTTCGTGATGCTCGGCCTGCAAGGTGTCGATGATGCCTTCACCCGGCCGATGACCGCTCAAGTGGACGCCGGCCAGCTATGGTTCTTCGCTTCCAAGTCGGAAGTTCTAGTCAAAGGGCTCGCCCACTCCGGCCGGGCGATCGCGACCTACACTTCCAAAGGCCACGACCTGTTCGCGTCGATCAAGGGCACGCTGGTCCTCGACCAGAACAAAGAGGTGATCGAGCGCCTCTGGAACCCGATCATCGCCAGCTGGTACAAGGACGGCAAGGATGATCCCGATCTCGCTCTGATCCGTTTCGACACCGACAGCGCCGACATCTGGGAAGCGGATACCGGCGCCACGCTCAAGGCAGCGGCAATCAAGCTATTGGGGCGCGATCCGGGCAAGCAGCATGAGGACGAGAATCGCGCCAGGGTGACGCTCTGACGTCAGCCAAGCTTCGGAATGTGTTCCAGGCGACACAGTCCGCCCATTCTTTCCATAGATTAGGAACAGGGGCGACTCTTCGCCGTTGAGGCTGGCGAAGAGAGATCCCGGGTGCCGATTTCGACGCACGCTTGCGCCACCGCCGACGACTATTTGCAGATCGCCGTTGATTCGGCGTCCAGCAGTCAGCGATCTCAAATCCTGGATGCGATCCCTGTTCCCATCTATGTCACCAATGCGGTCGGTCTCGTCATCGCCTGCAACGCTGCCTGCGCGCAATTCGCGGGCCGCGATCCGCAGGTCGGGAAAGACCGCTGGTGCGTGACATGGCGAATGTACACAACCAGCGGGGATCCGCTGCCGCACGAGCAATGCCCGATGGCCGACGCAATTCGCCTACAACGGCCGATCCGCGACGCCATCGCGATCGCGATGCGGCCGGATGGCACCCGCGTCGCCTTCCGGCCCTACCCGACCCCGCTGTTCGATGGTGCTGGCGAGTTGACCGGGGCGGTCAACATGCTGATCGACGTCAGCAACGAGCAGGCGCCTGCGCTCGCCGACCAGGCCGACCGCTGCCGCCGGCTGTCCCGCGCCACCAACGATCGCGAAGTCACGCTGATGCTGAAGTCGATGGCGGAAGGCTATGACGACACTGCGGCCGCGCTGCGGTCGAACCAGGCCCGCTCCGGCTAGGCCGAGCCAGCGAAGCCGTTCGCCGACCGCTGCGGCAGTTCGGCGAAATCCGGTCGCCAACCTCGAAGCGCTCCGTCTCCTTTCAAGGCTGAGGGGATGGTTATGCGAAAAGTCTGGTTTTCGATGCTGCTGGCGGGCGCGGCGTGTCTGTCCGCCACAGCGGCCTGCACAACTGTCGCCGCGGGTCCGCCGATCATTCAGGTCCCGGCGAACGGCAGCTGGGGAACCCTACCGACCGCTCCCTACAAGGGGAAGCGCGACGACATCCATTTCGCCAACGCCCGAACCGGCTTCTATGGGACCGGCGCGGGCGACCTGTTTCGGAGCGACGATGGCGGCGCGACCTGGAGCAAGATCTGGTCGAAGCCGGGGACCTTCATCCGCGCGGTCGGCTTTATCGATGCCGACCATGGCTTCATCGGCAATGTCGGTGATTATTATCCGAACGTCACCGACCGCACCCCGCTCTACCGTACGCGCGACGGCGGGCGCAGCTGGTCGCCCGTCGATCTTGGCGGGGCCGTGCTCGAGGGCATTTGCGCGATCGACGTGCTGCTGACGCGGTCGATCTACCAGGGTGAATTGCGGCGGCGCGCGGTAATTCATGCCGCAGGGCGCGTGGGCGGTCCGGCTAAGCTGCTGCGGTCCGTCGACGGCGGCGAGAGCTGGAACTTCATCGACCTCAGCGACCACGCCGGCATGATCCTCGACGTCAAGTTCGTCGATGCGGAAACCGGCTTCGTCTTCGCCGGATCGGATAAGGATATCCAGCAGTCCGAGGCGCTGATCCTCAAGA
Source organism: Pseudomonadota bacterium (assembly GCA_030856365.1). GTDB lineage: Bacteria > Pseudomonadota > Alphaproteobacteria > Sphingomonadales > Sphingomonadaceae > Sphingomicrobium. The sequence goes on from JALYPM010000055.1 coordinate 15,736, forward strand.
CCAGCGACGGCGGCAAGAGCTGGCGGGAAGTCTACCGCTCCGGCCGTAAGCTGGAGAACAGCTGGAAGGGCAGCTTCGTCGACGGCCGCACCGGCTATGCCACCGTCCAGACCTACGACCCCCAGCGCGCGCAGCAGGTGGTGGTCAAGACCGTCGATGGCGGAGAGCACTGGGCCGAAGTCCCGCTGGTGGTCGATGCCAAGGCACGCCAGTTCGGCATCGGCTTCGCCTCACCGGCAATTGGATGGGTGGGCACGGCAGCCGGTGGCTTCGAAACCCGCGACGGAGGCGCGAGCTGGACCAAGGTGCCGCTCGCCCCCGCAACGAACAAGATTCGGACGAGAGCCGCCGACGGAACACCGATGATCTACGCCATCGGCACTCAGGTGCAGGTCTACGGGCCAGCTGTCGTCCCCAGCCCCAGCGAATAGCCGCCGGACCTGTCCGCTAGCCCCAGCTGCTAGCGCGTCAATTTCTTGTAGCTCATCCGGTGCGGGCGGTCGGCTTCGGGGCCCAGGCGGCTGCGCTTGTCCTCTTCGTAGGACTCGAAATTGCCCTCGAACCATTCAACGTGGCTGTCGCCCTCGAAAGCGAGGATGTGCGTCGCCAGGCGGTCGAGGAAGAAGCGGTCGTGGCTGATGACAACCGCGCAGCCGGCGAAATTTTCGATCGCTTCTTCAAGGGCGCCCAGGGTCTCCACGTCGAGATCGTTGGTCGGCTCGTCCAGCAAAAGCACGTTGCCGCCGCGCTTGAGCATCTTGGCGATGTTGACGCGGTTGCGCTCGCCGCCGGATAGCTTGCCGACGTTCTTCTGCTGGTCCTGGCCCTTGAAGTTGAACGCGCCGACATAGGCCCGGGTCGACTGGTCGTGACCGTTGACCTTCATGGAATCCAGGCCGTCCGAAATCTCCTCCCACACGTTCTTTTTCGCATCGAGATGGTCACGGCTCTGGTCGACATAGCCGAGGTGGACGGTCGGGCCGATGTCGATCTCGCCCGCGTCAGGCTTCTCCTGACCGGTAATGAGCTTGAACAGGGTCGACTTGCCGGCGCCATTGGGGCCGATCACGCCGACGATGCCGCCGGGCGGCAGTGTGAAGGTCAAATCCTCGAACAGCAATTTGTCGCCATAGGCCTTGGACACGCCGTTGACTTCGATAACCTTGCCGCCGAGCCGCTCAGGCACCTGAATAAGAATTTCGGACTTGCCCGGGGTCCTCTTCTCTTGCGACGCAACCAACTGGTCGAACTTGGCGATACGCGCCTTGGACTTGGTCTGGCGGGCCTTCGCTCCCTGCCGAATCCAAGCGAGCTCGTCCTTGATCGCCTTCTGGCGGCCGGAGTCCTCGCGCTCCTCCTGCTGCAGCCGCTTCGCCTTCTGCTCGAGATAGGTCGAATAATTGCCCTCGTAAGGAAAATATTTCCCGCGATCGATCTCGAGGATCCAGTTGACGACATTGTCGAGGAAGTAGCGATCGTGGGTGATCATCAGCACCGCGCCCGCATATTCCTTGAGGTGGTTCTCGAGCCACTGGACGCTTTCGGCGTCGAGGTGGTTGGTGGGCTCGTCGAGCAGCAGGATCGACGGCTTCTGAATCAGCAGCCGCGTCAGCGCGATCCGGCGTTTTTCACCCCCTGAAAGACTCTCGACGCTCGCATCGCCCGGTGGGCAATTAAGCGCAGCCATCGCGATCTCGAGCTGATTATCGAGGGTCCACCCGTCGACGGCATCGATCTTGCCCTGAAGCTCGCCCATTTCCTCCATCAGCGCGTCGAAGTCTGTGTCATCCTTCGGATCGCCCATCTCGGCCGAAATGGCATTGAACCGGTCGACCATGTCGGCGGCTTCGCGCGCTCCGTCCTTGACGTTCTCGAGGACATTCTTGGTCGCATCGAGCTGCGGCTCCTGCGCCAGATAACCGACCGTGACATTCTCGCCTGGCCAGGCCTCGCCGGTGAATTCCTTGTCGACCCCGGCCATGATCTTCATCAGCGTCGACTTGCCGGCGCCGTTGGGGCCGACGATGCCGATCTTGGCGCCATGATAGAATTGCAGGTTGATGTTGCTGAGCACCGGCTTCTGCGCGCCGGGGAAGGACTTGGTCATGTCCTTCATGACAAATGCGTATTGGGCGGCCATCGGGGCGCGGGTCCTTGCTGAAGTGCGGGGGGTTGGCGCGCAGTTAGGGCAAGGCGGCGTGGATTTCCAGCCTAGTCCCGTCCCACCATCGTCTCCGCCTCGGCAAAGCGATAGTCGCGGAACTGGTCGCGAAGCTGCAGCTTGGACAGCTTGCCGGTGGCGGTGTGGGGAAGCGCTTCGACGAACTCGATCGCGTCCGGGAGCCACCACTTGGCTACCCGCGCGGAGAGATGAGTCTGGATGGCCTCGGCGGTTACCTCCGTCCCTTCCGCTTTGACGACCAGCAGCAGCGGGCGCTCGTCCCACTTCGGATGCGGAATCCCGATCGCCGCGGCTTCGACCACACCCGCACAGCCGACGGCAGCATTCTCAAGCTCGATCGAGCTGATCCATTCGCCGCCCGACTTGATCACGTCCTTGGACCGATCAGTGATCTGCATCGTCCCGTCCGGGTGAAGCGCCGCAACATCGCCGGTGTCGAACCATTGGTCGTCGTCGGTCGCGTCATGCTCCTCCTTGAAGTAGCGCTTCACCACCCACGGGCCGCGAGCCTGCAGCCGGCCAGATGCCTGGCCGTCGCGGGGGAGCTCCCTTCCTTCGTCGTCGACGATCCGGAGCGCGACGCCAAACGGAATGCTTCCCTGCCGCGCGACATATTCCACCCTATCGTCCTCGCTCCATGCTTCCCATTCGAGCGGACGCGCGAAGCAGGTGCCGATCGGCGACGTCTCGGTCATGCCCCAGGCGTGCCCGACCTCGACTCCGCGTGTCCGGAACCACCGGATCATCGCCCGCGGGGCGGCTGATCCGCCGATCGTCACATGCTTGAGCGTGGAAATGTCCGCGCCGGTGCGCTCGACATGGTCGATCAGGGCCATCCACACCGTCGGCACGCCGGCGGTATGGCTGACGCCTTCCGCCTTCATCAGCTCGCACATCTGCTCGGGCCGGTAATCGGCCGATAGCACCAGCTTGCAGCCGACCATCGGCGCCGACCATGGCACGCCCCAGCCGTTGGCGTGGAACATTGGCACGATCGGAAGCACCACCGCCCGCTTGGACAGGTTGAAGATATCGGGTGAAGCCTCCGCCATGGTGTGGAGCATGGTCGATCGATGCTCGTAGAGGACGCCCTTGGGGTTGCCCGTGGTTCCCGAGGTGTAGCAGAGACCGCACGGATCACGCTCGTCGCCGTCGACCCACTGATAGTCGCCGTCCTGGTCGCCGATCCAGTCGGCGAACGGATCGTCGCCGGTGCGGTCGAGCTGGACATAATGCTCGATCGTCTTCCACCGCGGCTTCATCTTCTCGACCAGCGGCGCAAAGGCGCGGTCGTAGAGGAGCACGCGGTCCTCGGCATGATTGGCGATATAGTCGAGCTGGTCGTCGAACAGCCTCGGGTTGATGGTGTGAACGACGCCGCCCATGCCGACGATCCCGTACCAGGCGACCAGGTGCCGCTCATGGTTCATCGCCAGTGTTGCGACACGGTCCCGGGGCCGGATGCCGATCGCCTCGAGCTTCTGCGCGAGCTTGCGCGAGTCACTCGCGATGTCGCGCCAGGTCGAGCGGGTAATGCTGCCGTCGCTCCAGGCGCTGACGACCTCGCCGCCGCCATATTCGCGCTCGGCATGGTCGACGAGCCGCATTACGCGCAGCGGCCAGTCCTGCATTGCGCCTAATTTCATTTCATCTCTCCCCAGGCGGAGATTGGCGCGTCACGGCACTTCGCGCAAGCGACGCTCAGAGCTGGAAGCCCGGCGGCAGCGGAAGGCCGCTGGTCATCTTCTGCATCTCGGCACTGGCGACCTGGTCGGCCTTGGTGCGGGCGTCGTTCAGCGCGGCGGCGACCAGGTCCTCGACCATCGATTTCTCCGACGGTTGGAGCAGGCTCTCGTCGATGGATACGGCGATGATCCGGCCCTTGGCGCTGGCGCGAATCTTCACGAGCCCGCCGCCGGCCGCGCCTTCCACCTCGATCTTGTCGAGGCTGTCCTGCGCCTTTTGCAGCTCGGCCTGCGCATTCTGGGCCATTTCCATGATCTTGTTGAGGTCGAGTTCCGGCATGGTCATGCCCCTTTCGTGGTGAAGGATTCGAGTTGCGCGTCAGGGAAGCTCTCCATGACGCGTTGAACGGCGGGGTCGGCGAGCACGCTTGCGCGCGCCGTCTCCTCGGCGATCTTCTCTTGCTCGAGCAGCGAGGGCTCGCCGCCGCTGTCGGCCAGCGAAACCTGCCAGGTCGCGCCCGTGGCTGCCTTGAGCGCCCCGGCGAGATCGCGCGACCAGTCGCTGCCGAGCGGCCGCAGCGGCTTCAACGCCAACTCGGGCGGCGCGTAGCGGACGAGGCCGACATTGTCGTGCAGCTGCTGGGCCAGCTGATGCTTCCCCTGCTGCTCCAGGCGGGCAATCATCGCACGGAAATCGCCGGGAAGCTCCGCGACCGGCGCCGTCGCCCTGCTTAGAGCAGGAGCTACCACGGGAGCAGCGGAAGCCCCCTCTCCCGAAAGTTTCGCCAGCAGCGCCGCCGGGTCCGGAAGTTCGGCCGCGTGGATCAGCCGCAGCAGCGCCATCGTCGCCGCTTCCTGTGGGTCGGGCGCAATCTCGACGTCCTTCAGGCCCTTGAGCAGCATCTGCCACAGCCGGTGAATGACGCCCCACGACAGTCCGTCCGCCAGCTCCTCGGCCGCCTGCCGCTGCTCGCTCGACTGCATCACCGTCAGGTCGGCACCCGCCTTCACCCGCGTTGCAAGATGAAGTTCTTCCATCAGTCCGCGAACCAGCGCGGTCGGATCGATGCCAAGCGAATGCGCCTCGTCGAGCGACGCGAGCATGTTCGCTGCGTCGCCGGTGAGGATCAACTTCAGGAGCGCCCGGATGCGCCCGCGGTCGGCCAATCCGAGCATGTCACGGACCTGCTCCGCCGACACCTTCTCCCCGCCATGGGCGATTGCCTGATCGAGGATGGAAAGGCCGTCGCGCGCCGAACCCTCGGCGGCCGCGGCGATCATCACCAGCGCTTCCGGCTCGACCTCGATCTGCTCGGCGCGCGCGACCTCCCCGAAATGCGCCGCCAATTTCTCGGCGGGGATGCGGCGAAGGTCGAAACGCTGGCAGCGCGACAGCACCGTCACCGGCACCTTGTCGACCTCGGTGGTCGCAAACAGGAACTTCACATGCGCCGGCGGCTCTTCGAGGGTCTTGAGAAGCGCGTTGAACGCATTCTTCGACAGCATGTGAACTTCGTCGATGATGTAGATTTTATAGCGCGCACTTACCGCCGCGTAGCGCACCGCCTCGATGATCTCGCGGACATCGTCGACGCCGGTATGGGAGGCCGCGTCCATCTCGATCACATCGATGTGCCGTCCCTCGGCGATCGCGCGGCAGGGCTCGCAAGCACCGCACGGATCGATCGTCGGGCCGCCCTGCCCGTCCGGTCGAACGCAGTTGAGTGCCTTGGCGACAAGGCGAGCGGTCGAAGTCTTGCCGACCCCGCGAACGCCGGTGAGCAGGAAAGCATGGGCGATGCGGCCACGCGCGATCGCATTGGCCAGCGTCTGCACCATCGCATCCTGGCCGATCAGCTCCTGAAAGCTCTGCGGCCGATACTTGCGAGCCAGCACGCGGTATGGGGAGGCGACCGCCTTTAGCGGCTCCTCCGGCAGGTCGAGGCCGAGGCCAGGCGATTCGTCGTCAGTCATTGCTGCCGGTTTAGGGGGTGGCGCGATTCATTGCGAGCGGCGCGGTGGGAGCCGGAACGACCCGAGGCAAAGTCGTTGTGGCTGCTTCCTTCCGGACCTGACCAGGTTGGCGACGACCTCGCCCGCCCGACTCCCGCGGCGCATATGGTCGATCGACCCCTCTCCCGCAAGCGGGAGAGGGAGCTAGCCGCGCAGCCAGTTGCGCGATGTCGGCGGGACGCGGACGCTCAGGCTGCCCATCTCCGACGTGATGATGATCTGACACGACAGGCGCGACGTTCGCGTCGCATGGGCGGCGAGGTCGAGCATGTCCTCTTCCTCCTCCGTGGCCTTCGGCAGCCGTTCGAAATCATCCTTGTCGACGATCACGTGGCAGGTGGAACAGCCCATCACACCCTCGCACGCGCCCTCGAGCGGCTGTTTCGCGTCCCAGGCGACGTCAAGCAGTCGCTGCCCCGGTTCCGCCTCCACCTCGCGGTCGAGCGTTCCGTCAGCCTTGTGAAAGCGCACCTTCGTCACGCGGCCAGCCCCTGCTGGGCCCGTGCCGCGGCGTCAATGCGCCGGAGAGCACCAACCAGTTCCTCCTCGCCGGTGTAGCGGCCGAAGCCGATCCGCACCGACGATCGCGCCTGTTGAGGCGTCAGGCCAAGCGCGCGGAGCACATGGCTGGGCCGCCCCGAACCGCTGGCGCAGGCAGAACCCAGCGAAAAGGCAATGTCGCGCAGCTCGCCGACCAGTCGCGCAGCATCGAGGCCTTCGCGGCGGATGTTGAGATTGCCACAATAGCGCTGCTCGATGCTGCCGTTAATGGTCCAGCCTGCGTCCAGCGCCGCTTGCGCGGCATCCCACAGCCCGATGACATGCTCACGGTCGGCATCGAGACGCTCCGACGCCAGCCTGGCCGCCGCTCCGAAGCCCACGCACAGGGCCGGAGATAGTGTTCCCGAGCGCAGCCCGCGCTCCTGTCCGCCGCCGTGGATTAGCGGTTCCGGCTCGGCACCGTCGCGCATCCACAGCGCGCCGATGCCCTTCGGCCCGTTTATCTTGTGCGCGGACAGGGCGATCAGATCCGGTCTCTCGGGGATCGGCACCCGGCCGAGCCCCTGCACCGCATCGCACAGCATTAGCGCACCCGCGCGGTGGGCGATTGCCGCGGCGTCGGCCACCGGCTGGATCACCCCAATTTCGTTATTCACAAGCATTACCGCGACCATTGCCGTTCGTTCGTCGACCGCCGCTTCCAGCGCCGACAGGTCGATCAGCCCATCCGCTCCGACATCGACGCGGGCGACGTCGCACCCCTGCCGCTCCAGCCACTCGCAGCTATCGAGCACCGCCGCATGCTCGGTGGCGACGGTCACGATGCCGCGGCGCTCGGGCGCTGCCTTGTCGATGCTGCCCTTGAGCGCCCAGTTGATCGCCTCGGTTGCACTTGCCGTGAAGGCGATGCTGCCGCCCTCCAGGCCGACCGCCCGCTCGACCTGAGAGCGAGCAACCGCGATCGCCGCATCGGCTTCGCGGCCCCATCGCGACGGCGAATGGGGATTGGCGAACTTCTCCTCCAGCCACGGCCGCATTGCATCCGCGGCTTCGGGGGCAAGCGGCGTCGTCGCCTGATAATCGAGGTAGATCATGCCGCGCGGCCCTTCGCGCCCTCCGCAATCTCGATCCAGGCATCGGCGAACGTCATGACGTCATCCGCGCTTGTGTCGGGCCCGAAGCTGACGCGGATCACCCGCGACGCCAACTCGGGAGCAAGCCCCATCGCCAGATGGACATGGCTCGGCTTGTTGGTGCCAGACGAGCAGGCGCTTCCCGCCGACACGCTGATCCCTTTGAGGTCGAACTGAATCAATTGGGCCATGGAGGACACGCCCGGCATCCCGTAGGCGCCGATGGTGGCAATCCTCGCGGCAGGCTGAATGGGCGCCTCGGCCGTACCGATGATCGTCGCTCCGTGCTGGACCAAGCGCTCGTCAAGCGCTTGGCGGAGCCTGGCGAGCCGTTGCAGGTCCCAAGCCTTCGCCTCCAGCGCGGCGGCGAAGCTCAGGATGGCCGGAATGTTCTCGGTCCCGCGCCGGTAGCCCCGCTCCTGCCCACCCTCTGGCACGAGCAGCGTCATTTCCCGCACCAGCAGTGCGCCGATTCCCGGAGGTCCGCCGAGCTTATGCGCGCTGACCATGATCAGATCGGCGCTTGGCAAGGGAAGCTTGCCGGCGCTCTGAGCGCAGTCGACCAACAGGCAGCTTCCCGCAAGATCGACCGTCTGAGCGATGTCGTCGATCGGCTGGATGACGCCGGTTTCGTTGTTGACATGCTGGACTGCGACCAGTCCGCCGGGCGCAAGCTGGAGCCAAAAGGCAAGCGCTGCGGGATCGAGCAAGCCCGTCGGGCCAGTGCCGAGGTTCCACCCCTCCCCATCCGGGACCTGGCTCCTGACCGCATCATGCTCGACGGTTGTGATCGCCGGTTTCGGCCCATGGAGGTGACAGCGTCGAAAGGCGATCCGGGCGGCCTCGCTCGCACCGCTGGTGAAGATCAGGTCGTAATTCCAGCCGAGCGCCGCCTTGATGCGCAGCCGAGCCTGGTCGAGCGCCGCTCGAGCCGCGCGCCCGTCCGCGTGCGGCGAGCTCGGGTTCGCCCAGCGCTCCAGCCCATCCGCCATCGCGGTACGCGCCTCGGCAAGCACGGGCGTCGTCGCGGCGTGGTCTAAGTAAAGGCGTGGCTGACGTTGCAAAAGACGTGAATTCCTGCCGATTGCCTGTTGAAGGCCCGCTCCTATATAGGAGCCGCCGCCGCGGTGCACCCGTCGGCAACCAACACCTCTATCGCGAGCGACCGCCGTCCATGCCCGAAGTGATTTTTCCTGGTCCCGAAGGCCGCCTCGAGGGCCGATTTCATCCCGGTCCACGTCCCCGCGCGCCGGTGGCGATGATCCTCCATTCCCACCCGCAGGCCGGCGGCACGATGAACAATAAGATCGTGCAATTGCTCTATCAAACCTTCGTCCGCCGCGGCTTCGCGACCCTGCGCTTCAACTTCCGCGGCGTCGGCAAGAGTCAGGGCCTGTTCGACAACGGCATTGGCGAACTTTCCGACGCGGCCTCCGCCCTCGACTGGGTGCAGTCGATTCATCCGGAAGCCGAGACGACCTGGATCGCCGGAGTTAGCTTCGGCGCTTGGATCGGGATGCAGCTGCTGATGCGTCGTCCGGAGATCAAGGGCTTCATTTCGATCGCTCCGCCGGCCAACATGTACGACTTCAGCTTCCTGGCCCCTTGCCCGTCGTCAGGCATCATCATTCAGGGCGAGAGCGACGAGGTCGTCACTCCCGGCGCGGTTCAGAAGCTCGTCGACAAGCTCCGCACGCAGCGCCACATCACCATCCATCACGACACCATCCCGGGCGCGAATCACTTCTTCGCCAATGAGCTTGAGCTGCTGATGAAGAGCGCCGACGATTATCTCGACATGCGGCTCGAAAAAGACCTCAAACGCTAGCGCTCACAGCGTCCAGATCAGCACGTTTCCGATCAGGACGACCGCCGCGGCAAGCATCAGCGCGCCTTTCCCGCGGTCGCCGCGGCTGAGCAACAGCCGGACGCCGGCAAAGCTGAGCAGGAAGGCTGCGATCATGGTGATCGCGAGCGCCGTATTGGCGAAGCCTTCCATTCACTTCGGTCCTTTTCATTCTTGCTTAACCGCTTCTGGCGCAGATTGCCGCCATGGCAAGCCAGGAACAACAGGTCCGCATCGAGGAAGCGTTCGACCGGATCGAGGAAACGATCCTGCCGTGCATCGCCATGATGCTCGAAAGCCTGCTTGATGCCGCCGAGGGTATCGGAACCGTCGATCCCAGGGCCCTCGCGGCCGAATTGCAGACGATTGCCGCGGAGCTTGAAGAGCTGACCCGCGCCGTCGAGCGATCGAGCCCGGCCCATCTCGAACCCGGCCATTACCGCATCGTCGCAGCCTAGGCCGACGTCCCGACGATCCGTGCATGGAGCGCAGGGTCAATATTGCCCCCGGACAGCACCGCCACCGTCCCCGCGACCAGCTTCACCTTCCCACTCAGGAGCGCCGCAAGTGCCGCCGCCCCGCCGGCTTCCACAGTCAGCCTGTGCTCGGCCCAGGCAAAGCGGATCGCTTCTTCGACCTCGGCGTCGCTGACCGCAACGGCCTTCGCGCCTCGCTCGCGCAAGATCCCAAAAGTGATCGGCGACACGCGGGGCGTCTGCAGCGCGTCGCAAAGGGTCGGCGGAGCATCCGCTGCAACCGGCACGATCTCCCCAAGCGCCAGCGACCGGCCCATGTCGTCCCACCCTTCCGGCTCGACGCAGATGATCTCCGCCTCCGGACAGGCGAGTGCGATGCCCGCCGCCAGCCCGCCACCGCCCGTCGGCACCACGATCAGCCGTGGCGGCTCCGGCATCTGCTCCAGTATCTCGAGCCCTACCGTCCCCTGGCCGGCGACGATTTCCGGATCATCGAAGCTGGGGACGATAGTTCCCCCGCGTCCCTCCGCCAGCTTGGCCGCAATCTCTTCGCGGTTCTCGGTCCTGCGGTCGTAGAAGACAATCTCGGCGCCCGCGTCGCGAGTACCTTCGACTTTGATCGGCGGAGCGTCCGATGGCATCACGATCGTCGCCGCGATCCCCAGCCGCCGGGCCGCAATCGCCACCCCCTGCGCGTGATTTCCCGATGAAAAGGCAACCACTCCGCGGGCCCGTTCCTCCGATCCAAGCTGGATCAAACGGTTGGTCGCGCCCCTCAGCTTGAACGCCCCGCCGGTCTGCAGGCACTCGCATTTGAGGAAGATACTCTGACCCGACACTTGCGCCTCGCTCAGCGGCGTTCGCTCGACCTGGCCGCGGATGCGTTCGGCGGCTGCAACCACGTCCACTCGACTGACTTCGCCCACCCGCAAATTCTCCTGTCCGATCATAGCTTTAGCCAAAGCGTTGGCTGAGCCGGATGAAACGCATCCGAACAGCGGCGGCGGGGCCGGAATATTCTTTACATGGGGGGCCCCCGTCCATATATCGCGCTTCCGCTGCCCCATGGGACTTCCAACCGCAAGGCAGCTTTCATCAATGTTTGCCGACAGGCACTTGGAGGTCCCTTGAATTGCACAAGCATCATCGCGCGCTGGGGCTAGCTGTCCCCCCGACCGGTGGCCGTCGCGCCGCCAACATCGCCAAGCAGCGCCCGGTTCAGCCGGTCACTCTGCTTCGTCCGCACGCCGCACGGCGCGCTGCCCGCTTCTTCGTCGAGAAGTTTCCGGGCCGGTCCCTCTATGCGGTGAAGGCGAACCCGTCGCCGGACCTGCTGCAGATCCTGTGGGATTCGGGCATCACCCATTATGACGTGGCCTCGATCGGTGAAGTGCGCCTGGTGCGCGACACCCTGCCCGAAGCGGTGCTTTGCTTCATGCACCCGGTAAAGGCCGCGGAAGCGATCGCCGAGGCCTACCATCTCTATGGCGTCCGCACCTTCAGCCTCGATACGCTTGAGGAGCTGGACAAGATCGTCCGCGCGACCGCGACAGATGGCGAAGCTGCGAGTGACCTTAACCTGCTGGTCCGCCTGCGGGTCAGCTCGGAGCATGCCAAGCTCAGCCTGGCGTCCAAGTTCGGCGCTCAGGCGGACGAGCTGAAGCCCTTGCTGTTCGCCGCCCGCCAGGCGGCCGATGCGCTCGGCATCTGCTTCCACGTCGGTAGCCAGGCAATGACCGCCGCCGCCTATGGCGAAGCCATGAGCCGGGTCCGCGACGCGATCGTCGAGGCCGCCGTCACCGTCGACATCGTCGATGTCGGAGGCGGCTTCCCGTCGTCCTATCCGGGCATGGAGCCGCCGCCGCTGGAGACCTATTTCGAGGTCATCCACAATGCGTTCGAGGCGCTTCCGATCAGCTATTCGGCCGAACTGTGGTGCGAGCCTGGCCGTGCGCTGTGCGCGGAATATGCGAGCCTGCTCGTTCGCGTTGAAAAGCGCCGCGGAAGCGAGCTGTACATCAATGATGGCGCATACGGCGCGCTGTTCGACGCGGCCCACATCGGCTGGCGCTATCCGGTCCAGCTACTGCGTGACGACGGCGCCAATGTCCGGCCGATGGACTTCAGCTTCTACGGCCCGACCTGCGATGATCTCGACCATATGGCAGGCCCGTTCGAGCTACCGGCGGACGTCGATGCGGGTGACTATATCGAGGTCGGAATGCTCGGCGCCTATGGCTGCGCCATGCGCACTGCCTTCAACGGCTTCGGCACTGTCGCGAGCTATGTCGTCGAGGATGAGCCGATGGCCAGCCTCTACGGTGCCGAGATCGAGCCCACCCGCTCGAACGTGGTGACGCTGTAAAAGTCCCCCCTCTCGCTAGCGGGAGGGGTTGGGGGTGGGCCTGTCCCCCTGGAAAGTAACGACGGCCAATAGCCGGCTCCCTCGGGGGCCATGGAACAGGCCCCCCCAGCCCCCTCCCGCCTGCGGGAGGGGGAGCTATTGGAGCAACAAATGACCACCGTGACCAAAATCAATGACACGCGCAAAGCGGAGCTGCTTTCCAGCCCCGTCGAGCATATCGATATCACCAAGTTCGACGCGCGCCCGATCGTCGAGGCGATGGGCAAGATGAGCTTCACTAGCCGCGACCTGTCGCGAGCCACGGGCATCTACAATCAGATGCTCGAAGATCCCGACTGCTCGGTGATCCTGGTCGTCGCCGGATCGACCTCGGCCGGGGGCTGCATGGACCTCTATGCCGAGCTGGTCCGCTCCAACATGGTCGACGCGATCGTCGCCACCGGCGCCACCATCGTCGACATGGATTTCTTCGAAGCACTTGGTCACAAGCACTACCAAGCCAATGAAATTCCTGACGATGATACTTTGCGCTCGCTCTACATCGACCGCATCTACGATACCTACATCGACGAGGAAAAGCTGCAGGAGACGGACTTCACCATCGGCAAGATCGCCGACAGGCTGGAGCCTCGCCCCTACAGCAGCCGCGCCTTCATTCGCGAGATGGGCAAGTGGTTGAGCGAGGGGAACGCGAAAAAGGAAGGCAGCCTCGTCGAGCTCGCCTACGAGCATGACGTGCCGATCTTCTGCCCGGCCTTCACCGACAGCTCGGCCGGATTCGGCCTGGTCAAGCATCAGGTCGATGCGATGAAGCGCGGCGGCCACTATATGACCATGGACAGCATCGCCGACTTCCGCGAGCTGACCGACATCAAGATCAAGGCCGGCACCACGGGCCTGCTGATGATCGGCGGGGGCGTGCCCAAGAACTTCACGCAAGACACGGTCGTCTGTGCCGAAATCCTCGGCCATGAGGACGTAGAAGTGCACAAATATGCCGTGCAGATCACCGTTGCCGACGTGCGCGACGGCGCCTGCTCCTCCTCCACGCTTCAGGAAGCGGCGAGCTGGGGCAAGGTGTCGACGGCGATGGAGCAGATGGTGTTCGCCGAAGCGACGTCGGTGCTGCCGCTGCTGGCTTCGGACGCCTGGCACCGCGGCGCCTGGAAAAACCGCGCCAAGCGCCGCTTCGCCAAGCTCTTCGACTAGAACCACCCACCCCTCGTCATCCCCGCCGAGCGGGAATCCTGCTCTGGCTTTTTTGCTGCTAGAACGAAAGCTGGACCCCCGCCTCGGCGGGGATGACGAAGGGGGAATCAATGGAAGCAAGTCCGCTGCTCGGGCCGGTAGTCGCGCTGGTCGCCTGGTCGCTCGTCGTAATGATTTGGATGGCCGTTGCGCGCGCCGGCGAGTTCCGGCGCCTCGGCATCACGCGGGCGAATATCCCCGACGGCGCCCGCGGCTCCGACCTGGAAGGAAAGGCTCACCCCAAAGCGCAGTGGAAAGCCCATAATTACATGCATTTGATGGAGCAGCCGACGCTCTTCTATGCGATCGTTTTCGCGCTGATCCTGATGGACTTCGACCATCACATCAACGTTTGGCTGGCGTGGGCCTACGTCGCCTTCCGCGTGGCGCACAGCATCTTGCAGGCGACGGTGAACATCGTCCGTTACCGCCTGATATTGTTCGTCCTGAGCAGCCTCTGCCTGATGGGGCTTACCCTCCATGCAGCGCTGAGGTTGATCTAGCGCGCGAAGCTAGCGGCAAGCTCGACGTGGGTCGACCAGCGGAACTGGCCCACCGGCTGCACCCACTTGAGGGCGTAGCCGCTGTCGGTCAGTATCTTCGCATCACGGGCGAAGGTCGCCGGGTTGCAGCTGACATAGGCGATCCGCGCTACGGCTGAGCCGGCCAGGGCCCCCACCTGCTCGAAGGCCCCGGCCCGCGGCGGGTCGAGCACGACCGCTTCGAATTGCCGCAGCTCACCGCGATCGAGCGGTCGCCGGTAGAGATCGCGATGCTCGATCGCCAGTTGCGGCGCAGCGCGCTTCATCGCCAGCACCGCATCGCGTGACGCCTCGGCGGCAAGGACCTGTCCCCTTAGCGCCAGCGCAAAGGTGCCGAGGCCTGCGAACAGGTCTGCGATGCGTGCAGCACCTCCGACCGCAGCTCGAACCGCCTCAACGAGCGCCGCCTCTCCGTCCGCGGTGGCCTGGAGGAAGCTGCCCGCCGGAAAGATCACCGGAACGCCCGACAACGTAATCGTCGCCGGATCCGGCTCGTAAAAGCCCTCCGGCCCAAGCCCCTGGTCGATCGTCAGCCGCGCCAGCCGATGCTCCTCCGCAAACCCGGTCAGCCGCTCGATCGCCGCAAGCCCCTCCGGCTCGACACCCTTGATCATCACATCCGCGCCCTGGTCGACAAGCGTCAGCTGCACTTCGGCGCCGCGCCGTGGCGGCAGCAGCGCCGACAGCAATTCCCGAAGCGGCGCCACCAGCGCGAACAGCTCCGGCCGCAGGATATGGCATTCCCGCATGTCGATGATCTGGTGCGACTTCTCCGCACTGAAGCCCAGCGCCGCCCCCTTCCCCAGCTTGAGCGCGCGCAAGGTCGCGCGGCGGCGGCTGTTCGGCGGCGACAGGTGCGGCTCGCGGATCTCGGTCTCCAGCGCATGCTGGGCAAGCGCCATCTCCACCCGCGTGACGAGGTAGCCGCGATACGCCTCGTCGTCGGCGTGCTGGAGCTGGCAGCCGCCGCACTCGGGAAAGTGACGGCATGGCGGCAATTGATGATGCGGCCCAGGCTTGAGCGAGCCGTCCTCGAGCAGACGGTCGCCAGGCACGCCGAACGGGACATGGCGGCCACTGGCGGTCACGCCGTCACCGCGCGCGGCAATCCGGACCACCGGATCGCTCATCGGGCGAGTGCCAGCGCTCGCGGGATGGCCACGGCAAGGTCGTCGGCAATCATGTGCGGCCCGGCGATCTCTGCCGCGCGGCCGTGTAGCCAGACGGCTCCGCAAGCGGCTTCGAATGCCGACATCCCCCGTGCCCGCAGCGCGGCGGCGATGCCGGCGAGCACGTCCCCCGTTCCCGCGGTCGCCAGCCAGGCCGGTGCGGGAGGAGCAAAGGCCAGCCGGCCGTCGGGCGTAGCGACCAGCGTGTCCGGGCCTTTATAGATGACGACAGCGCCGGACTGCCGCGCGGCCTCCAGCGCCTGCTCCGCTTTGGTGCCCGACAGCTCGCCGAACAGCCGCACGAACTCGCCCGCATGCGGCGTGATGATCGCATCCTGCCCGCGCAGCCGCCCCGGCTCGCCCAAATGGGTAATCGCGTCGGCATCGATCACCTTGGGCGCGCTCGATGTAAGCGCCAGCGTCAGCAGCTGCGGAATATCGCCCATGCCCGGGCCGACAAGCAGGCAGCCGATCCGCCGATCGTTGATCTTGGCGGTGTCCGTCTGCACCACTGCCGAAGGCAAGCCCGCGATCGGCTGCGAAGTGCTGACTCGGACATAGCCGGCACCCGCGCGCGCCGCCGCTGTGGCAGCCAGCGCAATCGCGCCGGGCATCTGGCCGGCCAGCGCATGGACCAGCCCGCGATCGTATTTGTGGCCGCCCGGTGCCAGCGGCGGAAGCTTGGGTGCTTCGATCTCGGCCCATTCGCTGCTGAGTGTCACTCCGATGTCGGCGAGCACGACCCGACCGCACTTGTGCAACGCGGGATCAAGGCGGTGCGCCGGCTTCAACGCTCCGAAGGTAACCGTCATATCGAAGGGTGCGATCGCGCTCAGCTCCGCTCCCGAATCCGCGTTCACCCCGCTGGGCAGATCGCAAGCGATCCGTACGACGGCGGCTTGGCAAAGGCGTAAAAATTGTTCGAGGACAGGGGCTTCAATGCCGCGGCTTACACCCGTTCCAAAAAGCGCATCGATCATCAGCGATGATGAAGCCGTGCCTGGACCGAGTGGCTCAACCGGCCCCGCCCACCGAGAGCGCGCCCATTGAGCCGCCTCGCTCCTGGGCTCTCCAAGCGCCGCCACGCGCACCCTGATCCCGCACCTGGTAAGATGCCGGGCGGCGACATAACCGTCGCCGCCATTGTTGCCGGGCCCGCACAGGATCAGCGCGTCCATGCCCCCGGCGAAGCGCAGCGTCGCTTCGGCAAGCGCCGCCCCTGCCCGCTCCATCAGCGATTCGACGCTGGTGCCGCCATCGATCGCCGCCTGTTCGGCCGCGCGCATCTTTATTGCTGTAAGGATCGGCCGCATCGCTGCGCGTCCTAGCGCAAATGGGTCGCCAGCCGCCACCACTCGCGCGGAACCGCGTCCACCGTCGAATCGCGCGCTTCCTCACTCCGGAACAGGGCAAAGCAGGTCGCTCCCGATCCCGACATGCGGACGAACTCCGCACCCGGCTGCGCCGAAAGCCAGGCCATCACGGCGGCGATCTGGGGCACCAGGCTCGTTGCCGCTGCTTCGAGATCATTGCGACCGTATCGCCAGTGTTCGAGCGCCCCTTGGTCCTCGCCGTCGAAGCGCGCAAACACCTCGGCCGTAGCCAGCGTCACCCGCGGGTTGAGCAATAGCACCGGCTTGCCGCTGATTTCGGGCAGCGCGATCGGCGTCAGCACGTCACCGGCGCCCTCGCCCCTCGACGGCAGGCTGAGCAGGCAGGCCGGAACGTCGCTGCCGAGCCGCGGCGCCACCGCCTGCGCATGACGCGGGTCGATCCCCCACAATGACGTCAGCAGGCGCAACGTGGCGGCTGCGTCGGCGGAGCCACCGCCAATGCCCGAAGCCACCGGCAGCTGTTTTTCGAGGCGAATTGCGGCGCCCGCGCTGACCCCCGCCTCGGTCCGAAGCTCACGCGCGGCACGAAGCACGAGATTGTCGTCGCCTTGGCCAAGCTCCGGAGCGAACGGCCCCGCAATCTCCAGCGAAAATTCGTCCGCTCCCTCCGCGCTTAGCCGGTCCCCATCGGTGCAAAAGGCGAAGATGGTTTCAATTGCGTGCCGCCCGTCGGGCAGACGTCCACGAATATGAAGCGCGAGGTTGAGCTTCGCCGGCGCAATCTCGCGATGGCTGATCAAGGCGCGGCGGTCGCGGGCGTTAGGCCGGAAACGATCTTGGCGCGCAGCCGCGGAGCGACATCGTCCTCCGCAGTGACCACCGCGGCCTCCCAGGCAAAGCGCGCCTCGAACTTGCGGCCGGCGGCGTAGAGGGCGTCGCCGAGATGCTCATGAATTTCGGCCTGCGCGGCATCGGCACGCGCCGCTTTCTGGAGCACTTCAATCGCCTCCTCGATCCGCCCGCGCTTGTACAGCGCCCAGCCAAGGGAGTCGGTGATAGAGGCATCGTTGGGCGCGAGTTCGCTGGCCTTGCGGATCATCGCCTCGGCGGTGTCCAGATCCTCTCCGCGTTCAAGCTTGGCATAGCCGAGGAAGTTGAGGATCAGCGGTTGGTCCGGCGCGAGCGCTAGAGCGGCTTGGAGGTCGGCCCGCGCTTCCGGCCAGCGGTCCGCGGATTCCAGCGCGCTCGCCCGAAGCAGAAGATATTGCCAGCGCTGCCCCTGCTCGGCCAGCTGGGTAGCACGCGCGTAGGCGTCGGCCGCCTCTCCATGGCGTTTCACCTCGTCGAAGGCATCGCCGAGCCGAGCGAAATCCGCCGCGCCTGCTCCGGGCGTGCGTACCGCGGCGCTTGCGGCGGCGAGCGCTTCGTTGACCCGCCCCGCTTCAGCCAAAGCCTGAGCCTCTCCATCCCGGGCATGGGGGGACAGCCAATCGTTCCGCGGCACTTCGCGGAAAGCCGCAAGCGCCGCGTCGGTGCGGTCGGCTTGCGCCAGGAACAGGCCGAGAAGGATCGCCGCCGAACTATTATTCGGGTCGGCGTAACGGGCAATCCGGGAAAGGCTGATCGGAAGTTCGCGATTCTCGACCCGGTTGAGGTCGATCGCCAGCGACAGAAACACTTCGGAAAATGCCTCCAGCGCGGTGTCGACGGCGAGGCCGTTGCGCCGCCCGGCGAGGACCTGCGCCCGAAGCGGCAAGGCGCGCCCGCTGATGCCGTCAACCATCGCCGCGGCCCGTGCGCGGTCGCCCGCTGCGAGGAAAGCATCGGCGAGGCCAAGCCGGATGCGGAGTTCGCGCCCCTGCGCAGCCGCGATCGCGCGGCGGGCATAGGGCTCAGCCTCCGCCGTGCGCCGGAACTTGAGCAGGATGAAGGCGCGGTGCTCGTCGGAAAGGCGCGCGAGGACCCCGTCCGCGGGCGCCCCGTCCAGCGCCTTCACCGCCCTGCCGAGGTCGCCCCGCTCCGCCGCCCACCAGGCGTGGAGCAGCGGGATCAGGAAGGAGATGTCTGCGCCCTCGTTCTTTCCGGCAAGCAATGCGCCGGCGCGGTCGAACCGCTTCGACCGCAGCTCGTCTGCCGCCAGCAGCAGCCGCGCATCGATGGCCAGGTCGGTCACGGGATGGCTGCGCGCGAGGCGTACCGCCAACTCTGTATTGCCGGCGGCCAGCGCTTCGGAGGTCGCCTGGCGCCGAACCGCCAAATTTGCGGGATCGGCTTCCGCCAGTGCCGCCAGCAGCTCCGCCGAACGCCCATAATCGCCGCTCAGCGCAGCCGCGCGCGCAGCAACATAGGTGCGGGCCGGGTCGCGCGACTCCGATCGGCGGCTGGCCGTTGCCGGCGCCGCAAGCAGCGCTGCGGCCAGCGCGCCACCGATCAAATATCTACATGTTCGGGTAATTCGGTCCTCCGCCGCCTTCCGGCACCACCCAATTGATGTTCTGGGTCGGGTCCTTGATGTCGCAGGTTTTGCAGTGAACGCAATTCTGCGCGTTGATCTGCAAGCGCGGTTCGCCGTCCGCCCCTTCGACATATTCGTACACTGCTGCTGGGCAGTAGCGTTGTTCCGGCCCGGCATAGTCGGGCAGGTTCACCCGCGTCGGTATGCTCGCGTCCTTGAGCGTCAGGTGAACGGGCTGGTCTTCCTCATGGTTGGTATTCGACAGGAACACGGAGGACAGCCGGTCGAACGTCAGCACGCCGTCGGGCTTTGGATAGGCGATCGGATGAGCATGCTCCTTGCGCCTGAGCCGCTCGTGGTCGGGCTTGTGCTTTAGCGTCCACGGCATTTTGAGGCCGAGCTGCGCAAGCCACATGTCGAACCCGGCATAAGCCGTGCCGACGATGCCGCCCCAGTGCGAAACCGCCGGCTGGGCGTTGCGAACCATCCGCAATTCCTTGTCGACCCAGCTCGAGCGGAGCGCCGTCTGATATTTGTCGAGCCGGTCGCCCGAACGATCCGCGCCGACTGCTTCGAACGCCGCCTCGGCAGCGAGCATTCCCGACTTCATCGCCGTGTGGGTGCCCTTGATCCGCGGCACGTTCACAAAACCGGCCGAACAGCCGATCAGCGCGCCGCCGGGGAAGACCAGTTCCGGAATCGACTGCCAGCCGCCCTCGTTGATGACCCGGGCTCCGTAGGAGACCCGGCGCCCGCCCTCGAATTCCGCCCTAACTGCAGGGTGCGTCTTCCAGCGCTGGAATTCCTCGAAGGGCGACAGATACGGATTCTGGTAATCGAGAGCGACGACGAACCCGAGCGCGATTTGGTTATTCTCCTGGTGATAGAGGAAGCCTCCGCCCCATGCGTCCTCGAGCGGCCAGCCCTGGCTGTGGATCACGCGTCCGGGCTTATGCCGCTCGGCAGGAACGTCCCACAACTCTTTGATGCCAAGTCCGTAAACCTGCGGGCCGCTTTTTTCGCGCAGCCCGAAAATGCGGGTGAGTTCCTTGGTCAAATTGCCGCGCGCGCCTTCCGCGAAGAAGGTGTAGCGAGCGTGAAGCTCGATCCCCGGCTGATAATCGGGGCGGCGGCTGCCGTCGCGAGCGATCCCCATGTCCCCCGTCGCAACGCCACGCACGGAGCCGTCGTCGGCGAACAGCACTTCGGCCGCAGCGAAGCCGGGGAAGATCTCGACTCCAAGCTCCTCCGCCTGAGCCGCCAGCCAGCGGCAGAAATTGCCGAGGCTGGCCGTGTAATTGCCCTTGTTGTGCATGAACGGCGGCAGCAGAAACCCCGGCAGTTGCCACTTTTTCTTTTTCGTCAGCACCCAGTGATGGTTCTCGGTCACCGGCACCGTCAGCGGCGAGCCCCTGTCCTTCCAGTCGGGGAATAGCTCGTCGAGCGCTTTGGGGTCGATTACCGCGCCGGACAGAATGTGCGCGCCGATCTCGCTGCCCTTCTCGAGCACGCACACGGCAATTTCGCGCTCGGCCTTAGCGGCCAACTGCTTGAGCCGGATCGCGGCGGTCAGCCCGGCAGGCCCGCCGCCGACGATCACCACGTCGTATTGCATCGACTCCCGCTCGCTCATTCTTTTCCCTTGCCGCTGCTCGCGCTCGGACTCTTCTCGTCGCGCTTCCGACTCAATTCGACGGTGCAGCCCTGCCAATTCCTTGACCATCCCGTCAATGCTGCGAGGGTTGGCGCATGGGTGGGGAAAACGAAGCCGCAACGAGGGCCAACGCCGCCAGTGCGCTCGCTTGGTGGCTCGAAGCAGGCGTTGACGCCGCCGTGCAGGAGGCTCCTCGCGATTGGCTGAAACCGTCTCCAGCGCCCGTCGCCGCTGCTCCCGCTCTTCAGATCAAGTCGCATGCCGCTCCGGTTTCGGGTGAATCCATGCCGGAAACCCTCGATCTGTTCCGCGACTGGCTCGGCTCGGCGCAGTCCCTCCCCTTCGCCACTCCGCGAGCGCCGCGCGTGCTTCCAACCGGCGGCGAAAGCGCCCCCGTCATGCTGCTGGCGGAGATGCCCGGTCCGGAAGACGCCGCCGCCGGGTTGCCGATCGCCGGCGACGCCTGGGTTCTGACCGAGCGGATGCTGGCCGCTATCAGGATTGATGCGGCCGCCGCTTACTGTGCCTCGCTGTCCTGTTTCCACACGCCGGCAGCACAAGTGTCAGGGGGTGAGCTGGAGGCTTGCGCCGTCATCGCCCGCCGCCACATCGCCCTGGCCAAGCCCAAGCGGCTGCTCCTGCTCGGTGACGCACCTGCCAAAGCCTTGCTCGGCAAGCCGCTGGCCTCGGCGCGCGGCCACATCCACCAGGTCGAGGGTATTCGCACCGTCGCCACCTTTCACCCGCGCAACTTGCTCGCCCGCCCCTCCTTCAAGGAGCAGGCATGGCGCGATCTTCTATTGCTCATGGAGGATGAGGCTTGAAAATCAGCCTGTTCATGGTCGCACTCGGTCTTGCCGCTGCTCCGGCAGCCGCTCAGGAGCGCGATCCGCTCGCACCCATCGGTGACGAACCCGAGGCCCCGGCGCAACGGCCCGACGATCCGCCGAGCCCCACCTCCGCGCCTGCCGTGGCGGCCCCTCTGCCTGCGTTCGTCCAGCCGGCGCCGAAGCCGGTGGTCGTCCCCACCAATTGGCGCGGCGTCTTCACCGCGATCCGCAGGCGCGAATGGGGCTCCGCCGCGGCGGGCATTGATTATCTGCCGCGCGGTCCGCTGAGCGCGGTGGCGAGGGCCGAACTTTACACCGCCAAAGGCTCCCCCGCCGTCGACCTCGGCCGGATTCAGTCACTGCTGGCCGAAGCGCCCGATCTTCCCCACGCCGAGCAGCTTGCGCGCCTCGCGGTCGCTCGCGGCGCGATTGAGCCGCCGGCGGTGGTCCCGCGCCGGCGAATCGTCGGCCTTGGCTCCGCGCCCCGCCGGCAGCGTGCCCGCCCCGTTTCGGGCGAGGCGCTCGCCAACCAGCTTCGCTCCGCCCTCGACCCGCTGATCAAAAATAATCTCGCCACCGACGCGGAGGCGCTGCTGATTCAGCAGGGTCCCTATCTTTCGACCGAGGCCAGGGCCGAGGCCGGCCAGCGCGTCGCCTGGGTATATTATGTCCTCGGCCGCGACCTTGACGCCCGCCGCCTCGCCGACAGCTGGCGCGCCGGCGCCGCCGGGGAATGGGCGCCGCACGCCGCGTGGATTTCCGGCCTCGCCTCGTGGCGGCTCAACGACTGCGAGGCGGCATCGCGATCGTTCCGCGAGGTCGCCGCGACGTCACGCGACCGTGAACTTTCCGCCGCCGGCTATTATTGGGCTGCCCGCTCCGAGCAGGCCTGCCGCCGTCCTCGCGCCGTCGCTCCGCTACTCAAGCTGGCTGCTCGCAATGTCGAAAGCTTCTACGGCCTCGTCGCCCGCGAGACTCTCGGCGCTCCCACTCGCCTGCCGCCGGACCCGCACAGCTTCGCCTCCCAGGTCGAAAACCTCCCCAACGTCCGCCGCGCCGTCGAACTCGTCAACATCGGCGAGCGCGCGCTGGGCGAGGAAATGCTCCGCCACCAGTCCAAGATCGGCCTCGCATCGCAGCATCACGGCCTGATCGAGTTCGCCAAGCGGCTCGACCTGGCCGGTGCGCAATTCTGGCTCGCGCACAACGGCCAGCGCGGAGCCGTCGCCGACGCGTCCGACCGCTATCCGATGCCCCGCTGGATGCCGCTCCAGGGCTGGCGAATCGATCCCGCGCTGGCGCTCGCCCACGCCCGGCAGGAATCCAATTTCCGCATCGAGGTCGTCAGCCCCGCGGGCGCGATCGGCCTGATGCAGGTCCGACCCGGCACCGCCTCCGACATGGCGCGCCGCCGCAACATCCCGTTCGCCCAGTCCAACGTCGTCGATCCAATACTCAACCTCGAATACGGCCAGAGCTTTATCGAGCTGATGCGTTCTTCGGGCGCAACCCGCGGCCAGCTGCCCCGCGTGATTGCCGCCTATAACGCAGGGCCGCTCCCGGTTGGCCGCTGGCTCAACATCCACGACAAGGGCGATCCTTTGTTATGGATGGAGAGCATCACTTATTGGGAAACGCGCTATTATGTCCCCGCGGTGCTCCGGAACATGTGGATCTACCAGGGCATGCAGAATGCTCGAACGCCAACACTGAAGGCAATCGCCGAGCATCATTGGCCAGCCTTTCCTGCCCAGCCGGCACGCTGATCCGTTCTTGATATGTTCTGGCGGTGGCGTACACTGGCGCCATGCCGGTCGAGTCGATCAAAGGGCGCGGAGCGACGCGCAATGCAACGCCTGTTCGCTTCAACCTCAAGGAGCGGGTCAGCGAGGGCGACTGGCTGGATAGCGTAGAAGCGCTAGACGGCATTCCCCGGCGCCGAACCAGCGTGACCATCGAACATCCTCGGACTATCCTCACCCGCAACCGCTCGCCCGATATTGGCTTCGACCGCTCGGTGAACGCCTTCCGCGGCTGCGAGCACGGCTGCATCTATTGCTTCGCGCGTCCGACCCACGCCTTCCATGACCTGTCGCCGGGCGTGGATTTCGAATCGCGCCTGTTCGTGAAGCCGAATGCGGCGCAGCTGCTGCACGCCGCCCTTTCCCGACCCGGCTACGAGTGTGCGCCGATCGCGATGGGTACCAACACCGATCCCTACCAGCCGATCGAGGAGCGCTGGCGAATCACCCGCTCGCTGATTGAGCTGCTGCTGGAAACCCGCCACCCCTTCACCATCACCACCAAGTCCGACCGCGTGCTGCGCGATCTCGACCTGCTCAAGCCGGCGGCGGAGCTCGGCATTGCCTCCGTCGCCATGTCGGTGACGTCGCTCGACCCCGCAACGGCCCGGCTGATGGAGCCGCGGGCACCGGCGCCCCACAAGCGCCTGGCCGCGGTCAAGGCGCTCAACCAGGCAGGCGTCCCCTGCTATGTCGCGATCGCTCCGGTCGTGCCGCAAATCACCGACCATGAGCTGGAGCATATCGTCGAGGCCGCGGTCGAGGCCGGCGCTCCCGGCGGCTTCTACCTCCCCGTGCGCCTGCCGCACGAGGTCGCGCCCTTGTTCCGCGCCTGGCTCGACCATCATTTCCCCGATCGCGCGTCCAAGGTGATGGCGACGATCAACGCGCTTCGCGGCGGCCGCGACAATGATCCCAATTTCTTCAGCCGGATGCGCGGCCAGGGGCCGTGGGCGGACCTGCTGCGCACCCGCTTCGAGATCGCGGCCAAGAGGTTCGGCCTGCGCGAAGCCAAATTCCCGCTCCGCCGTGACCTGTTCCGCCCGCCCGAAGGCGCGCAGATGCGGCTGCTCTGACAATTCGTCGAAACGGGCCGTGACTCGGGCGCTGCTGCTGGCCTAGGCATTGCGCCATGACACGCGCCTTGCTTGCAGCGCTGCTGCTCACCGCCGCCGCCGCCCCCGCCCCCGCCTCGTCTCAGCCGGTACCAGATGCCGTGGCGCAGCTTCGCGATGCGGCACTCTCCGACGAATATGCCTGGGACATCACCGAAGGCCTCACCACCGAAGTCGGCCCGCGCCTCGCCGGCACCGCGGCCGAAGCCCGCGCGCGCAGCTGGGCAGTGGCCAAGCTCCGCTCGCTCGGCTTTGCCAACGTGCGCGTCGACACGTTTGACATGCCGGTCTGGACCCGCGGCTTCGAAAGCGCTGCGATCCTCGCGCCCTTCCCGCAACCCCTGGTCGTCGCCGCGCTCGGCAACAGCGCGAGCACGCCGCCCGGAGGAATTACCGCCGAAGTGGTCGGCTTCGACACGGTGGAGGCGCTGGAGGCGGCACCCGACTCGGCCGTCCGCGGCAAGATCGTCTTCGTCAGTCACGCCATGCCGCGCACGCAGGACGGCTCCAGCTACGGCTATTTCGGCGGTGCTCGCCGGCAGGGGCCGACTATCGCCAGTCGCAAAGGCGCGGTGGGCATCGTCATCCGCTCGATCGGGACCGACTATCACCGCAACCCGCACACCGGCGTCATCAGCTTCGCCGAGGGCGTGCAGCCGATCCCGGCCGGCGCGCTTCCGCTGCCAGACGCCGAGCAGCTCCAGCGCATCCTCAAGCGCGGCCTGCCGGTGCGAATGCAACTTATCTTGGTATCGCAGCGGAGCCAGGGCCAGTCCGGTAACGTCATGGCCGACGTGCCCGGTCGCGACCCTTCCGCTCCACCTTTGCTCGTCGCCTGCCACCTCGACAGCTGGGATCAGGGCACCGGCGCGATCGACGACGCCGCCGGCTGCGGGATCGTCACCGCCGCCGCCAAACGGATCATGGCTGCAGGCCGCCCACTGCGCACCATCCGCATCGTCTGGTTCGGCGCCGAGGAAACCGGCCTGTTCGGCGGCCTCGACTATCGCGCCAAATATGGAAAGACGCCGCACCATGCGATCGCCGAGAGCGATTTCGGTGCCGGGCGCGTCTGGAAAGTCGACAGCAATCTGGGTGCGGCTCGCAAGGCGGAAGCCGAAGCGCTCCAGCGCGCGCTTGCGCCGCTTGGCATCGTTCCCGGTGCCTTTGACAAGGCCGAAGGCTCCGACATCGGGCCGATGCTCGCCGACGGCCTTCCCGGCGTCGGCCTGTCGCAGGACGGTACCGAATATTTCGACGTTCATCACACGCCCGACGACACGCTCGACAAGGTGGATCTTGGCGACCTTCGGCAGAATGTCGCGGCCTGGACGGCGATGCTGGCGGTGCTGTCGGGCGGAATTGAGCCGGAGCCGAAACGGCGCAATCGGCGTTGAGCCGGCAAACAGGAGGATAAGATGACCCGCATTGCCTTGATGATCCCGCTACTTCTGATCGGCGCCTGCAACGTCAACAACGACCAGGCCAACGACCAGGTCAGCGTCCAGTATAACCAGGACCTCGCCGAGAACGTGGCCGCGGACGTGGGCGACACCGCGCAGAACATCGGCGGAATGATTGCCAACGACGTCAGCGAAACCGCCGGCAAGGTGCAGAACGAAGTCGGCGATGTTGATGTGGATGCCGACGTCGATGTCGACACCAACGGCGGCGACGCGTCGGCGAACGGCAACGCAAATTAGCTTTCGCGCCGCGCGGTTCCGCTGCTAGTGACCCTCCCCAGTCGGGGAGTGGCGCAGCCTGGTAGCGCGTCTGCTTTGGGAGCAGAGGGTCGCAGGTTCGAATCCTGTCTCCCCGACCATCAGCCGCATGCCCGATGTCCGGGGGACATCGGGACCGGCTGATCGTTCGTTCAGTTACCCAGGGCCTGTAGCTCAACGGTAGAGCCGGCCGCTCATAACGGCTAGGTTGGGGGTTCGAATCCCTCCGGGCCCACCATCAACGCGGCGGCGCGCCGTTCGCATCGGGAAGGGTCAGCTTCAGCTGCATCGATTCCGCAACGAGTTCGCCGCCCGCAAGCCGCGCAAGGCCTTCGAGCAGCCGGAGACGGAATGGCTCCAGCGGCCCTTCCCGCTCTTTCGGCAGGTGGACCAGCAAGGTGCAGCGACCCTGCGATGCCCCGGCACAAACGATCAGTTCCTGGCCTCCGCCGACGGCCGACAGTGCAAGCTCGAGCAGCCGCCTGACCAGCCGCTCACCGATCATCGGCTCGACCCGGCACGACGCCAGTGAAGGGGGGGTGTCGAAGCCGATCGAAACGGATCGCTGCGCTGCAACAGCGGTAAATTCTGAACGCAACCGCGCAATCAACTCCGCGGCATTGACCGGCAGCCCGACCGCCTCGCGTCCGGAACGCAAGCGCGCGACGAGGTCGAGATCATCGATCGCATCGAGCAGAAGCCGTGCCTCGCTGACGATCTCGGCCGCCCGTCCGCGATAGCGCTCACCCGCGGGGCCGAACATCTCGCCGTCGATGATTTCCGCGAAACCGATGATCGCCGTCAGCGGCGTCTTGATCTCGTGCACCAGCTCCCGCAGCGAATCATGCGCGCCGGATGCGGCCGCCCGGCGGCGGGCCACGCCGCGATACCCTGCGAAACGGCCGTCGGCTGGCTCGAACGCCGGTATTCCGCTGACCTGCCATTCGCCGGCCCAGTCGGCGTCTCCGGCGAGGACGAGCTTAGCCGCACTGA
Organism: Pseudomonadota bacterium; assembly: GCA_030856365.1. Lineage (GTDB taxonomy): Bacteria > Pseudomonadota > Alphaproteobacteria > Sphingomonadales > Sphingomonadaceae > Sphingomicrobium. The sequence continues at coordinate 42,800 of JALYPM010000055.1, forward strand.
ACGGAGTACGGTATGAGAACGCCCGACCAATCGCAGGATCCACTTCCTCCTGCTCCGAAGGCTGGGCAATCGAACGTCCGATCATCGCACCGCGAGGAGCGCCATCGACCCAGGCGATCTCGCCCGAGGGGCCGCACTCCCACCGGAACAGGGCAGCGCCCTTCCCGCTGCCAGCCGGTTCCGGCGCCGCGTCCTGCTCGCGCGACTGTGCCAGCCGTTCTATCCGCGCCAGCACTTCGCTGATGGAGGGGATCGGCCCTTCGCTTCGCCGGTTCTCCACGGGGTCGAGGCCCGCGGGTCCCGCCTCGGCCGAAGTTTGGGGATACAGCGACAGCAGGAAGCGGCGGTTCTCTTCTCGTGCCTCCACAATCAATTGCTTGAGTTCGGTGGGACTCAGTTCGGCCGCTCCCAATACCGGGGCGGCCACCTGGATCTCGTCCGCCGCGAATGCCGCCACCAATCCGAACGGCAAGGGGAGCGACGATACCGCCCGAGCAGTCGACGCCCGCACGGACTCGTCCACGTCACCGGCACCGGTGCGAATTTCGGCCAGCGCTTCGGCGACCAGGGCACCGCCACCCTCGCGACCGGAGCGCGCAACCAGCTCGACCAGCTGACGCCAGCGAACCGCGCGCGCACGCGGTTCTCCCGCCGCCTGGGCGAGAACAGTGCTGAGGCGGTCGTCGAACCGCACGATCAGGAAGACTCCAAGGTCGCCATATGCCGCTGCTGTATCGAGAGTTGTGCGCGCGAGAAGTGAAAAGCTGTTAACTATCCCAATATGGCACACGAATTAATGAGCATCTCTTTTGTGACGCCGCGTCTTTTCGATTGAACGCTCATTCAATGTTGTTCGCACCGCCTCCTCGCGCGTACGCGTACGCGTGCGCGGGGTGGCGCTCGCCATGCCAATCGGCTAATCCTGCGTCTGTGGGGGAATGCCGCGTCCAGCGGCGCGCCGACCGCCTGTAGTTCACATCAAAAGCAGACAGGACAAGCCACTTGGCCACTCAGCCGCCGGTCGACGACCGCAGCGATAATTCCGGGCATATTGCTCCCATCTCCATCGTTGAGGAGATGAAGACCAGCTACCTCGACTATGCGATGAGCGTCATCGTCAGCCGCGCTCTTCCGGACGTTCGCGACGGCCTCAAGCCGGTTCACCGCCGGATCCTGTATGCCTGCCAGGAGGCGGGCTATGTTGCCGGGCGCCCGTACCGCAAGTCGAGCCGCATCGTCGGTGACGTCATGGGTAAATATCACCCGCATGGCGATACTGCGATCTACGACGCTCTCGCGCGGATGACGCAGGACTGGTCGATGCGGGTGCCGCTGATCGACGGCCAGGGCAATTTCGGATCGATGGATCCCGATCCCCCCGCGGCGATGCGCTACACCGAGGCGCGGCTGGCCAAGGTCGCCAACTTCCTGCTCGGCGACATCGACAAGGACACGGTCGAGTTCCAGCCCAATTATGACGCGTCGGAGCGCGAGCCGCAGGTCCTCCCTGCCCGCTTCCCCAACATCCTCGTCAACGGCGCCGGCGGAATCGCGGTCGGAATGGCGACCAACATTCCGCCGCACAATCTCGGCGAAGTCCTCAATGCCTGTCGCGCTTATATGGACGATCCCGCGGTCACCTCCGAAGCGCTGATGGAGCATGTGCTGGGGCCTGATTTTCCCACCGCCCCGTTGATTCTCGGCACGACCGGCATCCGCTCCGCTTACACCACCGGCCGCGGATCGATCATGATGCGCAGCCGCCACCATGTCGAAACCGGGCGCGGCGACCGCCAGTCGATCGTGCTGACCGCCATCCCCTACCAGGTCGGCAAGAACGGCCTGGTCGAGAAGATCGCCGAAGCCGCCAAGGACAAGCGCATCGAGGGCGTCAGCGACATCCGCGACGAGTCCAGCCGCGAAGGCGTGCGCGTGGTCATCGAGCTGAAGCGCGACGCCACTTCCGAAGTGGTGCTCAATCAGCTGTGGCGGCACACGCCCGCGCAGTCGTCCTTCCCCGCCAACATGCTGGCGATCCGCGGCGGCCGTCCGGAGACACTGGCGCTTCGCGACATTATCGAAAGCTTCGTCAAGTTCCGCGAAGAAGTGATCACCCGCCGCTCGAAGTTCGAGCTGCTCAAGGCCCGCGAGCGGGCTCACATTTTGCTCGGCCTGGTCGTCGCGGTGACCAACCTCGACGAGGTCGTGCGCCTGATCCGCGGCTCCTCCAGTCCCGCCGAAGCGCGCGAGAAACTGCTCGATCGTGAATGGTCGGGCGAGCAGATCCGCCCCTACATCATGCTCGTCGAAGCGGTCGAGCCGCAGGCCGCGGGCGAAACCTACCGCCTCAGCGAAACCCAGGTGAAGGCGATTCTCGAACTTCGCCTCCATCGCCTCACCGCGCTCGGGCGGGACGAGATCGGCAATGAGCTGCAGGGTCTTGCCGTGTCGATCGGCGAACTGCTCGAAATTCTCGGCAATCGTGCTCGCCTCTACGAAGTGATGCGCGCCGAATTCGACGAGGTCGAAGCCGAATTCGCGACTCCGCGGGTGAGCGAGATCGCGCCGGCCTTTGACGGACTCGACGACGAGGATCTGATCGAGCGCGAGGACATGGTCGTGACCGTGACCCTGACCGGCTACATCAAGCGCACCCCTTTGGCCTTGTTCCGGGAGCAGAAGCGCGGCGGCAAGGGCCGGTCGGGCATGGCGACCAAGGACGAGGACGCGATCACCAACCTGTTCGTCACCTCCACCCACAATCCGGTGCTGTTCTTTTCCAACCTCGGCCGCGTCTATCGAATGAAGGTCTGGCGCCTGCCCGAAGGCGGCCCGACCGCGCGCGGCCGCCCAATGGTCAATTTGCTCCCGCTGGCCGAAGGCGAAGTGATCTCCACCGTCCTGCCCTTGCCAGAGGACGAGGCGGAATGGGGCGGCCTCCACATCATGTTCGCGACCGCGCACGGCACGGTACGCCGCAACAGCATGGCGGCCTTCACCAACATCCCCACCGCCGGCAAGATCGCCATGCGCTTCGGGGTCAGCGAAACGGAGACCGAGAGTGACAGCGAGGACGCCGGCGATACCAGCGATCGGCTGATCGGCGTTTCCCTGCTGACCGAGGAAGACGATGTCTTCCTTGCCACCCGCAACGGCAAGGCGATTCGCTTCAAGTCGACCGACGTTCGCGAGTTCCAGTCGCGCACTTCGACCGGTGTGCGCGGAATGCGCCTGCTCGGCGACGACGAAATTATCTCGATGTCCGTCCTGCACCGGCTCGGCACCAGCCAGGAGGAACGCGAGGCCTATTTGCGCTGCCCGCCATGGCGCGATCGCGAGGACGTCGAGTGCAGCCTCGACGCTGACCGCTTCGCGGAGATGGCCGAGAATGAGCAGTTCATCCTCACCGTCACCGAAAACGGCTATGGCAAGCGCAGCTCCGCCTACGAATATCGCCGCACTAATCGCGGCGGACAGGGCATCACCAACATCGACACGTCCGAACGCAACGGCAGCGTCGTGGCCAGCTTCCCGGTGCGCCAGGGCGAACAATTGATGCTGGTGACCGACCAGGCGAAGGTTATCCGTACCACCGTCGGCGACATTCGCATTGCCGGGCGCAACACCCAGGGCGTCACCATCTTCAAGGTCGGCGATGGCGAGCATGTCGTCAGCGTCGCCAAGATCGATGAGAGCGACGAGGAAGTCGACGTCGAGGTCAGCGGCGAGATCGCGCCGGAGGAAGGCGCCACCGTCGGCGAGAGTGAACTCGACCGTCCGGCCGACCCTGAGCAGGAGTAGGCCTGAGCGTCCCTTCATTCGGGATGAACGCCGGAACGGTCACTGGCGCGGCCGCGTTGCTATTTCGAATCCGAACCAATGAGGAGTGCACCTATGGCCCTGCCCAACAACGCTCTGGTGATGGTCGCCGACGGCAAGAAAATGCTGTTCCTGCGCAACAACGGCGATGAGAACCAGATCGACCTGCGGACCGAGTCCCACGAGGAGCGTGACGATCGCAAAGATCGCGAGATCAAGACCGACGCGCCGGGAACGCAGTCGCCGCGGGTAGGCTTTGGCCGGGACACGATGGCCGAGACCGACTTCCACCAGCAGGAAGAGGATAATTGGATCAAGGACGCAGCCGACGAACTCAAGGCGCGCGCCCTGCGAAACGACTTCGCCGCGCTCGCGATCATCGCTCCGCCCAAGGCCCTCGGCGTGCTGCGCAAGGAGCTGCACAAGGAAGTCGAGAAACGGCTCGTTCTGACGCTCAACAAGGAAATGACCGGGCGCCCGATCCCCGACATTGAAGAGCTGCTCGTCGGCGAAAGCGCACCGCCCGCTTAGGGAAACAGGTGAACAACCTCGGCGTCGTCGGCGGCGACGGCTTCGATCAGGAGCGAGCGGTGGCAGCCGGCCGGCTCGCGCTCGTAGCAAAGCAGGGCGCTGGGCTTTTCCTCGGCAAGCGCGAGCATCTCCGCTCCCTGCGCAATTGCTTCCGGCAGCTCAAGCTGGCCCGCGTAGATGCGCCGCAACTCCTCGTGCCGCCCCTTGCGCGCCGCCTCGCGCCCGCTTGCCGGTGTGCCGAGAGCTCTCAGGTGCACATAGTCGATGCCGGCCTCGGCCAGTGCGCCGCGCAGCGGTGTCTTGGAAAAGCCCGGCCGCCGCGACAGCGGCAGCGCACGAACGTCGATCACGCATTCGACGCCAGCCGACGTCAGTGCGGTGAGGAAATCGGCCATGGTCGCGGATTCGTAGCCGATGGTGAAAATTCGCATTCCATTAGTCATATCCGTTAGGGGGAAGCATGTCCCACAACATCCATATCATCGGCGGCGGTCTGGCCGGGTCGGAAGCGGCGTGGCAGCTGGCCGAGGCCGGCCTCCGCGTTCGCCTGAGCGAAATGCGCGGCGGGGGCGACACTACGCCTGCGCACGACAGCGACCGTCTCGCCGAAATGGTCTGCTCGAACAGCTTTCGCAGCGACGATGCCGACAGTAATGCGGTCGGCCTGCTCCACCAGGAAATGCGCAGCCTCGGCTCGCTGATCATGCGCTGCGCCGACGCCCACCGAGTCCCCGCCGGTTCGGCGCTGGCGGTCGACCGCGAGGCGTTCGCCGCCGACGTCACCCAGGCGATCGAGAACCACCCCAACATACAAGTGGTGCGCGAGCGGATCGACGCTTTGCCCGACCATCCGGCGATCATCGCCACCGGCCCGCTGACCGGCCCCGGTCTCGCCGCGGCGATCGCCGCCGAGACCGGCCGCGACGCGCTCGCTTTCTTCGACGCCATCGCCCCCATTGTCCACCGCGACAGCATCGACATGGACATCTGCTGGATGGCGGCAAGGTGGGACAAGGGCGGCAAGGATTACATCAACTGCCCGATGGATCGGGAACAGTATGCGGCGTTCATCGCCGCATTGAACGCCGGCGAGAAGGCCGAGTTCAAGGAGTGGGAGAAGGACACGCCTTATTTCGAGGGCTGCATGCCGGTCGAGGTGATGGCCGAGCGCGGCCCCGAGACGCTTCGCTACGGCCCGATGAAGCCGGTCGGCCTCGACAATCCGCGCACCGGGCGCTGGCCCTATGCGGTGGTCCAGCTGCGGCAGGACAACAAACTCGGCACCCTGTGGAACATGGTCGGCTTTCAGACCAAGCTCAAGCACGGCGCGCAGGTCGACATCTTCCGCACCATCCCCGGTCTCGGGAATGCCGAGTTCGCGCGCCTCGGCGGAATCCACCGCAACAGCTTCATCAATTCGCCCAGGCTGTTGGATGGCGAACTTCGCTTGAAGTCTAAGCCGAATATCCGCTTCGCAGGCCAGATCACCGGCTGCGAAGGCTATGTCGAAAGCGCCGCCATCGGCCTGCTCGCCGCCCGCTTCGCCGCCGCCGACCTGCAGGGCGATAGTATTGCAACGCCTCCACTCGAAACCGCCCTCGGCGCGCTTCTCGGCCACATAACCGGCGGTGCCGAAGCCGAGACCTACCAGCCGATGAACGTCAATTTCGGCCTGATGCCGCCGATCCCCGGCCGGTCCAAGAAGTCGGATCGCAAGAAGATGTACACCGAGCGCGCCCGCGCGGCGTTCGACGAGTGGATTCAACAAGGCCGGGTCCTCGAACCCGCTTGATTTGGACTAGAAAGCGACGGTGCCCGAAATAGCTTCCGTCATCTGGAGGATTCGCTCGCGAACCGTGCCGGGCAGCTTACTTGGCAGCTGGCCCGCCATATTCTCGCGCGCTTCGACGAAATCGGTACTGACCCGTACCATCTGCATCGACCAGTCGGGGAAAGCGCGCTCGGTCACCTTATGCTCTTCCCGGATTTCGAATCCCGAGTGCCGCACATCGCGCCGCAGACGCTCAACGAGTTCGTTGATCGAGTCTTCGCCGCCCTCGATGATCTGGAGGAAGTGCGTGCCGTTGAAGATCAGGAGTCCGGTAACGCCGTCGAGCGCGTTGAGCTCCCGCGCTGTCTGATGGATTGCTTCAAGATCCGATGCCGTGAGATCGAGCGCCGCAAGGCTGGTATAAGCAAGCGATTTCAAGTCCATCACGCTTGATAACGCCTTCGTACCCGCTAGCAAGAGTCAGCACGCACAGCGCTTCTTCTTCGGCGGCGGCGGCGCGGTGGTAGCGAATTCCGCGGCCGTGAGCCATCCCGACCGGTCCCTGTCCGCCCCCGCAAATTTGTCCACCGTCCTCACCGCCCACTCCTCGAACGACAGCGTGCCATTGCCATCTTTGTCGAGCTTGGCGAACGCCTTGCGGCGCGGGCTCAGCAATTCCTCGCGCTCGATCCGGCCATTCTTGTCCCTGTCCGACCGGCTGAAGCGTTTCTGTTCGCGGCTCTTCGGGGTGGCTTCGGGCGGCGGCGGGAGCACTTTGGGCTGAACCATCGACGGGGTTTCCGTGGCCGGCGGCGCGGGCGGGAGTTGCCCCTGCGGCTGCTGCGCGCGGCCCTGCCACAGCAGGAACGCTCCGGTAATCATCAGGAAACAAGCCGCGGCTCCCGCGATAAAACGTGCCATCGGGCACTCCAGCATCTGCAAGATTCGGCGCTAACAGCCTCCATACCGGAAGAGCTGCTGTCAACCTTGGGCTAGAGCTTGCCGGTGAAGCGATGGCGAATCAGCGTCCATGCTCGGCCCGGCGTGCCTTCGGGCTCGAACGGTGGGCCGTCGCGCCGCAGATCGCGAGCAGCGAGCGCCGCCAGTGCCGTCAGCGGCCTGGCACGCCGAACGATTCGTCTCCCGCCGCGACCTGGCGAGGCTGCAACCATGTCCACCAACCCGCGCCGCGCCGCATCGACTCCGGCAAACAGCCGGCCTGGAGAATCGAGCATCGCATCATCGACTTCGACGCCCAGCAACCGCGCACCGATCCGGAAGAGACGTGCCCCGCGTTCGGCAACAGCGTCCATGTCTGGAACTTCGTCCAACAGTCCGGCCCACCCCGCCTCCAATTCGGCAAGTTCGGCGCCCGTGACTCCCCGCGGCAACAGCTCGCGAGCCGCCGCCTCCAGCCGCGGTTCGGCCGGTGTGCGAACTGAGCCCAATGTCCCGAGCTGGTCGCGCCACCAGGCCAGTTTGATGGCCGCCAGCGCCGGCTGAGTCGACCGAGCAACGACAGCAGCCATCGCGTCATCAATTCCGAACAATGCGTCGAAGGCCGGTCGAAGCTCGCTCGGCCAGTGCAGCCGGACCAGCGCCCGGTCGACCGTCTCAACGATAACAGACGGCTTTCGCGGCGGTGACGACATCCTCGGTCTTGATCAGGGCCATCTTCTCGAGATTGGCGGCATAGGGCAGCGGCACGTCCTCGTTGGTCACCCGCATCACCGGCGCGTCGAGGTCGTCGAACCCCTCCTCCATCGCGATGGCGATGATCTCCGACGCGATCGAACAGACCGGCCAGCCTTCCTCGACCACCACCATCCGGTTGGTGCGCTTCAGGCTCTCCAGCACCGCCGCCTTGTCCAGCGGGCGAAGCGTGCGCAGGTCGATGACCTCGGCGTCGACGCCCTCAGCCGCCAGCGTCTCCGCCGCCTTCAACGCGATGCCCACGCCGATCGAGTAACTGACGATGGTCACGTCCTTGCCCGGGCGCACCACCTTCGCCTTTCCGATCGGAAGCACGAAGTCGTCCATCTCCGGAACGTCGAAACTCTGGCCGTAGAGCAGTTCATTCTCGAGAAAGACCACCGGGTCCTCGCTACGGATTGCCGCCTTCAGCAGCCCCTTGGCATCGCTCGCGCTATAGGGCGCGATCACCACCAGGCCGGGCACGCTCGCGTACCAGGGCCCGAAATTCTGGCTGTGCTGGGCGCCGACGCGACTGGCGGCGCCGTTGGGTCCGCGGAACACCACCGGACAGCGCATCTGGCCGCCGGACATGTAGTTGGTCTTGGCCGCCGAGTTAATGATGTGATCGATCGCCTGCAGCGCGAAGTTAAAGGTCATGAACTCGACCACCGGCCGAAGCCCGCCCATCGCCGCGCCGCTGCCGACGCCGGCAAAGCCATATTCGGTGATCGGCGTGTCGATCACGCGCCGAGGGCCGAACTCATCGAGCAGGCCCTGGGTCACCTTGTAGGCGCCCTGATATTGCGCGACTTCCTCGCCGATCACGAACACCCGGTCGTCCAGCCTCATTTCCTCGGCCATCGCATCGCGAAGCGCTTCGCGAACGGTGACCTGCGCCATCGCCGTGCCTTCCGGCACCTCGGCACCGACCGGCGCCTTGGCGGTGGCGGCGGGGGCATTCAGCTGGTCGGTTCCGGTCTCGGCGTTCTGCGGTCCCGCTGTCTCGACCGCGCTCCCCTCGGTCTTTTGGTCTGACGGACGCGGCTGATCCGGCACCTCGGCCCCCTTTACCGGCGCGCGCGTTACGTCGTCGACGCCCTCTCCCTCGCCAGCCAGCATCGCGATCGGAGTCCCGACCTTCACGCCGTCGCTGCCCTCCGGCACCAGGATCTTCGCGATCGTCCCCTCGTCGACGGCCTCGAACTCCATCGTCGCCTTGTCGGTTTCGATCTCGGCGAGAATGTCGCCGGACTTCACTTCATCGCCTTCCTTGACCAGCCATTTGGCGAGCGTCCCCTCTTCCATCGTCGGGGACAGAGCGGGCATGGTGAGCTCGGTCGCCATCAGTAGCTCTCCACCAGGACGTCGGTGTAGAGCTCGGCCGCTTCCGGCTCCGGAGCCTCTTCAGCGAACTTCGCAGAAGCAACCACGATGTCCTTGATTTCCTTGTCGATCGCCTTCAGCTCCTCTTCCGCGACCCCCAGGTCCTGAAGCTCGCGCTTGGCATGCTCGATCGGATCGCGTCCCTCGCGAAAGCTCTGCACTTCCTCGCGCGTCCGATATTTGGCCGGGTCGGACATCGAATGGCCGCGATAGCGGTAGGTCTTCAATTCGAGGATGATCGGCCCCTTGCCGCTGCGGGTCCATTCCAGCGCCGTCTCCGCCGCGCCGCGAACCGCCAGCACGTCCATTCCGTCGACCTGGATGCCGGGAATGCGGAAGCTTTCGCCGCGCTTGTAGAAATCGGGCTCGGACGCCGATCGCTCGACGCTGGTGCCCATCGCATATTGGTTGTTCTCAATCGCGTAGATCACCGGCAGGTCCCACAGCCGCGCCATGTTGAAGCTCTCGTACACCTGGCCCTGGTTGGCGGCGCCGTCGCCGAAATAGGTCAGGCACACTCCGCCATCGTCGCTGTACTGGTGCTTGAACCCAAGGCCGGTGCCGAGGCTGACCTGGGCGCCGACGATGCCGTGCCCACCGTAGAAGCCATGCTCGACGCTGAACATGTGCATCGACCCGCCCTTGCCCTTGGAAATGCCGGCGGCGCGGCCGGTCAACTCGGCCATGATCACATTGGGATCGATGCCATAGGCGAGCATGTGCCCGTGGTCGCGATAGCCGGTGATGACGCTGTCCTTGCCCACCGTCATCGCGCTCTGCAGCCCCACCGCGACCGCTTCCTGGCCGATGTAGAGGTGACAGAAGCCGCCAATCAGCCCGAGCCCGTAAAGCTGCCCCGCCCTTTCCTCGAAGCGGCGGATCAGCAGCATCTGCTTGTAGAAGTCGAGCAGCACGTCCTTCGACGCTTCGAAGCGCTTCGGCTCCGGCGGCCGCTCGCGGTTGGGAATGGAAGCGCCGGTTGTCGGCTTTGCTTGGGCGGAACGCGCCACGGTGGCTCCTCGGGATCGGAGTAAGGGATGGCGGCGTCTATAGGAGCCGCTTGACGCAGCGGCAACGCCGGGACTTACGCAGGAGTTTCGACTCGCCCCGCCTACTCGAGCGGGATGATCACTTCGTCCGCCCGCACCAGCCCGAGGTCGCGGCGCACCAGTTCGTCGGCGATGTCGGGATCGGCCTTGCGCGGATCGAGCAAAGCCGAGCGGTGACGCAGCGCCTCGCGCTCCGCATCGAGCTTCGCAAGCTCCACCTTTCGCTCCTGCAAATCGCGATGATAGCCGCCCCAGGCGAGCAATCCGTTCGGCCCAGCGATCGCATGACCGGCGAAGGAGCCGACGACGATCAGCGCCAACGCGGGCGCGGCCGCGCGGCGGATCATTCCAAGGCTGCGGGTTGCTCCTCCCATAGCCATAGAAGAATCACGAAGGCGTCATGAAGGCAAGCGAAAAAGCGCTGGAATCGCAGGGAATCTGTGGATCAGGCGCCCTGATAGGCCTTCACCGCCGCGCGGCCGGCATATCGGCCGGTTTCGCCGAGCTCTTCCTCGATCCGAAGCAGCTGGTTGTACTTGGCCACGCGGTCTGACCGCGCCAGGCTGCCGGTCTTGATCTGCCCGCAGTTGAGCGCAACCGCCAGGTCGGCGATCGTCGAGTCCTCCGTCTCGCCCGACCGGTGGGACATGACGGCGGTATATCCGCTCGACTGCGCCAGCCGCACCGCCGCAATCGTCTCCGTCAGCGTCCCGATCTGGTTGACCTTGACCAGGATCGAATTGGCGATCCCGTCGCGGATGCCCTGCGCGAGCCTCTTCTCGTTGGTAACGAACAGATCGTCGCCGACCAGCTGGACCCGCCCGCCGAGCCGTTCCGTCGCCAGTTTCCATCCCGTCATGTCGTCTTCGGCAAGCCCGTCCTCGATCGACGCGATTGGATAGTCCGCGATCAGCGCCTCGAGATAATCCACCATCTGCTCAGGCGTCAGCGTCTTGCTCTCCCCGGCAAGCACGTAGGACCCTTCCTTGAAGAATTCGGTCGCAGCCGGGTCGAGCGCGATCAGGACATCGTCTCCCGCCGAATAGCCCGCAGCGGCGACGGCCTTGACGATGAAGTCGAGCGCCTCGCGCGTCGAAGCGATATCCGGCGCGAAACCGCCCTCGTCGCCGACGCCGGTAGACCAACCCTGCTGACGAAGCGCGCTCTTGAGCGCATGGAAAATCTCGGAGCCGCAGCGCAGCGCTTCCGAAAAGCTCTCAGCGCCGACCGGCATCACCATGAATTCCTGAAAATCAATCGGATTGTCCGCGTGCGCCCCGCCGTTGAGGATGTTCATCATCGGTACCGGCAGCAGGTCTGCGCTGACTCCTCCCACGTAGCGGTAGAGCGGCAGTCCCAGCGCTTCCGCCGCTGCCTTGGCCGCCGCCAGGCTGACGCCCAGAATGGCGTTGGCGCCCAGCCGCCCCTTATTCTCGCTGCCGTCGAGGTCGATCATCGCGGCGTCGATTCCGGCCTGGTCCTCCGCCTCGAAGCCAAGCACTTCCTCCGCGATCTCGCCGTTGACCGCCCGCACCGCCTTCTCGACGCCCTTGCCGCCCCACCGGCTCTTGTCGCCGTCGCGCAGCTCGACTGCTTCATGCGCACCGGTCGATGCCCCCGACGGCACCGCCGCGCGGCCCATGCTGCCATCTTCCAGGGTGACGTCGACCTCCACTGTCGGGTTGCCGCGGCTGTCGAGGATCTGGCGGGCATGGATGTCGATGATCGCGGTCATGGAAATCTTTCTTGCGG
>JALYPM010000070.1 GCA_030856365.1 Pseudomonadota bacterium
CTCGACCAGCCGCAGGTGATGGGCATCCTCAACGTCACGCCCGACAGCTTCTCCGACGGCGATCGCTACGCCGACCCGCTGCAGGCGGTCGCGGCCGGTGTCGACATGACTTCCGCCGGCGCGGCGATCATCGACATCGGCGGTGAATCTACCCGGCCCGGCGCTCGCGCAATATGGGAAGGCGACGAGATTGCGCGCGTCGTACCCGTCATCGAAGGCCTCGCGGCGAGCGGGGCCGCCATCTCCATCGACACCCGCAAGTCGGAGGTGATGAGCGCCGCTCTCACCGCAGGAGCGTCGCTCATCAATGACGTGTCGGCGCTCACCTATGACGACCGTTCGGCGGAGGTGATAGCCGCGGCGAAAGCGCCCGTCATCCTCATGCACCACCAGGGTGCGCCCGAGACGATGCAACAGGAGCCGCGCTACGACGATGTGCTGGTCGAGGTCTATCTCTGGCTCGAGCAGCGCATCGCCGCTGCCGAAGCGGCGAGCATCGATCGCTCGCGCATCCTCCTCGATGTCGGCTTCGGCTTCGGCAAGACGGTCGCCCACAATCTCGAGCTGACGAACGGCCTCGCGCTGTTCCACTCGCTCGGCTGCCCGCTCGTACTCGGCGCCAGCCGCAAGCGAACCATCGGCGCTCTGTCCGGCGAAGCGCCCGCCGACCAGAGGCTGGGCGGAAGCCTGGCCTTCGCGCACAAGGCGGTGGAGCAGGGCGTGCAGATCGTCCGCGTTCACGACGTCCCGGAAACGGTGCAGGCGCTGAAAATCTGGCGCGGCCTTCGCGACCAGGCGCTTACTCCGCGGCTTTGACCGCGACGATCATCGGCCCAAGCTCCACGTGCGAATCCTGCCGCCCGTTCGCCGGGTCCCACAGCGAGCTTACGGATCCGTCGAAATAGAGGGCGTTGGGCGTCTTCAGCGCATCCCGGAAAAAGCGCCCCAACCGGCCGAAGGAGACCAAATCCTCGGAGATCACGAAGACCGCCTTGCCGTCCGCCGTAACTCCCACGCCATTGCGGATATTCCGAGACTCGCCGTCATGGTCGAACTTCGGGTGCAGTTTGCCCTGGATCACCAGCATCGGCCCGGATTGCGTCGCCTGCTGCGGCTCAGTTTGAAGGTCGGAATATGCCTGGCTCCGAACTACCATCGCGCGTCCGCTGGTGGTCACTAGAAACACGCCGTTCGGCTGGAGGTGAAAGTTGCCGCCGCCGTCCCGCAGGTTGATCGCATGTTTAGACTGGCCGTCAGCGATGGCGAGCCCGATCGGCCGTCCCGCTTCGTCGAACATGCCGGCATTCATCGCGAACGCGACTTGCTCCTGCGGAACGCTCGGCGGCAGGTCGGCAAAGCTGCGGACCGACGCCTCCTTCGGGCCTGCCGCGACTAGCTTCAGCCTCGTATCGCCAGCCTCGCAGACGGTAAACCGGCTGCCCTCGAAGCTTTGCTGCCGGCATGGCGACTCCGGCGGCTTCACGGACGCCCCGCCCGACGAACAGGCGGCCAGCAGGAAGACACAAAGGAACGGCACTCGCATGCCCCGGACGCTAGCCGATCAGGCGGCGGTGTCGATGCCGAGATCGCCCAGACGGCGGTAAAGCGTCGAGCGGCCGATGCCGAGGCGCTTGGCGACTTCCGTCATTCGGCCGCGGTAATGGCCGATCGCCAGACGGATGATGTCGGCCTCGATCTCCTCGAGCGCGCGCAGGTGGCCGTCGTCGCCGAATAATGTAACGCCCTGCGTACCGGCGATCGCGTCATCGCTCTTCGCCTTGCCGATCAGCGGCGTCACGTCACCGGTGCGGCGCGAGTAGCTGCTCTGGACGGCGATGTGCGGAAAGTCCTCGGAGCGAAGCGAGCTTTGTTCGCACTGGATGGCGGCGCGGAACAGCACGCTCGCCAACTGTCGGACGTTGCCCGGCCAGCCGTAGCGCATCAGCACCGCGAGCGCGTCGTTGCCGATTGAAAGCGGCTTCAACAGGCCATGCTGCGCGAACCGCGACAGCAGGTGGCGGGCAAGTGCCGGAATGTCGCCGCTCCGGTCGCGCAAGGGCGGCAGTGTGACCACCGTCGCGCTGATCCGGCCGCGGAGCATCGGGTGCATCTCGTCGTCGAGCGCGCGGCTGGCCGTCGCGATCAGGCGGACATCGACCGATGTGCTGCCGTTGCAGCCGACCGGCCGCACTTCGCCCGTCGCCAGCACGCGGTCGAGCATGTCCTGGGCCGATGCCGGCAGCGATGAGATTTCGTCGAGCAGCAGGGTCCCGCCGTCGGCCTCGACCAAACGGCCCGCTCTGTCCCCAAAAGCACCCGGGAACGCACCCGCGACGTGGCCGAACAATTCGCTTTCGGCGACATTGGCGGCGAGTGCGCGGCAATCGACCAGGACCAGCGGGCCCTTCGCGCGAAGGCTCGCCGCGTGAATGGCGCGGGCAATGCTTTCCTTGCCCGTGCCCGGCTCGCCGACCACCAGCACCGGCAGCCGGTTGCGCGCGCCCTTGGCAGCCACCGCCAGCGCGGCGCGGAACTCCGGCGAAGAACCGACCATCTGCTCTAGGCTCAGCTCCAGCGCCAACTTCTCTGACACCGGTGCCAGTTCGCCCGCAGCTCGGCGACGATCCGCGTTGGCTGCCAGCGCCTCCATCAGCCGCTCGGCGGCGACGGGCCGCCCGAGGAAGTCGGACGCTCCCGCCCGCATCGCCTCCACAGCGACGGTCACCGGTTCGGGCTCGGCGACGACGATGACGGGAAGGCCTTCCCGGCACGACCGCAGCGCCGCGATCAAATCGGGGCCCTGCTCCCCGTCCCAGCAGATCATCGCCGCTTGGACATCACGGCCATGCGGTCCCTGCAGCAGGCCGACGGCGCTTTCGGCGCAGGACGCACCCAGCACGCTCCACCCCGCGCGCGCGGCGATCGCCGAGACCAGCCTGCGCTCGCCGGCGTCGGCGTCCACCAGCAGCAGGCAACGGATCGGTTCTGGTCGCATCAGCGGCTCCTCGGCCGTCAGGCTAGCGCGGCAGGGGTAAAGGGCTCCTTAAGCTGCGGATGAGGGCTTGGGCCTTGCGAGACGGGTTGTTATGCAAGTCGCCAGCACACGCCATCCAACGAGGAAGACCATGGCCGAACAAGAGCCGATCCTGAACAGCCCGACCACGCCAGAAGCGGCGGCGCACGCCCGCGATTACCAACGGTTCACCGGGATGCTGAAGTGGAGCGCCATCGGCTCCTTCATCCTGGCGATGCTCGTCGTCTTCATTATCAGCAGCTAGGGCCGAATATGAAAATCGCGGTCCTGAGGGAATCGGCGGAAGGCGAAAACCGCTGCGCGGCGATCCCCGACACCGTCAAGAAGTTCACCGCCCTTGGCGCCGAGGTCGCGATCGAGCGCGGAGCGGGGGAGGGGGCGGCTGTCGCCGATTCCGCCTTCGAAGAGGCGGGGGCCTCGCTCGGTTCGCGAGCTGAGGTGCTCAAGGGCGCCGGAGCCATCCTCTGCGTCACCGGCCCGGATCCGGCCGCGCTTGCGGGCGCCCACAAGGGCGCACTGCTGGTCGGAGCGCTCGACCCGATTCGCGGCCGGGATCGAATCGACGCCTATGCCGCGGCAGGTATCGAGGCGCTGGCGATGGAATGGATGCCGCGCATCACCCGCGCCCAATCGATGGACATCCTGTCCTCGCAGTCCAATCTCGCCGGCTACAAGGCAGTGTTGGAGGCCGCTTCCGTCTATGGCCGCGCCTTCCCGATGATGATGACCGCTGCCGGGACCGTCAGCGCCGCCAAGGTCTTCGTTATGGGCGTCGGCGTCGCGGGGCTGCAGGCGATTGCCACCGCACGGCGCCTGGGCGCGCAGGTCAGTGCCACCGACGTCCGCTCGGCGACCAGGGAGCAGATCCTCTCCCTTGGGGCCAAACCGATCTTCGTCGAGAATGTCGCCGGCATCGAGGGCGAGGGCGCGGGCGGCTACGCGACCGAAATGTCGGACGAATATAAGCAGGCGCAGGCCGAGCTGGTGTCGGCGCATATCGCGAAGCAGGACATCGTCATCACCACCGCGCTGATCCCCGGCCGCCCCGCGCCGCGGCTGATCAACGATGCGCAGGTCGCAAGCATGCGCCAGGGCAGCGTGATCGTCGATCTAGCGGCCGAAGCCGGCGGCAATGTCGAGGGCACCGTCGCAGGCGAGCACGTGCAGCGTCATGGCGTCACCATCGTCGGCGCTTCCAACCTCGCCCGCAGCCTTGCCGCCGATGCGTCCGCGCTATTCGCGCGCAACCTGTTCAATTTCCTCAGCGCCTTCTGGGACAAGGAGGCAAGCGCCCCCGTCCTCCCCGACGACGACGAGATCGTGAAGGGCATTCGCCTCACCCGGGGCGGAAGCGTGGTCCACGAGAAGCTCGCCTCGCCCGTCGGCTAAGACCCTCACTCGCCGATCAAATGCAGCGCTACCTGCCGCGATCGCGGCTCGCGCCGATGCTCGAACACATAAATGCCCTGCCAGGTGCCGAGCCCGAGACGGCGGTCCAGCACAGGAATCGCCAGCTGCGTCTGGGTCAGCGCGCTGCGCAGGTGCGCGGGCATGTCGTCCAGACCTTCGTCGTCATGCTCGTAACCCGCGCTCTCGGGCGCGATCGCCGCGAAATAAACCTCGAGGTCACGCCGCGCGGCCGGCGCCGCATTCTCCTGGATCAGCAACGAAGCCGAGGTGTGGCGGCAGAAGAGGGTCAGCAGGCCGGCGGCAATGTCCTGGCTGGTTACCCAGGCGGCGATTTCGCGGGTGATTTCATGCAGGCCCTGCCGCGGTGCAGTGAAAGCGAGCATCCCCGTCGACTGGCGAATCATGAGGAGGGGGTAGCGGAGGGCGGCACCTGCGGCCAGCGAATCGGGCTTAACCATTTCCGAGTCGCAACGATCCGGGAGCCAGGGCAATGGAGGCCGTGAACTCTCCTCCGCCAACGCCAACGTCACGAACAACAGCCTCGCGACCGATGCGAAAAAGCGCCCGACTTCAATCGAGCGCTTTTCACGCAAATTGTTGATTTAAGAAGGAAAGGGCCCCGAGCCGGCCCCTTACCAGCGCTTAGCCACCAGACGCGGTACCGGTCCAGCCGCCTCCCAGCACCCAAGACCAGAAGCCGCGTACGGGCTGATTCTGCTTCTTCATCGAACGTCCCCTTGTTCCTGCTGCCACGAGGGACAGACGAGAGGACATTAACCCTAACGGGAATGGTTAGCAACGAATTAACTAATTCAAGCGACTTGCCCCTTCCGCGGTGCACAGAGCCGCTTGATCAGGCTTTCGATGCTCATCGGGCGACCGATGATGAAGCCTTGGGCGATATCGCAGTCGAGTTCGGTGAGCGCTTCGAGCGTCTCCCTATGCTCGACGCCTTCGGCAACCACGCGGCGGCCGAGTGAGTGGGCGAGAGCGATCGTCGACTGCACCATCAGCCGGTCGCTGCGATTGTCGACCATCCCCTTAATGAAGCTCTGGTCGATCTTGATCTCGCTCGCCGGCACTTTCTTCAAATAGTCCAGTGTCGACAGGCCGGTGCCATAGTCGTCGATCGAAATCGTCAGCCCAAGATCGCGCAGCGCAACTAGCCGTTCGATCTTTACGCCGTCCGAACCCAGCTCGGCCGTCTCCGTGAGCTCGAGTACCAGATTGGCCGGCGGCAGGCCGTGCCGCGCCAGCATCGCTCGCAGGCGGAGCGGCAATTGCCGGTCGCCGAGCAGCCGGGCCGACAGATTGACGGCCATTTCGAAGGTGGGCTGCCGCCGATGAATCGCCGCCGCCGACGCGATTGCCTGTTCGAAAACGAAGTCGGTGAGCTTGCCGATGCGGTCGTGTTGCTCGGCTGCGGCGACGAATTCGCTGGCGGCAATCGGCCCCTTCTCCGGATGCGTCCAGCGGGCCAGAGCCTCGGCGCCGACGATCTGCCGGGTGCGGAGATCAAGCTTGGGCTGATAGGCGACCCACACTTCGCCGCGGTCGATCGCATCATCGAGCTGGCTCATCATCGACAGCCGCCACGATGCATCCTGCAGGCTCTGCGGATCGTGATATTTCCATTTGAGCCCATGGCTTGCGGCTAGGTCCGCTGCGACTGCCGCGCTCGCGAGCCGGTTGGCAACCGAGCGTCCGCTGCCGAGCTCGACCCCGAACGCCACCGATAGATCGAGAGACTGGCCGCCAAGCCGCGCCGGATTGCGGAACAGCGCGGACAAGGCGTCGAGATGATTGCCGAACGCGGCCCCGGGCGCCTCGGCCCAGGCGAAGATGCCACCGTCGCCCTGGTAAATGATCTTCCCGGATGCGCCGACCGAGAGGCGGGCGACGATCTGGTCGACGAACTGCTGTTCGGCGCTTGCCGGCAAGGTAGCGACGATCTCATCATAGTTGAGGATGCGGGCGACAACGATCGACCTCTTGCGCGCAGCCTTGTTGATCCGAAGCGCCGTTAGGTTGGGTAGGCTGGACACAGCATGGGTCAGTCCCCGCTGCCGATAGCCACGCCATGTGAGAACTGTCGAGATGATGCCGACAACCACAACTGCGGGAGTGACATCGGCGAACACCAGGTTTGCTTCGAGTGCTGCTGGTCCAACCAGCAGGGCGAGAGCGCTTCCAACCAGTAGCAGATACTGTTCCGTGCGGCGCCTGCGAGTAGCTGCGAAAGCAGCGATCACTATCGCAACGAGATAGAATGGGATCCATCCGACGTAGAGCGGATTGCCCTGCTTCAGGGTTTCGGCGCCGATAATCTGCACATAAGCCCCGCCCATGTTACCGGTCCCGGGGATGAAGTAGATGTCACCCACGGCCTGCGCAGTTGCTCCAATGATAACTTCTTTGCCAGCGAACTGTTTCGGATCGAACTTGCCTGAGATCACCGCACTTGCCTGCACCGTGGGGATGCTCGCAGGGTCGATCGAGTAGTCCGACAGGAAACTCGTGCCATTCTCGGGAGAACGGCCGGCGAGCAGCGATGCATAGGACGGGATCCAATCGCCTTTGACCTCCTGAGCGAACGGCAAGCGCCATATCGCATTCTGGTAATTGTACGAGGCACTCACGGTTCCCAGCTGCGCGTGCTGGCGCAGCTCGGGGATCGGGAAATTGTCCTGTGCTTCTCCCTTGTCCGGCCCAAAGCGAGGCATGACAGGAAGAACGACGCGGCCGGATCGCTCGATCGAACTGGCGAAAGCACGATCGTCTTCGGGGAGACCTTCGCCGAGAAAGAGGATATCGAAGAAGATCCGTTTCGCACCGGCGTCGGTCAACTGATCCGTGAGCTTCGCGTGATAACTCCTTGGCCACGGCCAACGGCCGACCTCGCGCAGCGCTGCATCGTCGATCTCGACCAGCACGATGTCGCCGCTGGCCTTGTGCGGGTGCAGTCCGTTGCGGGCCGTGCGCAGCATGTCCTCGGGGAGCTCGCCCACTCCCAACAGCCCGAAAAGCAGGGCGGCGAGCGCCGTCCACAGCAACAGCCGTAGCGGCGGTTTTTCGAGCTTCTGGTCCTTCTCGGAGCGCACCGAGCCATTCTCCACTAGAATCCAGGCTCCCCCATGCGCGAGAAAGGTTAGGAAATCGGAAACCGCGATTTGATGAACGCGCCGCACGCCCCGATTTTCACTGTCCTATTTGTCTGTCACTGTGCCATGTGGTGGCAATGATTGTTCCAGGGGGCCCGCAGCCGAACCACCTCAAGACCATCGCGTGCGCGCGCGTTGCACCCCTCACGTGCGCGCGCGTTGAGGGGGCAACTTCCACAACTTCCAACTGCTGAAGGAGGCCTGATGGACTTCGTTTCGATCCTCTCGATCTTCGTTCTCGCCTGTTTCGTCGGCTACTTCGTCGTCTGGTCGGTGACGCCCGCGCTGCACACGCCGCTGATGGCTGTAACTAACGCCATTTCCTCGGTGATCATCGTCGGGGCGCTGATCGCCGCGGCAGGCGCCGGCAGTCCCGCCGCCAAATGGCTCGGCCTGATCGCCATTGCGCTCGCCAGCGTGAACATCTTCGGCGGCTTCGCCGTCACGCAGCGGATGCTGGCCATGTACAAGAAGAAGGAGCGCCGCGATGCATGAGGCTGCCGCGACGCCATCGTGGGTGCTGCTTGCTTACCTGATCGCGGGCATCTGCTTCATTCTCGCGCTTAGGGGCCTTTCCAGTCCCGAAAGCAGCCGCCGCGGCAACAATTTCGGAATGACCGGAATGGCCATCGCGGTCGTCACAACGCTCGCCGTTCACGAGATTGCATCGCTTGCCGAAATCGTCGCCGCGATCGTCGTCGGCGGCGCCATCGGCCTGGTCACTGCAAGGCGCATACAGATGACCGCTATGCCGCAGCTGGTCGCCGCCTTCCACAGCCTGGTGGGCATGGCCGCGGTGCTGGTTGGGGCCGCAGCATTCCTCAACCCCGACGCATTCGGCATCCTTGGGCCCGACGGTATTCACCAGGTCAGCCGTGTCGAGCTTGGCCTCGGGGTAGCCATCGGCGCGATCACTTTCTCGGGCTCTGTGATCGCTTTCCTCAAGCTCAACGGCAACATGTCGGGCAAGCCGATCCTGCTGCCGATGCGGCACGTGATCAACCTCGGCACGCTGGCGGCAATCCTCGGCCTGATTGGCTACTTCACGATCGATCAGGACCCGTGGGTCTTCTTCACCATCACCGCGCTCAGCTTCGCGATCGGCTTCCTGCTGATCATCCCCATCGGCGGGGCCGACATGCCGGTCGTCATCTCGATGCTCAACAGTTACTCCGGCTGGGCCGCGGCGGCGATGGGTTTCACGCTCCACAACAGCGCGATGATCATCACCGGCGCCCTGGTCGGAAGCTCCGGTGCGATCCTCAGCTACATCATGTGCCGCGCCATGAATCGCAGCTTCATTTCGGTCATTGCCGGAGGGTTCGGCGCCGTTTCCAGCAGCGGCGAAGCGGCCGCCATCGACCGCCCCTACAAGCGCGGTTCGGCCGAAGATGCCGCGTTCCTGATGAAACAGGCCGACCAGGTGATCATCGTCCCCGGCTACGGAATGGCGGTCAGCCAGGCGCAGCATGCGCTCCGCGAAATGGGCGACTTGCTCAAGAAAGAAGGGGTGCGAGTCAAATATGCGATCCATCCGGTCGCCGGCCGGATGCCGGGGCACATGAACGTGTTGTTGGCCGAATCCAACGTTTCCTACGATGAAGTGTTCGAGCTGGAGGACATCAACAGCGAGTTCGCCCAGACCGACGTCGCCTTCGTCATCGGCGCCAACGACGTCACCAATCCGGCGGCCAAGACCGACAAGAGCTCGCCGATCTACGGAATGCCGGTGCTCGACGTCGAAAAGGCGCGCACCGTGCTATTCATCAAACGGTCGATGGGCGGCGTCGGCTATGCCGGCGTCGACAACGAACTCTTCTACCGCGACAACACGATGATGCTGCTCGCCGACGCCAAGAAGATGGTGGAGGAGATCGTTAAAAGCCTGGGCTGATGCGCGGCAAATGGATGTCGGCGATCATGCAGCGCAGGCTGCCCCCGCCGACGGCCTCGATCGTCGGAATGGGCACGTCCACCAAATCTCCGCCAAGCCGTTCGAGCATCGCTATCTGGTCCGGCCGCAGGCAGGCTTTCGCCGAAGCGGAAAGGGCAACCAGCGGATCGCCCTTAGCAGTGCGAAGTTCGAGGATATTGCAGGCGAAATGGCGCATCTGCTCATAGTCGACGGTGATGAAAGTGCGGCCCCCCGCTTCGATATCGTCCATCAACTGCTGCCGCTGCTCGGGCGAGACGACCTCCGGACACAGCATCGCGAAGCGGGTGCCGAGACTCATCATCACGTTGGTGTGATAGATCGGCTGCCCCAGGCGGTCTGCCGCATTGAAGGCGAAGATCGAATAATCGAGACGCGCGCCGAATGCCTCCAGCGCCTCGGGACAGGTCCGCGGCCCGAGCGCGGCGTAAGCGCGCCGGCGGGGGCGATCAAGGATCAGGCTGCCGGTGCCCTCGAGAAAGCGACCGGTTGTCTCATGGCCGGTGAGGTCAACGACCCCACTGACTGCAAACCCGTGGGAGGTGAGCGCCTCCACCAGTGCATCGACCCTGCGTTCCAGTCGCCGCGTCGGCGTCGCCATTGCATAGACGACCAGGCGACCATCAGCGTGGAACGACACCCAATTGTTCGGGAAGGCCGCGTCGGGCTTCGCTGGTTCGAGCGAATCTTCCATCACTAGCACCGTCACGCCGGCACGCTGGAGCCGCTCCACCGCCCGATCGAACTCGGCCAATGCGGCCTGCGAACAGTCCGGCTGAGTGCGCGCCGCAAACGCGTTCGTCACGGCGGTCTCTGGATTGAAGCCGAAAGCCGCGGGGCGCACCATCAGCACGGCATTGTTGGCCTGTGACTCACCTTGCATGGGGACCGCTTTCTCTGGTGAGCCAGTCCGCGTCAATTGCGCGAGGAAATGCGGGTCGCGGCGCTTGCTCGAATGAGGAACTTCGCCGACAACAGGGTCAGGAGCTGAGCCGACTCGTCGGTCCGGTGTCCGCACATCGCATCTGGGTTAAAGCCCCCAGCCGGTCGCCGGTCTGGAGGCGTTCGGGGAAAGGGGGGCTTCGAAGTTGCGCAAGCTGGGTATCGTCGGGGGGACGAGCTGGTCCTCCACCGCACTTTATTACGACCACATCAACCGCGCCGTCGCGCACAGGCTGGGCGGGCTCCACAGCGCCCGGTTGGCGATCGAAAGCCTCGACCTGGCTCCAGTGGCGGCCATGGAACTGTCCGACGACTGGGCGGGCGTCGCCAAGACGATCATTGACGCCGCCAGACGACTCACGGCGGCGGACGTCGATGGTCTGATCCTCGCCTCGAACACTAGCCACAAGGTTTACGACCAGGTCGCAGCGGCGGTCAGCAATCCCGTGCTCCACATCGGCGATGCCATCGCCGACCAGCTTGTCGCCGATGGCCGCAGCCGCGTCGCGCTTCTCGGCACCCGCTTCACCATGAATGAGCCGCACGTGCGCGGCCGGCTCGAGCAGCGCGGCCTGACGCTCGCGCCCGTCGGGGCCGCTTGGGCAACCGAGATCGACCGCATCATCTTCGAGGAGCTCGCGGCCGGCCGCGTCGTCCGCGAGAGCCAGCGCAAGCTCAGGACTCTGATCACCGAACTCGCCAAGCAGAAGGTCCAGGCGGTCGTCCTTGGATGCACCGAGCTAGTGCTAGCCGTCGATGTTCGCGCCAACGTTATCCCGGTCTATGATTCGACCGCGATCCACGCCCGCGCCGCCGTCGACTGGATGCTGGCCGACGAGGAACAGGCGCGCGCCGCCGCCTGAGCCCTGCTCACTGGCGAAGAGCGGCTCCGCGTCCTAGATCGGCGAGATGGATCGTACCCCCGCCGATCGCCCCGATCATCCCGGGGCGGCAGAGCGCTTCAACGAGGACAAGGCGACCTACACCGTCCATGGCGGTGGCGAGGCGCCGGACCTCGAGAAAGGCGTCGCCGCCATTCGTGAGGTGGTGCGCACGCTGCCGGCGCGGCCGGGTGTCTATCGCATGCAGGATGCTCGCGGCGACGTGCTTTACGTCGGCAAGGCGCGCGGGCTGAAACAAAGGGTCACCAACTATACCCAGGTCACGCGGCTGCCGAAGCGGCTCCAGCGGATGGTTGCGCAGACCCGCTCGATGACCATCGTCACGACCCGTACCGAGGCCGAGGCGCTGCTGCTCGAGGCGCAGCTGATCAAGCGCTTCCGCCCCCCTTACAACGTCCTCCTCCGCGACGACAAAAGCTTCCCGTTCATCCTGCTGCGCGAAGACCATGCCTTCCCCCGCGTTCAGAAGCACCGCGGCGCCCGGCGCATCAAGGGGCAATATTACGGCCCATTCGCCAGCGCCGGCTCGGTCACCCGCACCCTCAACGCGCTCCAGAAACTGTTCCTGCTCCGCAGCTGCTCCGACAGCTATTTTCAGAACCGCGCGCGGCCCTGCCTTCTTTACCAGATCAAGCGCTGCTCGGCGCCCTGCGTCGGCCGGATTGAACCGGGCGACTATGCAGAGCTGGTCGACGACGCGAAGGGATTTCTCGCGGGCAAGTCGACCGGCGTGCAGGCGCGGCTCGGCAAACAGATGGCCAAGGCGGCCGAGGATCAGGATTTCGAGCTGGCGGCGGTCTATCGCGACCGGCTGCGGGCGCTGACCTACATCCAGGGCAGCCAGACTGTTCACTCCGAAGGGCTTGGCGACGGCGACGTGTTCGCTCTCGCCTGCAAGGGCGGGCATATGTGCATCCAGGGCTTCTTCATCCGCGGTGGCCAGAATTGGGGGCATCGCGCCTTCTTTCCGGCGCACACGAACGAGGTTCCGGAAGCCGAGGTGCTGTCCAGCTTCCTGGTGCAATTCTACGAGGACATGCCGCCGCCCAAGCGCATTCTGCTGGACCGGGAGCTGGCCGATCGAGAGCTGCTCGAGGAGGCGCTGTCCTCGCGTGTAGAGCGCAAAGTGGTGATCGAGCAGCCGCGGCGTGGCCCACGCGTAAAATTGGTCGAGCAAGCGACGCGCAACGCGGAAGAAGCGCTCGACCGGCGAATGGCCGAAACAACCACTCAGGCCAAAGTCCTGCGCGAGCTCACCGACACCTTCGAGCTGCCCGACATCCCCAAGCGCATCGAGATCTACGACAACAGCCACATCATGGGCACCAACGCGACTGGCGCGATGGTCGTTGCCGGGCCGGAAGGCTTTCGCAAGAACAGCTATCGCAAGTTCAACATCAAGCGCGCCGAGACAGCCCCCGGCGACGACTTCGCGATGATGCGCGAGGTGCTGGAGCGGCGCTTTGCGCGGCTGGAGAAGGAAGACCCGGACCGCGCGAGCGGGGAGTGGCCCGACCTGCTGATGATCGACGGCGGCAAGGGCCAGCTGTCGGCGGTGTGTGAAACAATGGAGAATGCCGGCGTTCACGACGTGCCGGTGGTTGCCGTGTCGAAGGGGCCGGACCGCAACGCCGGCCGCGAAACCTTCCACATGCCCGGCGGTCGCGAGCTGAGCTTGCCACCCAATTCGGCTTTGCTTTTCTATCTCCAGCGTCTCCGCGACGAAGCGCACCGCTTTGCCATCGGCACCCACCGCGCCAAGCGAGCGAAGAGCCTGACAGTCTCGACGCTCGACGAC
>JALYPM010000091.1 GCA_030856365.1 Pseudomonadota bacterium
GTTGAAAGAAGTAGTTCCATCGGGACGTCCTCCAGAGACTTGGAGGGGAGGCAATTGTCATTCGAGTCTCCGATTGCTGGAACCGCACAACAGCCGACGAGTTAGTGACTGTGTTATATGGGTGATACACTGTTTTGTGCGCTGGGCAAGCGAGCATCCACTCGATTTTGCATAAGCGGGGCGGCCGGGGCTGTTCATGATGTTCAATGGGTGCGCTGGAGCGGGTAGCGGGAATCGGACCCGCGCGTTCAGCTTGGGAAGCTGACAGGCTACCATTACATCATACCCGCGGCGCTGCTTGCCGATGGCATGACGGTCGGCGCGCGGTCAACTCCGGTTGGAGGGGCGAATCAGATGCCGCCGTCGACGGGCTCGAACCCTGCGTCGGACAACCGCCGCGCGAGTTCGCGAGCACAAGCCTCAATGACAGGCGCATCTTCTGACCGAATGACGAAATTCGCTCCGTAGCGACCGTCCTTGGCAAACGGGTAGCTACCGATCGACACGCCTTCATGCGCAGCTTCGGTTTCGCGCAGCAGGTCGGCGACGTCGCTTTCCGCGGCGAAGGCGCCGAGCGTCGCCGACAGGACGGGCAGTCCGCCTTCCAGAGCGCCGTTAAGCGCCGCCAGCATCCCGGCAGCGACGCTGGGGATTCCTGCAAGGATGAAGATGTTGCCGGTGCGCACGCCCGGCGGGCCCGAGGTCGGGTTCGGGATGAGCTCGGCCCCTTCAGGAACCCGCGCCATCCGCAACCGCGCCTCCGTCACCACCATCTGGCGGGGGAGGAAATACTCCTCGAGGATTCGCCGCGCCTCGGGATGCACCACCACGGGAACGTCCAATGCAGCGGCGATCGAATCGATGGTGATGTCGTCGTGCGTGGGTCCGATCCCGCCGGTCGTGAACAGATAATCGTGCGCCGCCCGCAGCGCGTTGACAGCATTGACGATGCTCTGCTCCTCGTCGGGAACGACCCGCACTTCGCTGAGGCGAATGCCCTGGCGGTTGAGCCAGGTCGCCACCTGCGCGACATTCTTGTCCTGCGTGCGGCCGGACAGGATTTCGTCGCCGATGACCAGCAGTGCCGCTGTCCAGACCCGTGTCTCGCCCACTTCGCCTCCAACGATTAGGTTTGCGCCGCGCTCCCTCTATATGAGCGCAATGACTCAATACATCACCGTCGCCGCCGATGACCGCGCCGAGAGCCGCAACGGCGTCATCAAGCTTCACGGCCCCGGAGGATTCGAGGGCATGCGCCGCTCCGGTCGCCTCGCGGCCGAGATTCTCGACGCGCTCGTCCCGCACGTCGTGCCCGGGGTGCCGACACAGGAGCTCGACGACCGGGCACGCGAACATATATTGAGCGCCGGCGCGGTCCCGGCGACGCTCAACTACCGCGGCTTCGCCAAAAGCTGCTGCACGTCGATCAATCACGTCGTCTGCCACGGCATTCCGGGCGACCGGGCGCTGAAGGACGGGGACATCGTCAACATCGACGTGACCCCGATACTCGACGGCTGGCACGGCGACACCAGCCGCATGTTCCTGGTCGGAGACGTTCCGATCAAGGCGAAGCGGCTGGTCGAAGTCACCTATGAATGCCTGATGCTGGGCCTCGAGCAGGCCAAGCCCGGCAACCGCTTGGGCGATGTCTCCAACGCGATACAGCGCCATGCCGAGGCGCACCGTTTTTCGGTCGTCCGGGATTTCTGCGGCCACGGCGTCGGACGCCTGTTCCATGACAGTCCCGAAGTGGTCCACGCTGGCCGGCCGGGCACCGGACCCGAGCTGAAGCCCGGAATGATCTTTACCGTCGAGCCGATGATCAACATCGGCCGCGCGGACTGCAAGATGCTCGACGATGGCTGGACCGCGGTCACCCGCGACCGCTCGCTGTCGGCGCAGTTCGAACATACGATCGGAATCACCGAGGACGGCTGCGAGATTTTTACGAAAAGCCCGAGAGGATTCGACAAGCCACCCTACGTCTAATGGACGGTTAGGCGGCGGCGGCCTTTTTCGCCGAGTCCCAACGCTCGGCCAGCATCCGGGCGCCGTCCACATCCTCGGGAAAATCAACTTCGCCCCATTCCTCGCCGCTAATGTCGAGCGTCCAGACGTCTTCGCTCTGCGCGATCTGGTGGATCACGCGCAGATACCAGACGGTGGTGCCCTCGGCCGTGCGGATGACCTTCTCGATCCACTCGCGGAAGCGTCCGGCGCCGTCGCCGCGGAAGGCAAGCAACCCGATCGATTCGGCATTGATATTGCCCATCGGCAGCCTTTTGCCGATCGCGTGGAGCCGTCCGTCATTGCCGACGACGACCTTCATGTCGTCCTCGTCGAAGCTGTCCTTGCTGCGGTCGATGGTCACGGCAATGCCGCTGCGATCGTTGCCGAGCACCCGCGCCATCAGCGCTTCGCTGACCAAAGTGTCCCCGTTCCAGACGAGGCAGTCGCCCGACAGCTCCTCGCGAGCGACGAACAGAGATCCGAGGTTGTCGGCGACCTTGTAGAAAGGGTTGTAGACGGTCCGTACCCGGAGCGCGCCGGTCCGGCGACTGAGCGCACGCTGGACCTGGTCGTCGCGGAAGCCGGTGACGACCACCGCGTCGCTGACGCCGCTGGCTTCCAGCGTGTCGAGCTGGCGGTCGAGCAAAGTCCGCCCGGCGAAGTCGATCAGGCATTTCGGCCGGTCGTGAGTGAGCGCTCCCAAACGGGAGCCCTGTCCGGCGGAGAGAATGATGGCCTTCATTGGTCGCGCCTCTGCCCGCGAAATGCGGCGGCGATGGGGCAATTTTGCTCAAAGCGCCCTAGCAAGGTGAAATCTCGACCGCCGGTTGCGCCTGTGCGGCCAAACACGGCACAGTGCGGCGCGAATCAACCTCTCGAAAGAAGCGCGCGTGAAGAAGATCGAAGCGATCATCAAGCCGTTCAAGCTCGACGACGTGAAGGACGCCCTCCACGACGTCGGCGTAAGCGGAATCACCGTAACCGAGGTCAAGGGTTTCGGCCGCCAGAAGGGCCATACGGAGCTCTACCGTGGCGCCGAATATGTGATCGACTTCCTGCCCAAGGTGAAGGTCGAGGTGGTGGTCGAGGACAGTTTGGCGGACAATGTCGTCGAGGCGATCGCTGCGGCGGCAAGGACCGGCCGAATCGGAGACGGCAAGATCTTCGTCAGCGAAATCTCCGAAGCCATCAGAATCCGCACCGGCGACCGCGGCGCCGACGCGATCTAGCGGCCTTCCCCCGGCTCCCATGCTGCGGCTAGAGAGACGCCGCGATGGACGACCCCAATCCCAATGCCGAGATGCTCGCGTCGATGGCTCCCGACGAGCTCAAGTCGGCAATGCGGACATTGGGCTATCGCACCCAGGCCGACCTCGCGAGCGCGATCGGGGTCAGCCGCTCGGCCGTCAGCCTGTGGCTCGAAGGCAAGGTCGGGGTTCCCCGCCCGGTCGCGATGCTGCTGCGGATGCTGATTTCGGCCCAGCGCCGCGCCTTCTGATCCATTTTGCGCGCTCGCTCCGCCTTGCGCGATTCAAGACCCCCTGCTAGGGGCCGCGCCAACCCATCGGGGCGTGCGGTCAAACGGCTGCAACAGCGCCCCATTTTCATATGGGGTAATTCCAGTTCTGGAGCTTTTGGCGCGTGGAGACATCCGGCGGCATTCAGGCCAGCTTAGCGGGACGCTACGCGTCAGCGCTATTTGACCTTGCCCGCGACGAACGGCAGATCGACTCCGTCAGCCGGAGCCTGGAGGGGCTCGGGCAGGCGATTGGCGAATCGCCGGAGTTGCGGCAGCTGATCGAAAGCCCGTTGATCGGGCGCGCGGAGGCCGGCAAGACCTTCGCGGCGCTCGCTCCGCAGCTCGGCCTCGACACCATCACCACCAACTTCGTCGGCGTCCTTGCCCGCAATGGCCGCAAGGGACAGCTGATGCCGGTGATCCGCGCTTTCCGCCGGCTTGCCGCCGAGCATCGCGGTGAAACGACCGCCGAGGTCGTCACCGCTCGCCCGCTCAAGGACGACCAGCTCCTCGCGCTTCGCCAGCAGCTTCGCGCCCAGGCCGGCCGGGACGTCGCCATCGAGGCGAACGTCGACCCCGCCATCCTGGGCGGAATCACCATCAAGATGGGAAGCCAGATGATCGATGCTTCCATCCGCACCAAACTCAATCGACTCGCATCTGCGATGAAAGGCTGAAAATGGACATCCGCGCCGCTGAAATTTCCCGCGTCATCCGCGACCAGATCGCGAATTTCGAGGCCGATGCGGAGGTCTCGGAAATCGGCACCGTGCTGTCGGTCGGTGACGGCATCGCCCGAATCCACGGCCTCGACAACGTCCAGGCCGGCGAAATGGTCGAGTTCGACGGCGGCATCAAGGGCATGGCGCTCAACCTCGAAGCAGACAATGTCGGCGTCGTCATCTTCGGCTCCGACACCACCATCCGCGAAGGCTCCACCGCCAAGCGCACCGGCACCATCGTCGACGTGCCGATCGGCAAGGCGCTGCTCGGCCGCGTCGTCGACGCGCTCGGCAACCCGATCGATGGTAAGGGCCCGATCGAAACCACCGAGCGCCGCCGCGTTGAGGTCAAGGCGCCGGGTATCATCCCGCGCAAGTCGGTGCATGAGCCGGTGCAGACCGGCCTCAAGGCGCTCGACGCCCTCGTCCCCGTCGGCCGCGGACAGCGCGAACTGATCATCGGCGACCGCCAGACCGGCAAGTCGGCCGTCGCGCTCGACACCTTCATCAACCAGAAGCAGGCCAACCAGGGCGACGACGAGAGCCAGAAGCTTTACTGCATCTACGTCGCCATCGGGCAGAAGCGCTCGACCGTTGCGCAGATCGTTCGCGTGCTCGAAGAGCATGGCGCGATGGAATATTCCATCGTCGTGGCCGCGACCGCGTCGGAGCCGGCGCCGCTGCAGTTCCTGGCGCCCTACACCGGCTGCGCGATGGGCGAATATTTCCGCGACAACGGCATGCATGCCGTGATCGTTTACGACGATCTGTCCAAGCAGGCGGTCGCCTATCGCCAGATGTCGCTGCTGCTGCGCCGCCCGCCGGGCCGCGAGGCGTATCCGGGCGACGTGTTCTACCTTCACAGCCGGCTGCTCGAGCGCGCCGCCAAGATGAACGAGGACAATGGCTCAGGCTCGCTGACGGCGCTGCCGATCATCGAGACGCAGGCGGGCGACGTGTCGGCCTACATCCCGACCAACGTCATCTCGATCACCGACGGCCAGATCTTTCTCGAGACCGACCTCTTCTATCAGGGCATCCGCCCTGCGATTAACGTCGGTCTGTCGGTCAGCCGAGTCGGCTCGGCCGCGCAGACCAAGGCGATGAAGAAGGTCTCCGGCTCGATCAAGCTGGAGCTTGCGCAATATCGCGAGATGGCGGCATTCGCGCAGTTCGGCTCCGACCTCGACGCATCGACCCAGCGCCTGCTGGCCCGCGGCGCCCGCCTGACGGAGCTTCTGAAGCAGGGCCAGTTCCAACCGATGCCGGTCGAGGACCAGGTCGCGTCCATCTACTCCGGCACGCAGGGCTTCCTCGACAAGGTCGAGGTTCGCGACGTCACCCGCTACGAAGCGGCGATGCTGAGCTATATGAAGTCGGAACGCCCCGAAGTACTTGCCAAGATCCGCGACACCAAGGCGCTCGACGACGACACGGCGGCGGCGCTCAAGGATGCGCTCACCGCCTTCGGCAAGCAGTTCGCGTAGCCGGCAATGTCCAGCCTAAAGGCCCTCAAGAACCGCATCGGCTCGGTGAAGTCGACGCAGAAGATCACCAAGGCGATGAAGATGGTCGCCGCGGCCAAGCTGCGCCGAGCGCAGCAGGGCGCCGAGGCCGGCCGGCCTTATTCGACGCGGATGTCGGCGGTGATGTCGTCGCTCGCCAGCCGGGTCGCGGTGACGCCGAAGAGTCCCAAGCTGCTGGCCGGCACGGGCAAGGACGACACCCACCTGATCGTCGTCGTCACCAGCGACCGCGGCCTTGCCGGAGCGTTCAACAGCAACATCGTGCGTGCGGTCCGCCGCCGCGCCGACGAGCTGACTCGTCAGGGCAAGACGGTGCTGTTCTACATCGTCGGCCGCAAAGGTCGCCCGGTGCTCCAGCGCCTCTACCCCAGGGCGATCATCGCCCAGCACGACACGTCCGCGATGAAAGCGCCCGATTATGCGACGGCACAGGCGATCGCCGAGGACATCATCGACCGCTACTCGACCGACGGCATCGACGTTATCCACCTCGCCTATGCCAACTTCCGCTCGACCCTGGTCCAGGAACCGACGATCGACCAGCTGATCCCGGTCGTCCTCCCTGCCAATGACAGCGCGGCGGCTTCGGGCGCCAGTGCTGCCGTGGAGTATGAACCGGACGAGGAGGAAATCCTCGCCGAGCTGCTCCCGCGCAACGTCGCCATCCAGATCTTCCGCGCGCTGATCGAAAATCAGGCCGGCTTCTACGGATCGCAAATGACGGCGATGGACAATGCCACCCGCAACGCCGGCGACATGATCAACCGCCTGTCGATCAAGTACAACCGCCAGCGCCAGGCCGCGATCACGACGGAACTGGTAGAGATTATTTCTGGGGCCGAGGCTCTGTGATCCTTCTGGTCGCCCTATTAGCTAGCTCGCCGAATGTGGTCGGCGGTGAAACAAGGCGGCTTAGCGCCGCAGCGATTCAGCAGGCCTACGAAGCAAGCTGGTCGGATGCTGCACGACGCGCGGAAACAAGCGGCGGGATTCCCGAAGCCCCGATGTTGCCTACGAAGTATTCCTCTGCGCGCTGTGTCCAGGTCAAGCCCACCGATTACGCCTGCGCCTTCAAGATAAGGCCACCGTTCGCGAATAGGTGGCACATCAGAAATGCAGTAATTCGTCAGCAGCCGGACCGATCGTGGCTGCTCACTCAAGAATACTAACTCTAGAAGCAGGAACCGATATGGCCACCGCCGCTCCCAAGACCCGCTCCAGCAAGGCTGCCGCCACGTCGGCGACCGGATCCGGCCCCACGACTTCGGGCGTTCCGAGCAACCTCACCGGCCGCGTCGCGCAGGTGATCGGCGCCGTCGTCGATGTCGCCTTCGAGGGCGAGCTTCCGCCGATCCTCTCGGCGCTAGAGACCGATATCGACGGCCGCCGCCTCGTCCTCGAGGTCGCGCAGCACCTCGGCGAGAACGTCGTCCGCACGATCGCGATGGACTCGACCGACGGCCTCACCCGCGGCCAGGTCGTCGACTCCACCGGCGCGCAGATCCAGGTGCCGGTTGGCCCCAAGACGCTCGGCCGGATCATGAACGTGATTGGTGAGCCGATCGACGAGCGCGGTCCGATCGGCAGCGATCTGCACATGTCGATCCACGCCGAGGCTCCGCCCTTCGTCGACCAGTCGACCGAAGCGGCGATCCTGGTCACCGGCATCAAGGTCATCGACCTGCTCGCGCCCTATGCAAAGGGCGGCAAGATCGGCCTGTTCGGCGGCGCCGGGGTCGGCAAGACCGTGCTGATCCAGGAGCTGATCAACAACATCGCCAAGGGCCACGGCGGCGTGTCCGTCTTCGCCGGTGTCGGCGAGCGCACCCGCGAGGGCAATGATCTCTACCACGAGTTCATCGACTCGGGCGTCATCGCCAAGGACGCCGACGGTAACCCGATTACCGAGGGCTCCAAAGTGGCGTTGGTATTCGGCCAGATGAACGAGCCGCCAGGCGCTCGCGCGCGAGTCGCTCTATCCGGCCTCACCCAGGCCGAATATTTCCGCGACGTCGAAGGCCAGGACGTGCTCTTCTTCGTCGACAACATCTTCCGCTTTACCCAAGCGGGTTCGGAAGTGTCGGCGCTGCTGGGCCGTATCCCGTCGGCGGTTGGCTATCAGCCGACCCTGTCGACCGACATGGGCCAGCTTCAGGAGCGCATCACCTCGACCCACAAGGGCTCGATCACGTCGGTGCAGGCCATCTACGTTCCCGCCGACGATTTGACCGATCCGGCGCCAGCGACGTCGTTCGCCCACCTCGATGCAACGACGACGCTCAGCCGCGCGATTTCGGAGCTGGGCATCTACCCGGCCGTCGACCCGCTCGATTCTGTCAGCCGCGTCCTCACTCCGGCCGTCGTCGGCCAGGAGCATTATGAGGTCGCCCGCGCCGTCCAGGAAACGCTGCAGAAGTACAAGTCGCTGCAGGACATCATCGCCATCCTCGGCATGGACGAACTCAGCGAAGAGGATAAATTGACCGTCAGCCGCGCGCGCAAGATCCAGCGCTTCCTGTCGCAGCCGTTCCACGTCGCCGAGGTCTTCACCGGCATTCCGGGCAAGTTCGTCCAGGTCGAAGACACCGTCCGCTCGTTCAAGGCGGTGGTGAACGGCGAATACGATCATTTGCCGGAAGCGGCCTTTTACATGGTCGGCGGCATTGATGAAGCCGTCGCCAAGGCCGAGAAGCTGGCGCAGGAGGCTTGATTGAGCTTCCCCTCCCGCTCGCGGGAGGGGATCGAGGGGTGGGCGTGTCCTGACCTCTTGTGCCCACCCCCAGCCCCTCCCGCAAGCGGGAGGGGGGAGATTGAAAATGCCCGACCTTCACTTCGAACTGGTGACGCCCGAAAAGCTAGTGCTGGCGGACGACGTCCACATGGTCGTGGTCCCGGGCGCCGAGGGCGAATTCGGCGTGCTCGCCGGCCACGCGCCCTTCATGTCGACGCTGCGCGACGGCGATCTCGCGGTCTACCGCACCGCCGGCGGCCAGCCGGAGCGAATCCGGGTCAGCGGCGGCTTTGCCGAAGTGAGCAACCGCGGACTCACCGTTCTTGCGGAGAGCGCCGACACCGCTGCGGCCTGATTTGGTCGCCTGAGCGCGGTTAGCTTTTTCTAAAAGTTTGGCTCCTATTCACCATCCCGAACTCTCGCGAGATTACGGGGTCGGTTGGAATGAACGCATTCGGGAATCGCAGCGGACCGGGCAGCAGCGGACAGCGGCCGTCGTTCGGCGTCGCCAAGCCGATGAAGTCTCCCGTCGGCGGGATGGGATTGTCCGCGATCGAACCCGAAGGCGGCGACCAGTTTCCGCCGATCGACGAACTGACGCCCAATCTCGATTCGTCCATGCCGGACAGCGGTGGTGTCCCTTCCGGCGCTCTGGAGAAGCTCAACAATCGCCAGAACGGCAGTGGCGAAGCGGCGCAGAGCAAGCAGGAGGGCTTCGAGGCCGCGGTCCACCGCATCAAGGAGCAAGTGCTTCCGCGCCTGCTCGAGCGCGTCGACCCCGAAGCTGCCGCCACCCTTGGCAAGGATGAGCTAGCGGAAGAATTCCGCCCGATCATCTCCGAGGTGCTGAACGAACTCAAAATCAATCTCAACCGCCGCGAACAGTTCGCGCTGGAGAAGGTGCTGGTCGACGAGCTTCTCGGCCTCGGCCCGCTCGAGGAATTGCTTGCCGATCCGGCGGTCAGCGACATCATGGTCAACGGTCCCGACCAGACCTTCATCGAGCGCA
>JALYPM010000097.1 GCA_030856365.1 Pseudomonadota bacterium
GACGGCCTGCGTGCCGAGATCAAGGTCATCGACGACACGCTGCGCAGCTACGAAGGCGACATCGCCAAGCTGCAGGGCAAGCTGCGCGAGGCGCGCGCTCGCCAGAATTCAATTCAGTCGCGGATCGAGAGCGCGGTCACCCGCGCCCGCGCTCGCGAAGTGACGCACGGAGGCCGCACTGAGGACGCCTTTTCCAAGTTCGAAATCTTAGAGCGTCGCGCGGACTTCGCCGAAGGGCGTGCCGACGCGCTGGGAATGACAGGGCCGAAAAGCCTCGAGGAAGAAATCGCTGAGCTCAAGGCGTCCGACAAGGTCGATGCCGAGCTCGAAGCATTGAAAGCCGCGCTCGCGGCGAAGGGGAAATAGCCGCCATGGAAGAAGTGTTTGTCCCAGTCATAGCGATTTCAGTCCTCTTCCTGGGTCTGCCTTGGCTGATCTTTCATTATATTACCAAGTGGAAGCAGGCAGGGACCTTGTCGCAATCCGACGAGAAGCTGCTCGACGAGTTGCATGACGCCGCACGGCGTCTCGACGATCGTCTTTGCACGATCGAACGAATCATGACTGCCGAGAACCCCGACTGGCGGCAGCAGTGCCTCCCCGGCCGCGACAGTCAGCGGCTGCTTGCCGACGGAGAGTGACGATGGCGTATGACGAGCGCGACGACCCGGCAGAGCGGCGCGACTATCGCTCCGAGCGCCCGGACCCAGCCGACCGGCGCAACTATCCGACCGAACAGCCGCCTAGCCGCACCCGCTTCTACCGCGACAAGCGCAACGGGAAGTTTCTCGGCGTGTGCGCGGGCATCGCTGATTATACCGGGCTCGATGTCACGCTGGTAAGAATCTGCTTCCTCGCCGGGGTGTTCATGAGCGGCGGGTCGGTCCTGCCCTTCTACTTCATCGCGGCAATGGTGACGCCGGACAAGCCGCGCGAGCTGGCTTTCGCGGACACCGAGGAGCGCCGCTTCTGGCAGGGCGTCCGCGCCTCGCCGACGCGCAGCGCCCGCGATATCAGTGGCCGCTTCCGCGACATCGACCGGCGCCTCGCCGACATCGAAAGCTATGTGACCACGGAAAACCGCTCGCTCGCACAGGAAATCGAGCAGCTTCGCTAAATAGGGGATCAAAAGCGATGAACGCCAATCTTGCCGCAATACTCGAACTGTTTCCGCTGATCGCACTGGTTGTCGCCATCAGTGTCGGGGGCTGGGTTTTCACCACTTGGTTGAGGATCAAGAACGGCTATCCGCTCGAGAATAGCTGGGGCGTTGCGCTGCACCCGAAGACCGACGCGGAAGCCGCCGAGCGGATCAAATTGTTGACCGGCGAGAACGCCCAGCTTCGCGCGGAAATCGGATCGATCAAGGACCGGCTTGCAACGGTCGAGCGGATCGTCACAGACCAGCCGTCTCAGCTTGCTCGCGAGATCGAATCGCTTACCTCTCAAGCCGGAGGTCGCGCCTGATGGGTCCTGGAGAGAATATGGCGCTGCTGATCGTCGTTCTGATTCCGACGGTGCTGTTGCTATACATGGCACGCCGGTTTTTCTCATTCCGGGAAAAGCAGCTGGAGGCGGAGACGCGGCATGCTGCGGAGAAGGCCGCTCAGTACGCGACCAGCAACAGCGAGCTGGAGGCACGGGTGCGAGTGCTGGAGCAGATCGTCACCGACGGCGGGGCGCAGACGGCGGCACAGATCGAGGCGCTGCGCGACAAGCCGCGGCTGAAGAGTGGAGACAAGGTCCAATGAACGGTGGCTGGATTCCGGTTCTGATCGTCGCCGCGGTCATGTTCATGATCGTGATGAAGGCGCGCTATCGCTATCTCGAAGGTCAACGGTCGAGTCCCCCGCCTGAGGAGCAGGCGGAAACGATGCGGCTGAGGGCGGAAGTCACGCAGCTTCAGGAGCGGCTAAAGGTGCTCGAGCGGATCACGGTCGAAAAGGAAAACAGCCTTTCCCGCGAGATCGAGGAACTTCGCGACCGCTAGGTTGCGAACGCGTGATGACAGGCGGCCTGCGCGGCTGCTAGTCGCACGTCGATGGCCGGCCTCCCGCCCCTTTCCGACATTCTTGACGAGTATGAACTGCTCGAGGCCGAGGACCGCTACCGCCTGTTGATCGACCTCGGCCGCAAGCTCGAGCCGATGCCAGATGCGCTCAAGACCGACGCCACGAAAGTCCCCGGCTGCTCGGCCTCGGTGTGGGTCTATCCGGCGCGCACGGCGGACGGACGGCTTCACTTCCTTGCCGACAGCAACGCCGCGATCACCAAGGGGATCGTCGCACTCGTGCTTGCGGCGGTGCAGGATAAGCCGGCCGAAGACGTTGCTCGCGCCGACATCGCTGCCGCGCTCGCGCCATTCGAACTGTCGCGGCAGCTTAGCGCGAACCGCACCCAGGGCGTGCCCAACATGATTGCCCTGGTTCGCGACACCGCGCGGCGGCTTGCCGCATGAGCTTCAGCAGCCCGGAAGAGCAAGCCCTGGCCAGCTCGGGCTTTGACCCCGCGACCTTCTTTGCTTTCGCGCGCAAGGTCGGCCACGGGCGCGCGATCGGCCTCTCCTACGAATGCTCCGGCCCCGACTGGATCGAGCTCAGCCTGCCTTGGCGCGAGGAACTGGTCGGCGTGCCCGACAGCGGCATCCTCGCTTCGGGCGCCATCGTCAGCCTGATCGACACCGCCAGCGGCGGATCAGTGTGGATGACGCTTGGGCGGTTTGTACCGATCGCCACGCTCAACCTCAGGATCGACTATCTCCGGCCCGCGTTGAAGGGTGAGACCATCCACGCGCGCTGCGAATGCGTGAAGGCCACGCGCAACGTCGCCTTTATCCGCGGAGTCGCCCATGGCGGCGACCCGGACAAGCCGATCGCCCACAGCGCCGCGACCTTCATGCTGGCGAAAGGCTAGGCCGCGCGGCCTTCCTTGCGCTCTTCCGCCTTGCGGAGAACTTCGTACGCCGCCTGCACCTGCTGAAAGCGCTTGGCGGCGTCCGCGTCGCCCTGCTTGAGGTCGGGGTGGTTTTCCTTGGCCAGCCGGCGGTAAGCGGCCTTTACCGCGGCAAAATCGGCATCGGTCTCCAGCTCCAGCGCATCCAGTGCGCGCATCTCGTCGCGGCTGCGGCTGCCGTCGCCGGGACCGCCCCAGCTCCAGTGCGCGGAGCTTCGAAACCCGCTCGGCCCATTCTCTTCCTCGGCAGCCTCGCGGGCCGCGTCCTCGGCGCTCAGCCCGGCGAAGTAATTCCAATTCTTGTTATATTCGGCGGCGTGAATCTCACAGAAGTACCAGCGCTCGGGGCTATTCGGCGCCTTGGGCGCGGGCCGGTCGCCCGCCGCATCGCAGCCTTCGCGGTCGCACAGCCGGATCCGCGTCGCCGCCCGCGACTTGTCGCCATAGGAGCGCCAGCGAGGGAAACCCCAATCGTCCGATCTCGTCTGCTTCGCCATTCCGGTCCAACCCTAATGATGGGCCGGAAGCTCCGCCACCCGTACTGAAAAACGCCAGAGGGCCTGTAAGCCGGGTTCTGTCCTCCGCCATAGCCGCTAGGGCGCCGGCGGATGTGCGGCCATTCCTCTAGGAGACAGGTTACCCTGCCCCTCAAGCAACCAACCCGGGCGACGAGCCGGAACAGGCCCATTTGCCGCCCCTATTCGGTCTTGCTCCCGGTGGGGTTTACCGTGCCGGTCCTGTTGCCAGTCCCGCGGTGCGCTCTTGCCGCCCCCTTTCGCCCTTACCCGGCCCCAAGTTACCCTGGTCCCGGGCGGTATCCTTTCTGTGGCACTATCCCTGAGCCCTGCCAAAGCAAAACCCGCCGGGCGTTACCCGGCACCGTCGTTCCGTGGAGCCCGGACTTTCCTCGTCCCCGCTTGCGCGGAGCCGCGGCCGCCCGGCCCTCTGGCGAAGCCGACATAGACGAGAGGCACACAGTTTACGAGGGCGGCGTCATGCCTGCTGGACAAGCCATCGTTTCCCTGCGACCTTCCAACGATGATGTTATGGCTCATGCTCGCCAGCCAATTAGCGGCGCCCATTCCTACGAACGATGGCAGTTGGCTAACTGCAGGCGATGTGCCGGACTATCTGGTCGAAGCCGGTCCGGGCCTTTGGGTAGTGGCCGTTCGGCTCGACGTGACGGCCGAAGGCAAGATCAGTGTGTGTACAATCGAAGCGACCAGCCGTGTACGTGAGCTTGATCGGCAAACCTGCGAGATTTTGAGGCGTCGAGCCAGGTTTCTGCCTGCCCGCTGGTCGGATGGCTCGGTTACATCGGGAGTCCATCGCGTCCCGATTAGTTGGTTGATCGCGGACGCACCGCGGAATGCTGCTGAAGTCCACTTTCCGCTCATGGAGCTGACTGTAAACTCACTGCCGCCTGGGCTTAGGTCCCCGACCTACGTGCGGGTAAATTTCGCTGTTGATGCCGACGGCAAGACGCGTTCTTGCAAGGCGGAGGAGTGGCAGCCGCAGAGAAAGGTGGCGGCCGCTAGCAAAAATCCCGCGCTGGTGTCCGTCGCCTGTGAACACCTAACACGAAGCTACAGAGCGGTTGTTGGTCGAGACGGCGGCGGAAGCGCGACGCGGTCGGTCCAGAACGGCGAGGTGAGTTTTTCCATTCAGAAGTAGATTCTCCTGTCTGTCGTCGCCTGTCTGCGGTCCACCTGGTCGCGTCAGCCATTCGCCGTCTTCACTGGGGCCGCGGCAGCAGCAGTGACAGCAATTTCGCTCGGCATTCCCCATCGACAATTCCGTCAATCATGTCCGGTCGGAACCGCCGCTGGAAGGCGATTAACGCTTTCTGCTCGTCGCTGACGTCATAGCCGAACCGCTCCAGCGCGAGCAGGAAGCCAGCGTCGGTCCAGAAGGGGTCAATGAGGTCGCGGGACGGGCTTGGCAGCGCGAGGCGCCGCTTCGCCAGCTCCCACCAGGGGAACAGCTCGCCCGGGTCTTCCTTGCGCGCCGGGGCGACATCGGAATGGCCGACGACGTTGCCGCGCCCGATTCCGTGCCGGTCCTTGATGTCGGCCAGCAACGGCAGCAGCGCGGCGATCTGCTCGTCCGGAAAGGCGCGGTATCC
Organism: Pseudomonadota bacterium; assembly: GCA_030856365.1. Lineage (GTDB taxonomy): Bacteria > Pseudomonadota > Alphaproteobacteria > Sphingomonadales > Sphingomonadaceae > Sphingomicrobium. Next base: position 5,078 of record JALYPM010000097.1, read on the forward strand.
GAACTCGTGGCCGGGATTGACGATCTCGATGCCGACGCTTGCCGAATTGACGTCGCGGATGCCGCGCCAGCGCGCCTTGCCGGCGTGCCACGCGCGCTTCGATTCATCGACCAGGCGATAGACGGTGCCATCCTCATCGATGCAATAATGAGCAGAGACCTTAGCCTCGGGCGACGTTAGCCGCGCAAGCGCCCCTTCGCAGTCGGGCATGCCGGTATAATGAAGCACGACCATGGTGACCGGCAGCGCCCGCTCGTCGAAGTTTGGCGATGGGCGCTCAACGAATTCCATGACGCCAGTGGCGCACAGCTAGGCCGCCGCGGTCAAGCCCCCGGAGCCGTCGCGGCGCTCACTTCCGCCGCGCAGTTCGTCGCCATCGGCTAGCCGGTAAAAGCCACGGGCCAAAGGATCCGACACCAGTTTCTTCGTCTGCCCGATCACCGTCTCGCCCGCGCCGAGCATCAGCCAACCGTCGGGAGCCATGGCGCTCCCGAGCCGGTCGAATGCCTGAGTCCGCTTCTCGGCACTGAGATAAAGGAGCACGTTGCGGCACAGAACGATGTCGAAACCGCCGGGATGCGGCGGCGCCTCGAGGATATTGTGGACCTGGAACCGTACCGGCCTGCGCAGCGGCTCGACGGCCCGCCAGCCACCCTCGCCTTCCTCAAACCAGCGGATCATCTGCTGGATGCCGAGTCCGCGCTGGACCTCGAATTGGCTGTAAACGCCTTCGCGGGCGCGATCGACCACTGCTCCGGAGACGTCCGTGCCAAGGATGTCGATGCTCCACCCGCTCCAGGCGGCCGAATTTTCCGCGAACAACATCGCCAGTGAATAGACTTCCTGACCGGTCGAGCAGCCCGCCGACCAGATGCGGATGCGCCGGCTCGACTGCCGCCGCTGCGCAAGCTCGGGAAGCGCATGCTTCGCGATCAGGTCGAATGGCGTGCGGTCGCGGAAGAAATAGGTTTCATTGTTGAGCAAGGCTTCGATCACCTGGTTAGACAGCCCGGGCTCCTTGCCCATGACGAGGATCGTGATCAGCTCGTCGAGCGAGGAGATTCCACGCTCGCGCAGAAGCCCGCCGAGCGCGGTCTCGATCCGCCAGCGGCGACTCATCGTGAGCTGCTGTCCCGTCCGTCCTTCGAGCAAGCCCGCGAGAATTCGGCTTGAGCTATCGCTTATCTGCACAATTCCTCCCTGACCCGCGAGGCAATCCGGCGCGCAATTTTTTCGGGCGGAATAACTGCCGAGCATAGGCCCGCCTCGGCGACGGCGCGCGGCATTCCCCATACCGCGCACGTCGCTTCATCCTGAGCGATCACCGCGCCCCCGCTGCCGACCAGCCGAGCTGCGCCACGCACGCCGTCTCGGCCCATGCCGGTCAGCACGACACCAAGCGCGGCGCTGCCGAACATTGAACCGGCGGCCTCGAGCATCGGGTCGAGCGACGGCATGCAGCCGCTCGGGACCGGCTCGCGAACCAGCTTCACGACTGGGCCGCTAAGGTCGGACACAAGCGAAATATGAGCGTCGCCGGGTGCAAGGATGATCCTGTCTGGAAGCAGGCGCATGCCATCCTCGGCGACCAGAGTTTCGCGCTGGGCTGCGACCGCCAGCTGGCGCGCGAACACCGGCATGAACAGGGACGGCAGGTGCTGAGTGACCAGGATAGGCGCGCCGATTATACGCGGAAGCGACTGGAACAGGATCGACAGGGCGTGGATGCCGCCGGTCGAAGCACCGACCGCGAGCAGCTGGATCGGCTCGTGCGGCATGGCGCGTAGCGGCCATCTCACCGGCTGAAGGTCCGGAAACGCGGCCGCGATCGGCTGCTGCCGGTCCGCATAGCCGAGCGCCTTGAGACGGGCGAGCAGGACTTCGGAAAAGCGGCCGTTGAAACGGCTGGCGCCCGGCTTGGGAAGCGCGTCGGTCGCGCCGAGCGCAAGCGCCGCCATCGTCTCCTCGGCGCCGTCCTCGGCGAGCGAGGAAACGATCATCACCCGCGCCCCGTCCGCGACTTCCAGGATGCGCGGGATCGAGCGCAGCCCGCCAGCACCGGGCATCTGGAGATCGAGGACGACCGTGTCGACCTTGACTGCCTGGAGCGAGTCGATCGCATCCTCGGCGCTTGCCGCGACGGCTGCGATCTCGAACCCGCCGTCGCTTTCGATCATTCGCGACAGGACGGCGCGCGCGACGACCGAATCATCGACGATCATCAGGCGGATCGGCCGAGGCCCTAGTGGGGCTCCGAAGGGATCTCGCTTCTGTGCGAGCGCCCGCTCCATCGCGCGGGGCTCAGGCGACGCCGACGAGCTGAAGCTTGATGTGCAAAGTCTCGCGGTCGAACGGCTTCATCACATACTCGTCAGCACCGGCTTCGAGCGCGGCGCGGATATGCGCCATGTCGTTTTCCGTGGTGCAGAAAACGACCTTTGGCTGGTCGCTGTGGCCGCGCTGGCGCAGCATCTTCAAAAATTCCATCCCGCTCATCACCGGCATGTTCCAGTCGAGCAGGACGACGTCCGGCATCTTGGCTTCGCAGCGCGTTAGCGCCTCCTGGCCATCGCCGGCCTCCTCGACTTCGAAATCAAGCGTTTCCAGGATGTGCCGGGCGACTTTCCGGATCACTTTGGAGTCGTCGACGATCAGGCAGCTCTTCATCGGTTTTCCGTCTTTCCAGCGTGGTGATTAGCTAAGTATCTCAGAAGGGTAACGAAGAGCTTAAGCAGCTTGCCGTTCTGGACCGGCGACCATTGCCGCGACATCGACCAGCAGCAGCGGCCCGGCCTCGCTTTCGACCATGCCCAGGCACACCCGTTCCCATCCGTCAGCCATCGCTGCGCGAACGGGCGCCGGGTTCGACAGCGCCTCGACGACATCGTCGACCGCATCGACGATCAGCGCATAATGATGGCCGTCGATTTCGACGACCGCCGCCTCGCGAATGCCATCGGCGCAATCGGTCGCGCCAAGCTCCAACGACCGCATACAGTCGATCACCGTCAGCACCCGGCTGCGCAGCGCCGACAGGCCGGCCACATGCCCGGCTGCCCGCGGCACCGGGATCAAGGCGTCGAGTTCGACGACGGACTCGACCGCCGCCGCCGGAAAGGCGACGCGCTGGCCGCCAATGGTGACGATCAACAGCAGCTCGTTCACTTTCCCCTCCCGTCGGCCGCAGCCTTGAGCGCGGTCAGCAAACCAACGCGGTCGTAGCGATAGATGCTGCGGTCCTTCTTGCCCGAAGCTTCGAGGGTGGAGCGCAGACGGATGAGGCTCCCGCCAATGTCTTCCGCAACCTCATATTCCGCGCTCGCAAGGACGACGTCCGCCTCCGCCGGATCCGAGGAGCCGATCACGCGATAGCCCGCCGCCTCGACGATCGGGCGGAGCATGTTCTGCATCCAGGGATCGTCGTCGGGCAGGCGGCACACCGCGGGCTGGCCTTCGAAGGCGACGCCGACATGATTGGCGAAGAGCCAGTGCGCATCGACAAGTTCTGCCGGCTCGCCGTCGACCAACGTCACTCCGGCGATCTCACCCGGATTCTCGGCCGGGATGATTTCATGGCTGATCGACGCCAGATCGATGACCTCGCGGAAGGCGTATCCGATCTCGCGCAGACCGTCATTGAGCCGGAAAATGCGAACCTTTTCCGTGCCGAGTTCGCCATTGGCGCCGGCTACGGGAAGAATGGCCTCACCCAGCTGGACCCGAAGCTGTCCCGCGGCCGCCTTGATCGCCACCGCCGGCACTTCCTCGATACGGTCAACCACGCCGAGGCGAAGCACCCGGCGAGCGCCATCAAGCCCGCGGAACAGAAGCACGGGAACGTCTGTCGAAGCGGCAGCCACCGGCCCTTCGGCGATCCGCGCCGCGCGCTCCTGCACTTCCAACTGCACACCGCCGACGGACGCGATGCCGGAAGGATCGAGCAGAAGGATCGGGCTGCCGTCGTCGGCGAGCGTCGTGCCGGCATAAAGGCCGGTGCCCATCACCGCGGGAGCGGCGGGCTTCACCACCAACTCCTCGTGGTCGTGGATGCGGTCGACCGCGAGCGCATAGACGTCGCCGCCTGCTGGCCGGAGCACGATCAACGTGCGGTCTGCATCGTTGATGACGCTGTCGAGACCGAGAATATCGGCGAGCGCCACTTCCGGTACCCGGCGACCGCGGATCGTCGCGACCCCTGCCCCGCCGATCCGGTCGAGCTTCACCGACTCGCCGTTGGCACGGACGATCTCCTCGATTGCCGAGCGGGGAATGGCAAAATGCTGCGCGCCGATCGAAACCGTCAGCGCCGGAATGATGGTCAGCGTCAGCGGAACCCGCAAGGTCATCCGCGTGCCTTCGCTGGGCGTCGAATCGACCTCGACAATGCCGCCGATGCGCTCGACGTTGGAGCGGACGACGTCCATGCCGACACCGCGGCCGGAGATCGCCGTCACTTCGCGGGCGGTGGAAAGTCCAGCCTCGAAGATCAATGCAAGCTGCTCGCGCCGCGACAGCTGTGCCGCTTCGGCCGCCGTCACCAGCCCCGCGCCCACCGCCTTGTCGACCAGCCTTTTACCGTCGATCCCGCGGCCGTCGTCGGAAATGTCGATGAGGATCTGGTTGCCCGACTGGCGTGCCGAGACCGCCATGATGCCGATTTCGCGCTTGCCCGCCTTGAGCCGCTCCGCCGGAGTCTCAATACCGTGATCGACCGCATTGCGGACGATGTGGGTCAGCGGGTCGCGGATCATCTCGATCATCTCGCGATCGAGCTCGACGTCGCCGCCCTCGACATCCACCAGCACCTGCTTGCCGAGTTCGGCCGACAGGTCGCGGACCATCCGCGGCAGCGCCACGAACAGATTCTCAATCCGCTGCATCCGAGTTCGAGTGATCGCGTCGCGCATATCGGCAATGATCGACGACAGCCGCTCGAACGCGCCGTCGACCGGAACGTCGGTCGGCGCCTCGCGAAGCCGCCGTGCAAGTTCGTTGCGGGCCAGCACCATGTCCGACACCGTGCTCATCACCCGGTCGAGTAGCTCGACCGACAGACGAATGGTGCGCGGCGCCGACGACTTGCCCTGCACTTCGGCCGCTACTGCGGCCGCCGGAGCAGCCGCCTCGGCGCCGGGCGCAAGAGCGTCGATCAGCGCGCTGTCATCCCCTGCCGGCATGTCTTCGCCAGCATCGATCGCGTTGATCATCTCGCCGATGCGGTCGATGATGGCGAGGACCGCGGTGACCAGTTGGCCGTTGGCCTGCCTCCGCCCGGCACGAACGTCGGCCAACGCATCCTCGGCGGAATGGCTAAGCGCCTCCAGCCGAGGGAAGTCGAAGAAACCGCAATTGCCTTTCACGGTGTGGACAAAGCGGAAGATGTTATCAAGCCGGGCGCGGTCGTCGGGCGCGGCTTCCCAAGCGACGATCTCCCCGCCGAGCGCCTCGAGCATTTCGCGGCTCTCGGCTATGAAATCGGCAATCAGATCGTCCATCGTCGAAGCGGCCCCAGCACCTGTGTTGCAAAGGTGCTTATGCCGGCGAGGAGTTAACGCGCCGTTATCCCTGTGAAATGCCGTGACGCGGAAGCACCGCACCGATCACCAGGACTTCGTCCGCCGAGTCCGACAGCTGGATGGTTCCCCCCGCGTCCTCCGCCAGGGAATGCGCCAGCATAGCTCCGGCAACCCGCGGCTCGGCTTCGCTGGGCGAGACGCGTCCGCTGAGGGCGCGGCGCAGGCTTTCGTCGACGATCACCCGCGGCCCCTCAGCGCGGATCGCCAGCTCGATGCCGTTGCCGGTGTCCTCCGCCCCAATGTCGAGCCGCCCTCCTCGCACCAGAGCATCGCCCGCAATCAGCGCGAGATTTAGCAGCAGCTTTAATGCGCCCTTGGGCAACTTGTCTGCGCTGACCATCCAGCCCAGCTCGATGCGCTTCTCGGCCCCGAACATTCCCTCCAGCGCCGCCCGCGCCTCTCGCGTGTCGACGCTTTCGCCAAAGCCCCCGCCGGCCCCGAACGCCAGGCGGAAAAATTTCAGCTTGTTGGCCGACGCCCGTGCACTCTCCGCCACCAACTCCAGGCAGCGGTCGCGCATGTCCGCGTCCTGCTCGTCGGCAAGCAGCTCGACCCCATTGTTGAGGGCGCCGACCGGCGACATCAGGTCGTGGCATAGCCGCGAGCAAAGGAGGCTTGCGAAATCCGTGTCTTTCATGCCCCTGCTGATGCGTCATCGCAGCTTGCCGTGCAACCGCCGCTCGCTCTTGATCGTGATCGAACCCGACCCATATCGCCACGAATGGCCGGGGGGCATCAAACCATGGAAGTGCGGCTTCGGCCGGAGCATGCCGGTTGGCGGCTCGACCGCGCCCTTGCGGACGTTCTGCCGACGCTGTCGCGGGAGCGGCTCAAGGTGCTGGTCAAGAGCGGTGCGCTCGAAGCCGCAGGAACCCCGGTCCGCGACCCTGCCCACAAAGTGCAGGGCAGCGAAAGCTTCCGCCTGTCCGTCGCCGAACCCACGGCAGCGCACAACGAGGCTCAGGACATCCCCTTGCGGATTACATTCGAGGACGAGCATCTGCTGGTCGTCGACAAGCCCGCGGGGCTCGTCGTTCACCCGGCCGCCGGCAACGCGGATGGGACGCTGGTCAACGCCCTGCTCCACCATTGCAGCGGCAGTCTCTCGGGCATCGGCGGAGTCGCCCGCCCGGGGATCGTCCACCGGATCGACAAGGACACGTCGGGGCTGCTGGTCGTCGCGAAGACCGACGTTGCTCACGAGGGACTCGCGAGGCAGTTCGCCGCCCACAGCATCGACCGCCGCTACCTTGCCATCTGCTCCGGGGTCCCGAAGGCGAGCGAAGGCACCGTCGACGCCCCGCTCGCCCGCTCCTCGGCCAACCGCAAGAAGATCGCGATCGTGGCGGAAGGCCGCGGCAAGCGCGCGGTCACCCACTGGCGGCGGCTGCGGCTGCTGCGCGGCGCCGCGCTGGTCGAATGCCGGCTGGAGACGGGCCGCACGCACCAGGTGCGCGTGCACATGGCCTCGCTTGGTCATCCCCTGCTTGGCGACCCGGTCTATGGCGGCTCGGGCAAGGCGCACCGCGAGATATTGAACTCGCTTGGCTTCGAGCGCCAGGCGCTTCACGCGGCGGAGCTTGGTTTCGTTCACCCCGTAACGAAGCACCGCCTGTCGTTCGCGAGCGCCATGCCGTCCGACATGCAGGAACTGTTCAGTGCGCTTGGTGTATAGGATTTGAAACGCTAGGGCGCAGCGAAGCGCCCAGCTCAGGGAGAAGACGACACGTGGCACAGCAAAAGGGCATCGTCTCGATCCCCGCTTCCGGCGGGGAGGCCGGACTCAACCGCTATCTCAGCGAGATCAAGAAATTCCCGCTCCTCACTCCTGAGGAAGAATATATGCTCGCCAAGCGCTGGCGCGAGCATAACGACACCGACGCGGCCGCCAAGCTGGTCAACTCGCACCTCCGCCTCGTGGCGAAGATCGCGATGGGCTATCGCGGCTATGGCCTGCCGGTCAGCGAGCTGATCTCCGAAGGGAATATCGGCCTTATGCAGGGCGTAAAGAAGTTTGAGCCGGAACGCGGCTTCCGCCTCGCCACCTATGCGATGTGGTGGATTCGCGCCTCGATTCAGGAATTCATCCTGCGCAGCTGGTCGCTCGTCAAAATGGGCACCACCGCGGCACAGAAGAAACTGTTCTTCAACCTTCGCCGGATGAAGAATCAGATCGATGCGTTCGAGGAAGGCGACCTCAAGCCCGCCGACGTCGCCAAAATCGCCAAGGACCTCGGCGTCACCGAGGCCGAAGTCATCTCGATGAACCGCCGCATGGGCATGGGCGGCGACACTTCGCTCAACGTCTCGCTCAAGGGCGACGAAGGCGGCGAGAGCCAGTGGCAGGACTTCCTGGTCGACAGCGGCCCGCTCCAAGACGAGACGATCGCCGAGGATGAGGAAAGCCGCGTCCGCCACGATTTGCTGATGGACGCGCTCGAGACGCTCAACGACCGCGAGAAGCACATCCTGATGGAGCGCCGCCTCGCCGACGAGCCGAAGACGCTGGAAGAGCTTTCCCAGGTCTACGACGTCAGCCGCGAGCGCATCCGCCAAATCGAAGTTCGCGCCTTCGAGAAGCTGCAGGGCGCGCTGCTTCGGCTGGCCGGCGAGAAGAGGTTGCTCCCGGCCGCCTGAGCAGTAGCCACTAGTCCTCGTCGTCGGCGATGGTCGGCGACGCCTGGGTCAGCTTTTCACCTTCGCGCGCTTCTTCGGGGCGGTCCTGCACCCGGTCATCCTCGGCGACATTGTCTGCCGCCCAGGCGCCGCGCGAGCCCATCGGCGCGGGCGCTCCGGTGGTGCTGTCGCGTGCGGTCTGATGCTCCATTTCGCTGTTGAGCTCAGCGCCGATGATGAAGACATAGGCCGACAGGTACAGCCAGGTCAGCAAGGCGACGACCGCGCCGAGCGCGCCGTATGTGGCGCTATAGTCGGTGAGCTTGCTGACGTAGAAGCCGAAAAGAACAGTCAGCAGCAGCCAGGTCAGTGCAGCGAACAGCGACCCTGGCGTGATCCACTTCCACTTCGCCTCTTCGCGAGACGGGCCGAAGCGATAGAGCGTCGCTGCAATGACCGTTGCGACCAGCACCAGCAGCGCATAGCCGACGATCTTTCCGGCCGTGACGGCGATCGGCGTGGCCTGCGGCAGTTGCGTCTGCAGGTAGGCTACACTTGCCGCCGCTGCGATGGCCAGCATGGCAAGCACCACCGCCACCACGGTCATTAGCAGGGCAAGGAAGTAAAAGCGCAGGAGGCTCCGCGCCTCCTTTTCTTCATAAGCGATGTTGAGGGAGGTGATGACCGCAGCCGACCCGTTGGTGCCGCCGTAGAGCGCCACCAGCAGCGCCACGAGGATCCCCAGCCCCTTCGCTCCTTCCGACGATTGAACGGTGGTCATCAGCTGCTGCCCGATCAGCAGCGCGATATCGTTGGGAAGGATTCGGGTGAGAGTCTGGAAATGCCCGACCACCGTCTGCGGCTCGGCGACCCAGCTATAAGTGAGAACGATCAGCCCGAGCAGCGAGAGCAGCCCGAAGAAGGCGTAGAAAGCGACGCCCGCCGCCACCAGCCCGACATTGTCGTCCCACACTCTCTTGTAGGTGCGCGCGGCAATGTCCTTCCACGCCCGCCCGGGTATCTCCAGGGGCGAGCGGGCATCGTGGCCACGTGCGCTGCTGTGATTCTCGTTCGCCATCGGCGCTTCAAGCGAAGAACGCCGCGAGGCGTTCCCCGCAGCGTCCTCCGATAGACGACGCCGGGCAGGTGCGAACCCACCCGGCGAGTCTACTTAGCGTACCGGATCACCGATGATGAACGGCGCTTCCTGCGTCGCCGGTTCGGTGCCGCTGAACTCGCTACTCTGGCGATTCTCGGGCTGCTGCCCGCCGCCCTGCTTGTTCTGCTGCAGCTTCTCGTCAGCGCGATCGAGCATTTCGTCCTTCTTCTCGCGAAGCTGAGACGTGACCTGCTCCTTTTTCTCGCTGGCCATGTCGCGAGCCTTTTCACCGACGTCGCCAAGTTTCTCTTGCTCGGTACGGGTGATCGGCAAAGTGGACCCAAACGCCGCGCCCACAGCCGCGGCGAGGATGCCGCCGACCAGCGGATTGTTGCTGTACATGTCCTGAGTCTTGCTCACGGCCATGCGCGCCTTCTCCTTGGCCGCGTCGCTGCCACGCCCGGCCGAGTCGGACCACGCCTGCCTCTTCTCGCGGAACGTCTCGGTCATCGAGTCGAGCCGCTGCTTGAAGCTGTGGTCGTCCTCCTCATGATCGCGCTCGACCATGAAAAAGTTCGAGCGCGCGAGGTCGCGGCGACGCTGATAGGCGATCGGATCCTCGCCGTCGCGAAACTCGACCGACGACATGTGCGAGACATAGTCGCGGTGGTGGACGTCATGGCCGCCCAGGTCGAGCTCGTCGGACTTACTGTCCTTGGAGGGCATCGACGGGAATTTGGAGTCCTTGTCGCTGACCAGCCAGATGGCGCCGGCGGCGATCAGTCCCAAAGCCATCGGATTGCGCCGTGCGCCGTCCAGTAGCATGCGCGCATCGACATTATTCTCGTCCGCCTTGTCCAGCAGCGAGTTGACGACGTTCTTGATCGTCAGCTGGTCGCCGATCTTGTCCACGGTACGGCTCATGTCGTCCTGCGTGCGGCGGATGTCCTGTTCGATCGTCGCGGGATCTTCAGTAGTAGTGGTGGTGCTGTTCATCGTGTCTGCTCCGAGTGGAGGTCGCCGCGAGCGATGTCGGGCGTCCGTGAAAGGGTGCGTTCCGTGCGCTCCGGCGCAAGGTGCGTGTCGCTCATCTTCTTGGCCGCGCCGCGGTAAAGGACATAAGCCAATACCAGTGTCGCAATGCCGACGATCAAGGTCGCAAGACCCAGATTCTCGATCGCGTCCGCCAGCAGGTAGGCCAATGCCATCAGGGTGACGCCGAGACCGGAAATGGCGACCACGGCTGCTCCGATCATTCCTCCGACCGCGGTCTTGATGTCGCCTGTCGATTCGCGCACCTCGGCCTTGATCAACGCAAGCTGCTGCTCCGCCAGGTGCGAACCTTGGCCGACCAGCTGCTTGAGGAGGTCGACGACATTGTCGCCGCCGCCGGTCGGCTGACTAACCGCCGCCCCGGAAGGGCGCACCACATGCGGCTCATTCTCGGTGATGAGTTCCTCGCGTACCGTCATACGAATTCTCCCCGCGGTGATGCCGGGGTAAAGCCGGCGCCGGTGCCGGACGAGCCAAACGCCGCCTGGTCGCTGCTACCGTCCTCGAACCGGTTCGACTTGGGAAAGTCGTTTCCGCTGCTCGTGCCGCTGTCAGCGCCGGCCTTGAAGATCCGCGCGGCGGCAAAACCTGCGGCGGCGCATCCCGCCAGGAACGTGCCGGGGCTGTTGCGCGCAAAATTGCTGATCTCGTCGACCAGTTGCCGCGAATCCTTCTGCTCGATCGTATCGGCGAAGCGTTGCACCTGCTCGGCGCCCTGGCGGAAGGCCGACTGGAGCCACTGCGGCGCGCTGTCGTCGAGTTCGCCGGCGGCGCGGTCGATCGCCGAGGAAACCGACTTGGCCTGGGTGGCGGCCGTTCCCTTACGGGCGTCGATTTCGCTGTGGACGCGGTTTACGGCGGTCGAGCCGAGCTGCTTGGCGTCGGAGCGTAGCTCGCTCGTTGCTCCGTCCGTCGTATCGGATTGAGACTGCATAATATGCCCTTTCTGTTCAATGACTTTACCCTGAACGAGGGGCGGACTGCGCAGTTCCGGTTTCGCCGCGGTGATTCGCCAGGGTGAGACCTCAATCAGTCCGCGCGCCGAAACGGTCGGCAGTGAGACCACCCGTAACCAGTGTTACGTGCTGCCAATGACTCAGGAACAGCTTGCCGAAGCGACGGGGATGACCTCCTTCCACGTCAACCGCACCTTGAAGTCACTCCAGGCCCTCGGCGTCATTGAACGCAGTAGTCCGCGTTCGATCACTATCGGCGACTGGAGAAAACTCGCTGATGCTGGCGACTTCAACAGCTGCTACTTGCATCTGAAGGACAGAGAGCCGGCGTTGGCCTGAGTGCCGCCCGGTCCCGCGTCACTCCCTTTCGGCAAGCCAGATGGTGTGCCGCGGCCCTTTGTCGTTGCTTCGCGCGCGGACCGTGACTTCCTCGACATCGAAGCGGCTCTGGATCAGCCGGCGCGTGAACGCCGTGTCCGGGGCGGCTGACCAGATGGCCAGCAGGCCGCGCGCGCTCAGCGCGGCCTTCGCCGCTGCCAGGCCCTGAATGGAGTAAAGGCGCTCGTTCCCGGGATGGGTGAGCCCGTCAGGACCATTGTCGACATCGAGGAGGATCGCATCGTAAGTTCCGCGGGCTTCAGCGATCAGCGCTGCGACGTCGCGCTCGTCGATGCGCACACGCGGATCGTCCAGGCAGTTGGAGGTCAACGCCGCCATCGGACCGCGGGCCCATGCGATGATCTCGGGGACCAATTCGGCAACCACCACCGACGCATCGGCCGGCAAGACGCGAAGCGCAGCCCTGAGGGTGAAGCCCATCCCATAACCGCCGATCAGCAGCTTCGGCGCATTGCGCCCCCGGAGCCGCGCGCAGGTCAGTTCGGCGAGCGACTCCTCGGACCCGCTCATGCGGCTGCTCATCAGCTCGTTGCGGTCAAGCACGATCATATAATCGTCGCCGCGACGGAACAGGCGCAGCTCCTGCCCGCCGCCGGGGACGATCGCCGAGCCGACCAGCTGCCGCGGCTTCATGGGAAGCGCTTCAGCGGCAGTTACCTGCGCGCCTTGCGTGCGGCGTAGCGCGCGTCCCGGGCGGCCTTGCGCTCGGCGTCCGTGGGCGGCGGCGGCGCTGCGGCCTTGGCCGCGGCCTCGGCGGCCTTGTCGTCTTTCGCAGCCTGCTGGGCCGCCTTTCGGGCCGCAGCCTTCTCGGCACCTCTTGCCTCCCGCTCCAGCTGCTTGGCTTGCCGTTCGGCCACGAGTTTCTCGTCGAGCGGCGGCTTTGACCGCAGCTGATCCAGCGCCTTCTCCTTGGCCTTGGCAGCACTGCCAATCCGGTCCTGGAAGCTTGGATCCTTGAACGACATTTCTAATCATCTCCAAACGCGAATGGGCTGCGGCTTAAATACCAGCGCCGCGCTGTCCGCAATAGGTGGCGCTACTCGCTCAGTCTGGAGCGCTTGAGTTGAACCGTCACGACAAGGCCGTCCTCCAGCCAATTGTGTTCGATGGTCCCGCCCAACTGTCTCGAGACACTTCGCTGCACGAGCTTGCTGCCGAAGCCTTCCGCCTCGGGTGGGGTTTCGACGGCGGGACCGCCGCGCTCCGTCCAGATCAGACTGATGCAATCCCCGCTCGATTGCGTGGAAACATCAAGCCTGCCGGAATCGGTGGACAGCGCGCCGTACTTCAGAGAATTGGTGGCGAGTTCGTGCACGACCATGGCGAGGGCAGTCGCCGCGGATTCACCGACCCCCATTCGCTCGACGGCTACGCGGATGCGGCCACTGAATGCTCCCAGGTCGTCATAGGGCGCAAGCAGGACCGACAGCAGGTCGCCCAGCAAGGCCGCACTTCCCTGACCCTTGGGCAGGGGCCGAACCAGATCGTGGGCCCGTCCCAAGGCCGTAAGCCTTTGGATGAGTTCGCGAGCCATGTCGTGTGTCGAGGTGGTCGTCCGCGAGGTGATCGCCGTCAGGCCTGCCGCGACCGCCAACAGATTCTTGACCCGGTGGCTCATCTCGCCGGCCAGCAGTTCGTGACCTTCTTCTGCGTGCTTCCGACCCGTCACGTCGAGGAAGATGCCGAACATTGTCCGGCCGACAATTCCGACATCCTCGCCCTGCCCGCGAGCGGCGATCCAGCGCACCTCTTCGCCGACCAGGATGCGGAAGTCAGTTTCGTATGGGCCTAGAATTGCGCGCGTCGCCGCGAATGCGGCCCTGACTCGGTCCCGGTCGGCCGGGTGAATGTGCTGCGAGAGTTCTTCGAAGGTGACCGTGTGACGCCAAGGCAGGCTCCAAAGCTCGAAACCGCGCTCGTCCATCGTGAACCGGTCATCGTCCACGTTCCAAGCCCACAGGGCGACGCCAGCGGCATCGACCGCCAGCTTGAGATGATCGGCTCGCCAAACATGAGGAGCAGGACGCTCGATTTCGCCCGTCATAGATGTAGCCGCTTCCGTTGAATGAACGACGGCCTACCAGCTTTCCGCATCCCGCGGCAATCCAACCTTGCGGACGCTTGGATTCTCGGTCGGCAAGGCCGCGTGCGCGACCGATACCGATGTGCTTCGCCTCGGCCCGGCCCGAGCTCGTTGAATCGAAAGTGGTTCGCGGCGGCTCTTGCCAACGTCTGAAAAGCGGCGGACGGTGGAGGTTTCGGAAGAAGCGCCACGAGCGCCTCCGCGCGACTCGAAGCGCCCGCTCACACGGACGGAGGAGAGTCGCATGCCCGAAGCTTCCACTGGCGGAAAATCCAACGGCACTCGATCGATCGCGCTGGTCGGACCGGCCGGCGCGGGAAAGACCAGCCTTGCCGAGGCGATGCTGTTCGCGGCCGGTGCCATCGACCGGCTAGGCTCTACCGGAAGCGGCACGACCGTAGGCGACTCCAGCCCGGAAGCGCGCCAACGCGGCGGCTCGACCGAGCTCAACCTACTGCACTTCGAGTATCTCGGCGACCGCTTCGCGCTGATCGACTGCCCGGGCTCGGTAGGCTTTGCCGCCGACGGCGCGCGCGCGCTCGCCCTCGCCGACATGGCGATTGTTGTCGTCGATCCCGACCCTTCGCGGGCGCCGCTCGCCGCCCCTGCCCTGCGGAACCTCGACGAGCTCGGCATTCCTCACCTCATCTTTGTGAACCGCATCGACCAGGCGCATGGCCGAATCCGCGACCTGCTCTCGGCGCTCCAGCCGATGAGCGTGTCGCCGCTGATCGCTCGCCAGATCCCTATCCGCGAGGCCGACAAGGTGACCGGCTTCATCGACCTCGCCCTCGAACGGGCGTTCCACTACCGCCCCGGCAAGGAGTCGGAGCGGATCGACATCCCCGGAGAGCTCGCCGCCCGCGAGGCCGAGGCCCGCACACACATGCTCGAACAGCTGGCCGACCATGACGACGAATTGCTCGAACAATTGTTGATGGACCAGCCGCCGAGTCAGGAGCGGATCCTGACCGACCTCGCCCGCGAGACCGGCGAGAGCCTTGGCGTGCCGCTGCTGTTCGGATCGGCGATCAGCAGCTGGGGCGTGCGCCGCCTGCTCAAGGCGCTGCGCCACGAGACACCCGCGCCTGCCGCTGCCGCAAGCCGTCTCGGCGTCTCGGCGCCCTCGCTCTATGCGTTCAAGGTCCACAACGGCGGATCGGTCGGCCGGCTCGCCCTTGCCCGCGTGCTGGGCGGAAGCATCCGCGAAGGCGCCGACCTCAAGTCCGCGTCCGGCGGCTCGGTGCGGCTGGGCGCGCTGTTCCGAATGCAGGGCGACAAGACCATCAAGACCAACGAGGCGCGCGAAGGCGATGTCGTCGCTGTCGCCAAGGCCGAGGAACTGAAGGTCGGCGATTGGCTCAGCTCGGGCATGCTTCCGCCGCCGGTCGAGGCCGAGTTTCCCGCCCGCAACTGCGCCCTCGCAATAGAGCCCGCCGACCGCAAGGATGACGTCAAACTGTCGGGAGCGCTGCAGCGGCTGGTCGAGGAGGATGGCGCGCTAATCGTCGAGCATGACGATGCCAGCCACGAGCTTCGGCTGCGCGGCATCAACGACGAGCATCTGAACACCGTCATCGCCAGGCTCAAACGCCGCTACGGCGTGACGGTGATCAACCGCGCGCCGGCCATCGGCTACCGCGAATCGATCCGCCGCTCCGTCACCCGCAAGGGCCGTCACAAGAAGCAGTCCGGCGGCCACGGCCAGTTCGGCGACGTCATCATCGAAATCGCGCCGCTGCCGCCCGGAAGCGGCTTCAGGTTCGCCGAGAAAATCCACGGCGGCGCGATCCCCAAGCAGTGGATCCCCGCCGTCGAGCAGGGCGTGCGCGACGCGCTGGCCAAGGGGCCGCTCGGCTTTCCCGTCGTCGACGTCGCGGTGACCCTGGTCGACGGCAACTACCACAGCGTCGACAGTTCGGAGCTCGCCTTCCGCCTCGCCGGGCGGGTCGCCATGCACGAAGGCCTCGCCGCCTGCGGCCCGCACCTGCTCGAGCCAGTACACCGACTAACGGTGATGTGCCCGTCGAGCGCGAGCAGCCGCGTCAGCTCGGCTATTGCCAGCCGCCGCGGCCAGATGCTCGGAATGGCGCCGCGTGACGGCTGGACTGGCTGGGACCGGATTGACGCGATGATCCCAGAGGCCGAGCTTGGCGGGCTGGAGGCCGAGCTGCGCTCTCAAAGCCATGGCCTCGCCAGCTACGAAGCCGCCTTCGACCATCTTGCGGAGTTGAATGGCACGCTCGCCGAGAAGGTTATCCAGACGGTGCCTGAAGCGGCTTAGGCGAGCGAGGGCACCACCGCGACTGGAGCCCAACCGGGCGTGCCGTAATCGTCGGGCACCGGCTCGTCGGCATGGATGCCGCCGCGGACGAACACGACGTCGAAGCCCATGGCGGCAGCTCCAGCGATGTCGGTCGGAAGTCCGTCGCCGATTGCCAGCACCGCCTCGGCAGGGGGATTGCCGGCAAGAGCGAGGGCCTCGCGGTAGATCGGCGGATGCGGTTTGCCGTACCAGGCGACAATGCCGCCCAGCGCTTCGTAAATGTCCGCCAGCGCGCCGGCGCACACCATTCGCTCGCCGCAGTGGATGACGAGCCGGTCCGGGTTGAGGCAGTGAAAGGTGACGCGGCGCCGGACCAGGGACTGGAGCTGCTGTCGGTACTGCTCGGCGGAAGGCCGCTCGTCGTCCAGACCCGTGGCGGCAAGGTGGAAGAAGCCCCTGTTGGCAAGGACAAGTCCCCGCCCCTCCAGGATCGCACGGTCCTCCGCCGTGCCGAGGAAACCGACCGGCTTGTCTAGCTGCAGCAGCGCGGCGATCCCCGCCTCGCCGCTCGTGACGATCGCATCCCAGGCATCCGGCCTAAGTCCGAGCCGCAGCAGGTGCTGCTCGACGGCGTCGGCAGTGCGGGGGGCGTTGGTGATCAGGCAAACGAACCGCCCCTCACCGCGCCATTGCCGCAGCCGCTCCGCGGCGCCGGGCAGCAGGCTTTGGCCGTCATGGACGCAACCCCAAATGTCGCAGAGGATCAGCCGGTAGCGCTGCGGCAGCGCGTCGAGAAAGCTCACGCCGGCTGCGCTGCCTCCTCGGCTGCCGCTTCGGCCGGCTCGGCCGCCGAGATGACCTGCGCCGCGACCAGATCGCCGACCACATTGAGCGTGGTCCGGCACATGTCGAGGAAGCGGTCGACGCCGAGCACCAGCGCGATCGCCTGCGGATCGATCCCGACCATGGCCAGGATCAGCGCGACCACCGGCAGCGAGCCTGCCGGAACACCGGCCGTGCCAATGCCGCCGAGGATGCAGACCAGCATCACCATCAATTGCTGCCCAAGCGACAGCTCGATGCCGAAGAATTGGGCCAGGAACAGCACGGTCACGCCCTCGAACATGGCGGTGCCATTCTGGTTGGCGGTGGCGCCGACGGTGAGCACGAAGCGGGCGACACGGCGCGGTAGTTTCAGCCGCTCCTCGGCAACCCGAAGTGCCGTCGGCAGCGTGGCGTTCGAGGAAGCGGTGGCGAACGCCATCACGCTTGCCTCTTGAGTCTCGCGGAAGAAGGCGATCGGGTTCTTGCGGCCAAGCGTCGCCAGCAGCGCCGGATAAACGATCAGCATCTGGATGCCGAGCGCCAGAAGCACCACGCCGACATAGGCCGAAAGGCGTATCAGCAGGTCCCAACCAAACAAAGCGGCGAGGTTGAACATGAAACAGGCGACCGCGATCGGCGCCAGCTTGATGACAATCATGATCAAACGCATCGTCACGTCGAACAGGCCTTCGAAACCGCGCTGCAGCACCCGCGAGTTCGGCGTGTTGGTCAGCAGCAGACCGATGCCGAAAAACAAAGCGAAGAACATCACCGACAGGATGGCGCTGTTGCTGCCCAGCGCCTCGAACAGGTTGTTGGGGATGATGTTGACGAAGGCGTCGATGCCGGTCGGCTGCTCGGTGCTGGTCTGGATAATCTCGCCGGCGCGGCCGGAGGATTGCTCGAGCATTTCCGCCGCTGCCGCGCGGTCCACGCCGGCGCCGGGCTTGAGCAAGTTCACCACCGCGAGGCTGACCGCAACGCCAATCGACGAGACGATCACGGTGTAGGCGAGCGTGCGCAGGCCGACGCGTTTGAGCGAGCGGACCTCGCCCATCTCCGAAATGCCGACGACAAGCGCGGAGAAAAGCAAAGGAATGACCAGCATGAACAGCAGGCGGAGGAAAATCTGCCCGATCGGCTGCGTCACATAGGTGGTGATGAAGTCGACCCAGGCGGCGTCGCGCGAAGTCGAATAGGCGATCAGGCCGAGGGTGAGGCCGACCAGGAAGCCGATCAGCATCTGCCACTGCAGCTCGAGCCCGCGCTTCTTTGGCTGATCGGTCATGCTCGCTCCCCAGTACGTCTGCGCTTCGGCTTCGCGGCGGCGACCGGAAAGGTCAAGCGGAGACGCCGTCGGCGCGGGCGCGCCAGATCCAAACCGCGCCCGGGAAGCGGACCGCATCGCCGTCGGAATAAAGCTCGATCACCCGCCGCATGCGCTCGATTGCGGAAGGCCAGTCTTCAGGCTCCAATTCCCGAAGCACCGCGGATGCGGGACCGATCTGCGACAGGAGGTCCAGCGCCTCTTCCACCTTGCTGTCGCCCTCGCCGGCCACATATTTGAATGAGACCGGCTCGGGCTCGCTCGGAACCCAACCTGCGGAGCTCAGCAAAGCATTTACGTAAGCAGGATCGGCGAACGCGAAACCGCCAGGCTCGCGACCTGGAGCCGGCAGCTTTCGGTCAGCGGCTGCACTGGCGAGTTGCGATGCCCAGGGATTCTCATTCCAGGCGCGGAAGCAGGTGAAAATCAGATCGGCGCCGTCGGTCGCGGAATCGCGAAAGCTTCGAAACGCGGCCGGCGGATCGGGGAAGAACATGACCCCATGGCGCGAGAGGAACAGGTCGATCTCCCGACGTTCGCTTGCCACCTCGATCGCGTCGCCGACGATGAACTGCAATGACGGCAGCCCCGCCGACCGCGCTTGGGCGACTTCCACCAGTGCCGGAGAAAGGTCGCAGCCAGTCACTCGCGCGTCCGGCCGCGACGACGCCAGGGCGATGCTGGTCGCACCAGCACCGGAGCCGATGTCGAAAGCGTCGAACGCCCCAGACGGCGCCGCTTCCAGGACGCTGGCAATCAAGGCGTCTCCGACCTCGTCGAGAGCGCGGTCGAGCTGCCGCCAGCGTTCGGCCCAGGAATCGCCGCTACTTCCCGCCCAGGCGAAGCTGGTGCTCATGCGATGCCGAACGGATTTTCGATCGAAGGCGGCGGGACGGTAAACCACCTGGGCCCCTGCGCCGTCATATAGAAGCAATCCTCGAGCCGGACTCCGAACTTGCCGGGAAGGTAGATGCCGGGCTCGTTGGAAAAGCACATTCCGGGCACCAGTTTCGTGGTCTCGCCCTGAACCAGGTTGATCGGCTCGTGGCCTTCCATGCCGATGCCGTGGCCGGTGCGGTGCGACAGGCCGGGCAACCGGTAGCCCGGACCATAGCCCCAGCTTTCGTAGTGGCGGCGAACCGCTTCATCGACGCTTCCGGCCGGCACCCCAACCCTGGCTGCGGCCAAGGCGATGTCCTGGCCGCGCCGGACCTGGGCCCACACCTTGCGCTGCTCCGCCGTGGGGTCGGCGCCGAACACGAAGGTGCGCGAGATATCCGCCTGGTAGCCGTGAACCGAGCAGCCGCAGTCGAGCAGGACAACGTCGCCGTGCGCGAGCTGCTGCGGCTTACCGGTGCCGTGTGGAAGCGCGCTTGCGGGGCCGAACAGCACCAGCCCCCAGGGGTCGGAACCGCCCAGATCGGAGACGGCTTTGACGAACTCGGCCTCAACCTGCGCCGCCGTCCACCCTTGGCGGATATTGCGATGCGTGCGCGCGAGGGCCGCGACGGTGATATCCGCGGCGAACTGCATCAGCGCCAGTTCGGCCGGCGATTTGATCATTCGCGTGCCGCGAACGACAGGATTGGCGCCGACGATCCGAACGGCCGGCAATTGCTGCTGAAGGCGGTCGACGATGAAGTAGCGGTTGGTCTCCTCGAAACCGACTGGCTGATCGGCAACCCCGCGCTCGCGGAGGAAATCGGCGATGAGCTTCAGCGGCTCCTCATTCTCCTGCCAGACCCGCACCTCGGCCGACACGCCAAGATTTTCTTCTACGGACGGCTTCTCGAAAAAGGGCGTGACGATGATCGGGTCTCCCACGGCCGGGATGACTGCCGCCGTCAGCCGCTCCGAGCGCCACCATTGGACACCGGTGAAATAGTCGAGGCTTGCACCGGGTTCGACGACGATGGCGCCGATGCCGTGGCGCTGCATGAGGGCGCGGGCCTTGGCGAGCCGGGCCAGCCTTTCCTCGCGAGTGATCGGCGGGGGCGGAACGGGACTGGTCGAAGCGATCGCTGCGGCGGCCGGCAGCCCAGCGACGAGCGTTGCCATGGCGGCCCCACCAGACTGCAGCAGCCCCCGCCGGTCGATGGTCAAAGTCTTCATTGCGGCCTCATCCTGACGAGCAACTGTTGCACGAGCCTCCGCCTTGCGCCAGCAGGCGACGATGCCATTCGCCTCCATTTCTCCCGAGGGTTCCAGGTCGCGCCTGGGACCCAAGGAAACCGTTGCCCTTCTAGCGGGACTGATGGCGCTCAACGCCTTTGCGATTGATGCGATGATCCCCGCGCTGCCGGCGATCGGCGAGCAATTGGGCGTTGCCCAGGAAAACGATCGGCAGTTGGTGGTGATCGCCTACATGCTTGGCTTCGGATCCACACAGCTGATCTGGGGACCGCTGGCAGACCGCTTCGGGCGCAAGCCGATCCTCGCCATCGGAGTCACGCTCTACGCCGCCTTCGCAACTCTCGCCGGACTTGCGGAAAGCTTCCCGCTGCTGGTGGCGGCGCGCGCTGCCCAGGGGGCGTCGGCCGCGGTCACCCGGGTGCTGGTGATCGCCATGGTCCGCGACCTGTTCGAGGCCGAGGCGATGGCGCGGGTGATGAGCCTGGTCTTCATGGTGTTCATGGTCGTGCCGGTGCTGGCGCCCAGCGTGGGGCAGCTGATCCTTTTGTTCGCGGAGTGGCGGGCGATCTTCATCGTGCTCGCCGCTTATGGACTGATCATGCTCGTCTGGTCGTGGTGGCGATTGCCCGAGACGCTGAAGCCGGAATATCGCCGCTCGCTGGAGTGGCGGGTGATCGGCCGCGCCGCCTGGGCCTCGATCGTCGAACCTCAGTCGCGCGGCTACACGTTGGCTCTGACGCTCGTGTTCGGCGCGCTGACCGCCTACATCGCATCGGTCCAGCAAATTGTGTTCGACGCCTTCCAGGCCCCCAATGCGATCGGATGGGTATTCGCCGCCGTCGCAGCACCGATGGCGCTCGCGTCATACACCAACTCACGGGTCGTGGGCCGCTTTGGCCTTCGGCGCGTCGGCCACGTCGGCGCAGTCGCATTTGCGCTGGTGACGATCGCCCACGCTTTGATTGCGGCTGCAGGCTGGGAGACGCTGACGATCTTCGTCGTCATGCAGGGGCTGGCGATGGCCTGCTTTGCCTTGACCTCGTCCAACTTCGGAACCCTGGCGATGGAGCATATGGGACCAATCGCCGGCACCGCTTCATCGGTGCAGGGCGTGGTCGGTACGATTGGCGGAGCACTGATCGGCTTCGCCATCGGCCGGGCCTTCGATGGGACTGCCGAGCCGTTCCTGTGGGGGATGGCGATCTGCGCCACCGTCAGCTTCTTGCTGGTCGTGCTGACCGAGCCCAAGCGCCTGTTCGCGCCAATCCGCGTCGACACTGGTCAGCTGATCGCCTGAGGAACATATCTCGCTCTCCCTCCCACCATCGGCGGGAGGAAGGCTGGGGACAGTATAGCTCTAAGCTTCGGCGTCTTCGATGCCGGGGCTGACCATCAAGGCCTCGCCGACTTCTGCCGTGCGGCCGCGGATCGCATTCTCGAGCCGGGTAGCCATCTCCGGATTCTCCTTGAGGAACGTCTTGGCGTTCTCGCGGCCCTGACCGATGCGGGTCGAATCGTAGCTGAACCACGCGCCCGACTTCTCGACCAGTCCGGCCTTGACGCCGAGGTCGAGGATTTCGCCGACCTTGGACACACCCTCGCCGTACATGATGTCGAACTCGACCTGCTTGAACGGCGGTGCAACCTTGTTCTTGACCACCTTCACGCGGGTGGTGTTGCCGACGATATCGTCGCGGTCCTTGATCTGGCCGATGCGGCGAATGTCGAGGCGCACGGAAGCATAGAACTTCAGCGCGTTGCCGCCGGTCGTCGTCTCCGGGTTGCCGTACATGACGCCGATCTTCATCCGCAGCTGGTTGATGAAGATAACCGTGCAGCGCGAGCGGCTAATCGAACCGGTGAGCTTGCGAAGCGACTGGCTCATCAGCCGCGCCTGGAGTCCGACGTGGCTGTCGCCCATCTCGCCCTCGATCTCGGCCCTCGGCACCAGCGCGGCGACCGAATCGACCACCAGCACGTCGACAGCGTTGGAGCGGACCAAAGTATCGACGATCTCGAGCGCCTGCTCGCCCGTATCGGGCTGGGAGACGATCAGCTCGTCGATGTTGACGCCAAGCTTCTTCGCATAGCCGGGATCCAGCGCATGCTCGGCATCGACGAATGCTGCCGTGCCGCCGACTTTCTGCGCCTCGGCGATCGCGTGCAGCGCAAGCGTCGTCTTGCCAGAACTTTCCGGACCGTAGATTTCAATGACACGGCCACGTGGAAGGCCGCCCACGCCAAGCGCGATGTCGAGGCCTAGGCTGCCGGTCGAGACCGTGTCGATCTCGATCTTCTCACGGCTGCCCAGCTTCATTGCCGAGCCCTTGCCGAATGCCCGATCGATCTGGGCGAGCGCTGCTTCGAGCGCTTTTTGCCGGTCCATGCTGGGCGTATCCAATCCGCTGCCGATAACTTTGAGTTGCGCTGCCATGACCCCTGTCTCCCGTCAACGAGCGGCCGAGCCCCGCTCTCAGAAAAGTCGATGTACATGCTTTGTTCGATGAGAACAAGGGGCGAACATCAGGCTTTCGCCGCGTCTGTCCCGGTGGCGGCGAGCGCGTCGCGCATCGCCTCGTGAAATTCCGACCGATGATAGATGTCGTTGTGGCCAGCGCCAGCGATCACATGGTCGAACACGAGGTTCGGAACCTGCGGGCGAAGCGCTGCCGTACGGTCGGCGGGAATGATCTCGTCGCGCTCCGCGGCGACCACCGCGACCGGTACCCGGCTGCCCTCGAGGAAGGAAGCGGCGTCGATTTCGTGCTCGAAGAACGGGCCGACCGGTAACCAGCCGTACATCGACTGGGCGACCGCCTTGAGCGAGTCAAAGGGCGTCACCAGGATCAATCCGACGAGCGTGCGACGGCCGGCCAGGCTAGCCGAGACGCCGCTGCCGATGCTGAAACCGACAGCGACGGTACGGTCGGGGCGGACGTGGTCGACAGCCTCGTCATAGACCAAAGGCGCGTCCGCGATCAGACCGGCGGCCGACGGGCTGCCCTGCGACGGGGCGTAGCCGCGGTAGTGAAAGGTGACGATGTCCGCGGCGGGATAAAGCTCATGGAGGTAGGAGGCGACGTCCTCGCCGTTCCACGCATTGCCGCCGAAACCGAGGATCAGCAGCTTGCCGCCGCGCCGGGGCCGAAGCGGCGGGATATGCACGCCGTGGAGCTTTCGGCCGTCGGCGCTGGTCGCTTCGAGCCGTTGGGATCCTGGGGGCAGCGGCCCTGCCCTCCCTACCGCATGGGCGGGGAAGATGGCGCGCGTTTGAAGTTCGGAAAAGATCACGCCAGAGCCTAGCAGGAGTGCGACGCCGATGAGAACCGCCGTGGCGGCCCGGATCATTGCGCCAGCGCGGCTTCCAAGGCGGGAGTCACGCGATCAACGGTGTAGGGCTTCTCGATCACCGGCACGGCCGCGAACTCCGGCGGCGGCGGATCGACGTGGCCTCCGGTGGCGATCACGAACGGAATGCCCATTTCGCGAAGCCGGGCGGCGACCGGCCAGACATTCTCGCCCTTGAGATTCACGTCGAGGATAGCGAGGTCGAAGCCGCCCTTGTCTGCCTCGCCCATCGCCTCGGTGACGCTGTCACAGGTGGCGCGGACCGTGTGACCGAGCGAATCGAGGAAATCCTCGAGCATCATCGCGATTAGCGGCTCGTCTTCGACGATGAGGATGGTACGCGCTACAGACATGCGGCCGTTCGCATACGGCGGGGAACGTTTCGAGAAAAGCACTATTTGGGGGCGAGCGCTTTGCGCGCCGCCTCGGCAAGTGCCTGTACCGAGAAGGGTTTGGGCAGGAAGCCGACATTGTCGATGTCGATCGAGTTGCGCAGCTGCTCCTCGGCATAGCCGGACATGAACAGGACCGGCAGCTGCGGACGGCTCTTCCTCGCCTCGCGGACCATCGTTGGGCCATCCATTGCCGGCATGACCACGTCGCTGATCAGCAGCGCGATCTCCTCGCCGCGGGCAAGGACCTCGAGCGCTTCCTCGCCGTTGTTGGCAGTGATCACGGTATAGCCATGGCGGGTCAGCGCCCGCTCGGCAACGGTGCGGACCATCGGCTCGTCCTCGACCAGCAGAACGGTGCCGCTGCCCCACAGCTCGTTAACTTCGGTCTTAGGGCTGCGCGGCGCCTTGCCCGGCTTCTCAGTGACCTGGTGCACGGGAAGGTAGATGACGAAGCGGGTTCCCTCGGCGACCTTGGAGTCGGCGAAGATGAAGCCGCCGGACTGTTTGACGATGCCGTAGACCGTGGACAGCCCGAGCCCCGTCCCTTTGCCCACTTCCTTGGTGGTAAAGAACGGCTCGAACACCTTGCCGAGCACGCCGGCGGCGATGCCGCAACCGGTGTCGCTGACCGACAGCGCGCTGTAGTCGGCGATCGGAAGGATCTCCGATCCGAGCTCGGCCACCTGGTCGGCGCTGACGGCGTAGGTCTGGATCGTCAGCGTGCCGCCGCCCGTCTCCGCCATCGCGTCGCGGCCATTGACCGCGAGGTTGACGATCACTTGCTCGAGCTGGCCGGGATCGGCGCGGACCGGGCCGAGATTGCGGCCATGCTTTACCACCAGCCGCACCGTCTCGCCGAGCAGGCGCTTCAGCAGATGCGAGACTTCGGCGACGACGTCGGGCAGCTGAAGGATCTGCGGGCGGAGAGTCTGCTGGCGCGAGAAAGCGAGCAGCTGGCGAGTGAGGCCAGCGGCGCGGTTGGAGTTAGACTTGATCTGCTGGATGTCGTCATAGTCGCTGTCGCCCGGCGTGTGCCGCATCATCATCAGGTCGCAATGGCCGATGATCGCGGTGAGGATATTGTTGAAGTCATGAGCGACGCCGCCGGCAAGCTGGCCAACGGCCTGCATCTTGGTTGCTTGAGCGATCTGCCGCTTGAGCTTGGCTTCCTCCGTATTGTCCTTGAGCAGGAGCAGGACCGCGGCATCGCCAAGTCCGCGAAGGCCGGCAATGGTCAGCGCCACCGGCTCCTTCGGGCTTCGGGCGAGACGGATCGCGAGATCGCCGGACATCGCCGGGCCGCGGGCGTTGCGGCGAACGGCGTCGGCGACCGCGCCCTTGTCTTCCTTGACGACCAGATCGCCGGGATAGACGGGTCGCGCATTGGCCTTGATCCCGGCGGCGGCACGGAAGGCGTCGTTCATGGTCAGAAAGCGGCCGTCGCGATCAACCAAAGCGAGCCCGATCGGCAGGATGTCGAGCAGGGCCTGGAGATGGGCCGAGCTCGACAGCGGCATCGAGTCGGCGGAATCGAACAGCAGGAAGGTTGCTGGCCCGTCATTCTTGCCCGGGATCACCGGGATGTGAACCGCACGCATCGGCCGCCCGGCCTCGCCCTCGGCGGTAAGCCGGAACTCCTCGTCCTCGCCGACCTCCACGAGACTGGTAAAGCGCGGCCTCTCGCCGTCTGGCGGGACCATCGCGCGTTCGCTGAACGGTCGGTTGGCTGCAATCAGCAAGCCGTCGCCGTCCACCAGCGCCGCCAGCACGCCGGCCCGGCCCAGCGTCTCGCCGATCGTGCCTTCGACCTGTTGGGCGGCATGCGTCAGCGGGTCGGCCCGGCGAGGTTCGAGGAAACGCCACAGCAACAGGTCGCTGCGGGCCCCGATCCGCTCGACCTCGATCCCGCGCGGGCCGGCGGTGGTCGCCACTCCGCCCGCACAACCCGCGCCGTCTCGGAGAGCCATTGAGCGAACGGTCGCAAGCGAGTCGGCGGCGTCGGCATCGATCCCGGCTTCGAGCGGAGGAACGGCCCCAACGCGGTCGCGATAGGCGCTGTTGGTGACCAGCAAACGGCCTTCAAGATCGGTAACCGTCGCCGCTTCGCGCGCAAGCGCAAGGGTTGATCCGATGACCGAAAAATCCGGCACCGCGTCGGGAGTGTCGATGACGAGCGGCGGCTGCCGCTTGGCGAGCTGAAGCGCGAGGACGCACAGCAGTGCCGTAGCGACGGCGAACGCCGCCGCCATGACCGGATAGCCGAGCAGCAGGATGAGACCGCCGCCGCTGAGCGCGGCGCCGATCGCAAGTACCGGAATCAGCCAGCGCAGCTCCCCGTGCATCGGCCGGGCCTGTGCATCGAGGAGCTGCTGGTGAAGCATTTATCGCTGCTGGCCGGTCACCAGATCCGCACCCGCTCATTCGGCGCTAGATAATGCTCCTGGCCGGGCTGCACCTCGAACGCCGGGTACCAGGCGTCCAGGTTGCGGACCACGTAGGGCCGGAAGTTGCCGGGCGAGTGGGGGCCGGTAACGAGCTGCTGGCGCAGGGCGGCTTCGCGATACTTGGTGCGCCAGATTTGCGCGTGGCCGAGGAAAAAGCGCTGGTCCCCGGTAAATCCGTCGATGACCGGAGCCTCGCGGCCCTGCAGCGACAAGCGGTACGCGTCGTGGGAAACGAGCAGGCCGGCGAGGTCGGCGATGTTCTCGCCCAGCGCCAGCCGCCCGTTGATGAACGATCCCGGCAGCGGCTCATACTTGCCATACTGGTCGGCGAGCTGGGTCGCATAGGCCTCGAACGCCTTGACGTCGGCTGGAGTCCACCAGTCGGTCAGCCGCCCCTGCGGGTCGTATTTGCGGCCCTGATCGTCGAAGTGGTGGCTGATCTCGTGGCCGATTACTGCGCCGATGCCGCCATAGTTGATCGCGTCGTCGGCCTCCGGATCGAAAAACGGCGGCTGCAGGATCGCCGCCGGGAAGACGATCTCGTTCATCGGCGGATTGGCGTAGGCGTTGACGGTCATCGGCGTCATGAACCATTCGTCGCGGTCCACCGACTTGCCCAGCTTGTTGAGGTTGCGCTGATATTCGAACGCGGTCGCGCGTCCGACATTGCCGTACGCATCGCCCCGCTGGATGTTGAGCGATGAATAGTCGATCCACCTGTCGGGGTAGCCGATCTTTGGCCGGAAGGAGGCGAGTTTGGCTCGCGCCTTGGTCTTCGTCTCTGGCGTCATCCACGGCAGATTGGCCAAGCGCGTATCCATGGCCGAGACCAGGTTGCGGACCAGCCGGTCGGCCTGGGCCTTGGTCTCCGGCGGGAAATGCTTGGCGACGTACAGTTCGCCGATCGCCTCGCCCATCGAGCCGTTGACCGAGTTCACTGCGCGTTTCCAGCGCGGCTGGATTTCTTCCGTGCCCGAAAGGACCCGGCCGCTGAAGTCGAACACCTCGTCGGTGAACGCTTTGGGAAGCACGCCCGAAGCGTCGCGAGCGGTGTGCAGCACCGCCCAGTCCTTCAGGGTCTGCAGCGGGGTCGAGGCAATCGCCCGCGCCATGCCGGCAAAAGCGGTCGGCTGCTGGACGACGAATGCGTTCTGCTGAGCCAGCCCCGCCGCGCGGAGGTAGCTGTTCCAGTCGAAGCCAGGCGCGCGGCGCGCGAAGTCTGCACGCCCCCACTTGTTGTACGTCTTGTCCTCGTCACGGTTCTCGACGCGCGTCCAGTGAACCTGAGCGAACTTGCGCTCGAGATCGAAAATGTTGCGGGCCTTCGTCGCGGCCTCAGCGTTGGGGACGCCGGTCAGCGTGAGCATGTTGGCGATGTGCGCCAGATATTTGGCGCGGATATCGACCATCTTGGGGTCTGCCGACAAATAATAGTCGCGATCGGGCATCCCGAGGCCCGCTTGGCCGAAGATGGGGATGTACTGCTCCGGGTTTTTGACATCCTGGTTGACGGAATAGCCAAACAGCGACGGGCCGAAGCCGTCCAGCGAGTCGCCAAGCGCGCGGGCAAATTCCGATTTGGTGCTCGCCTGCAGGAACGGTTGTAGATCCTCGGCCAGTGGCGTGGTCCCGCGAGTCTCGATCGCGGCCTCGTCCATGAACGAGCTGTAGTGATCGCCGACCTTTTGCGCGTTGGTGCCGGCGGTCGCGGTGGTTTTGGCCGCTTCCTCAATGATCGCGCGGGTCCGCTCGCGCGACAGGTCGTCGAGCCGGTGGAACATGCCGAACGAAGCCCGGTCCGCCGGGATCTCGACGGTGCGGTAATACTGACCGCTGGCGAATTGCACCCAATCCTCGCCCGGAGCGATCGCGCGGTCCATCCCGGCAATGTCGAAGCCGAACGAACCGATCTGCGGGCCGGGCGCCGCCGCAGGCGCGACGGGCGAGACGGACACCGCGTCCGCCAGCGAATCGGTCGCGGCCACAGGGTTATTCACGCTGAGGGGTGTCGACCCGCTGGTCGTGCAACCCGCAAGTGCCGTGCTGCAGGCCAGAAACAATATCATCGAACGCATTACCTTCTCCCCAAAGTCATTCAGGCGGGTTGTCCGTCTGACCTTCTCCAATTTGCCGACGCTGCGCCCATTTGTGGCCG
>JALYPM010000120.1 GCA_030856365.1 Pseudomonadota bacterium
TGATTATCCGCGCTCGCCGCTCTGCATCGGAGCCGAATAGACCGGCTGAGCATTCTGCGGCGCGCCCTGATAATATTGGCCGTTCTGCATGTAGCCATCGACCCGGCCGTCGTTGTCGCGGTCGGCGTAGATGGCGCCGGCAACACCGCCGACAGCCGCACCGATCACCGCGCCTTCAAGGACGCCGAGACCCGGAATGACGGCGCCGGCAGCAGCGCCGAGAGCGGCACCGCCAAGTGCGCCACCGGCAACCCGGCGAAGGGTCGGATCATAGCCCTGAGGAGAGCCCTGATAATATTGGCCGTTCTGGACATAACCGTCGACATAGCCGTCGTTGTTGCGATCCGACCACACGCCGCCGGCAAGTCCGCCGATGGCTGCGCCGACAGCGGCGCCTTCGATCAGGCTGACACCCGGGACAAGTGCACCGGCTGCGACACCGGCGGCTGCGCCATAGGCGGCGCCTTCGGCAACATCACCGGCCATCGGACGGTTGGTGGCGCAAGCGCTAAGGGCGACCGACCCGGCCAGGGCCACTGCGAGGAATGATTTCTGCATCGACTTACTCCCGATTGTTGATCTTCGGACCACGCTCCGAGCCCCTGTTTTCCCGGGTAACGGCGCGTCTGGTCACAAGGCGAGAAACGACGAAGCCATGGTATCGTTCCGGTTTCGCGACAATCGACGCACCCACAGCGGAGCGTCTTGTTCCCTGTGCTTGCCGTAAGCATCTCGTTTCGCTTACTTCCGTAACGATATGAAAGCCCTGATTCACCACAATCCGCTGTGCGGCACATCGCGCAAGACTCTCGAAATATTGCGCGGCAGCGGTGCCGACGTGACCGTCAATGAATATCTGGCGACGCCGCCCGACCGCGAGGAGCTGAAGCGGCTCTATGCGCGCGCTGGCCTCTCGCCGCGCGAAGGTCTGCGCGCCAAGGAGCCGCTCGCGGAAGAGCTCGGGCTCACTGCATCCGACGTTGACGAAGACAGGATTCTCGACGCGATGGTCGCGCATCCGATCCTGATCAATCGCCCGCTGGTGGAGACGGACAAGGGCGTGCGCCTCTGCCGGCCGCAAGAGCGGGTCCGCGAAATCCTCTAATTCATCCATCGCGAGCGCAAGCGGCACCCGGTACGTTCTCACGGGATGGGAAATTAAAGAGCAGATGACCGGTCTCGATCCCCGCCTGCTGCTCCAAGGTTACGCCAGCGGCATCTTCCCCATGGCGGACAGCCGTGAGGCGGGCGACCTGTTCTGGGTCGAGCCGCGCAGCCGCGCGGTCATTCCGCTCGATGGCTTTCATCTTTCCAGATCGCTTCGCCGAACTTTGCGCTCGGGGCGTTTCGCGGTCACTCTCGACCGGGATTTCCCGGCTGTCCTTGCGGCCTGCGCAGAGCGCGAGGAAACCTGGATCAACGGCGACATCGAAGCGGCGATCCTTGCCCTTCACTCCAGCGGCCACGCCCACTCCATCGAGGCATGGGCCGATGGCAAACTGGCCGGCGGCCTGTACGGCGTGAAGCTGGGTCGCGCATTCTTCGGCGAAAGCATGTTCAGTCGCTCGAGCGACGCTTCAAAGGTGGCGCTGGCCTGGCTGGTGGCGCGGCTGAAGGTCGGCGGCTTCACCCTGCTCGACTGCCAGTTCATGACCGACCATCTCGCCTCGCTGGGGGCAATCAGCGTCCCGCGGAGGACCTATTCGGAATTGCTGTCGGCAGCGCTCGGTGAGGGAGCAGTGGCGGCGGTTTCGGCAGCCGGTGCCGAACGCCGGCGTGCCGGAGCAACCCCGCCCGAATTCCGCGCGCTGGAGCGGTTGCTTGAGGCTGCGGGCGCGTCCGAAGTGCCCGGAGCCGCGGTGCCGGCCGGATATGTCATCGCGCAGCTCTTGGGCCAGACATCATAGACCGGGTGCTCGACGACGTTGAGCGAGGGCGATTCCTTGTACACCCAGCCGGAAAAGGCGCGCGCCCACTGGCCGTCGGTGCGCTGGACCTCGAGTTGCAGGAAGGCGCCGGTCAGCTGTTGCTGCTCCCAGGGAGCGGCGGTTTCACAGGCGCGTAGCCGGACGACGGCATCCCTCACCCGCATCGCCTGACCCGGCCTCATCACTAGGTCGCGGACGATTCCATTGCGCTTGTTGAGAAGGCCGATCACGGCGACCCGCTCGGCCATCGGGGTTACTCCCGCTTGATCGGACGCGCTGCGCGCGGTGTCGACCGTGACGGTCCGGTTGCCCGCGGGTGGCGCTTGCGTCTCCTCGCGTCCGCATCCGCCGCCGAGCAGCGCAAGCGCAAGTGCGGCTCCGGCCCCGCCGCGCATGCTCAGTCGGGTGTCCACGGCTGGTAGTCGCCGGTCGATGCGGGGCGAACGCCCTTGCTGCCGAGCGAACCGTCGGGGCGGAAGGCGGCCATCGTGCCCGTCTGGTTCGGCACCGGCGCGGTCTGGAAACGGCGGCGTTGCGGCAGTGCCTGCTCGGGCAGATCCTCGATCGTTCCCTTCAGCCACGCCTGCCATCCGGGTGGCACACGGCTGCCGTCGTTGCTTCCGGAATAGATCACCCAGCGACGCGCCGGGTTCTTCTTTTGCCGGTAATAGACGTTGCCATCCTCGTCGCGGCCGACTTCCTCGCCGTGCAGGCTGGTCCACAGGGAGGTTCCCCATGTCGCGCCGTTCCACCAAGTAAAGGTTTTGGACCAAAATCCCATCGCCGCGCCTCTGCCTCGTCACAGCCCTCAGCGCAAGCAACGCGCACAGCCGGTGCGGGGGACAAGTGAGCATCGTGCTCGCCGGAACTCACCATTCGACTTTGTCGCCGGCCTTGATGCCGAGCTCGGCCGAGCGGCCGCCGGGGATTTCCAGCACCAGCGAAACCGGCTCGATCGCGAGCACCATCTCCAGCGACAGCGGCACGGTATTCTCGGCGATGTTGGCGATCGTGCCATCCTCGCGGACAAAGATGATGTCGAGCGGGATCAGCGTGTTCTTCATCCAGAAGGACGCCGGCTGCGGCGGATCGTAGGGGAAGATCATCCCGCGGTCGGGCGCAAGCGACTGCCGGTGCATCAGGCCATTGGCCTGCTCCTGAGGAGCGCGCGCGACCTCGACGGTGAACCGATGTGTCCGCTCACCGGAGCGAACCGACAGCGGCACCTTCTCGAGCCCGGCGGGGGAACGTTCGGCACCCACTTCAGTGCTCCCCGACGTCTGGCCGCAGGCGGATGTCGCGGCGCCAAGGGCCAGCGCCACAGCGCCGAAAATCAGTCGGGCCGGCGCACTTCGACGGCGGTGAGTCCCTTGGAACTCGGCGCAATCCGCGCCTCCACCATCTGGCCCGGCTCGAGGTCCCCGAGCCCGCAGTCGCGCATCGTTTCCATGTGCACGAATACGTCCTCCTGCTGACCCTCCGGTCCGCGAACGAGAAAGCCATAGCCTTTGACGCGATTGAACCACTTGACCTCCAACGCCTCGAACTCGCCGGCCGACCCTGCAAGCGCCCTGCGATCAGATCGATCGCCGGCGGCCGCAACCGGCCGCTGCGACTGCCCTGGTGTAGCCGAGCTAAGGTCGATCGATAGTATTTTCTTTGCCTGCAGCCCGCGCTCGACGCGCATCGGGATACATTCAATGACTGCGCCCTCGGGAAGGCTTCGCCGGCCATGATCGCGAAGCACGCTGAAGTGCACCAGAATGTCGCCTTCAACGCTGTCGCTGACGAGGAAGCCGAACCCGCGGCTGGCGTCGAACCATTTCACGCGGCCGGTCACTGGCGCGAGGTCGGTTTCCTCCGACGGCTCGGTCGTGGGCCCCGTCGGAGGGGGAATGCTGGATTGGCTGCCGGCACGGTTCACGACGCGCCCCCTATCACGGCTGACTGTGTCGTTAAACCGACTCAACACAGGTTAGCGAGCCGTCGTCGAGCAGCGCATCGAGCGCCGCCTCCTCGCCAGGCGCCATCGCGACAATCGCCCGCGCCAGGGCGAACCCGTGCCCGGCCCGGATCATCGCCGCCAGCGACTTCTGCCGTTGCTTGATGTCCGGCTGATCCGCGGCGAAAGGTCCGATCCTCCGCCGCCTGGCGAAACGGATCGCCGAGTCGGCGGCCTCCTGCTCCGCCTGTTCGACGGCGGGCGCGGCATCGCCTTCCCCCACTCCGGCGGCGCGGAGGCTCTGGCGAAGTCTGGCGGCGCCATAGCCCCTACTGCTCAGCGATCGGGACTTGGCGACCGCGTAGGCCTCGTCGTTGACATAGCCGGCGGCGCTGAACCGCTCGACGATCCCACCGATGTCCGCCGCCGCCTGCTCCGCCCAGCCGCGTTCCCGGATCTTTCGGGCGAGATATGTGCCGAGCTTCGCGCGCGTGGTTGCGAAGCGCTCGACATAACGGAGCGCGACATTGCCCAGCGTCTCGCTGTCGAGCGGCGGGCGGGGCTTGCGTCGGTTTGCGGCAGCCATCGGCCATGTTTGTGCCACACTCACCGACGATCACAAGCTGCGCCCGATTTCGGCGGCTGCAAGGCCGCTCTTACAGCGCATCGAACAGACTTTCACGGATTGGACCGCGTGCTCGACCGCAACACCACGATCGAAGGCAGGCTAGCTCCGGCTGGCGCGACGCCGACGCGTTCGGCCCAGCCGCGCCGCCTGTCGGACTTCGCGACGCTGGGCGAGGCGCTGGACTATGCCGCCACCAGCGGCTGCGGAATGAACTTCCACGATGCGCGCGGAACGTTGGCCCAGGCCTATCCCTATGCGGAACTGCGCGAGGACGCGCTCGCCAATGCCCGGCGGTTCATCACCCTCGGGCTGAAGCCTGGCGAGCGGCTCGCGCTGATCGCCGAGACCGGCCCGGAGTTCGCGGCCGCTTTCTTTGGCGCCATCTATGCCGGCGCGCTTCCCGTTCCGCTACCGCTGCCGACCAGCTTCGGCGGGCGCGAAAGCTATGTCGACCAGCTGAAAATCCAGCTGAAAAGCTGCGACCCCAAGCTGTTTCTCTTCCCCGCCGAGCTTGAAGCCTATGCCGGCGAGGCGGCCGCGCAGTCGGCGGTTGAGGGGCGCAGCTGGGAAACGCTTGGCGAAGTCGCCCCGGCGGCGGCGGATCTGCCGACCGCCGACAGCGACACCATCGCCTATCTCCAATATTCAAGCGGATCGACGCGCTTCCCGCATGGCGTAGCCGTCACTCATCGGGCGCTGCTCGACAATTTGCGCGCCCACGCGGTCGGCCTCCAGGTTGTCGACAGCGACCGCTGCATCTCATGGTTGCCCTGGTATCATGACATGGGCCTGGTCGGCTGCATGCTGTCGCCGATGGCGAGCCAGCTTTCGGTCGATTTCCTCAAGACCGAGGATTTCGCGCGCCGGCCCCTCGCCTGGCTCGACCTCATCACCCGTAATCCGGGCACCACGCTCAGCTATTCGCCGACCTTCGGCTACGACATTTGCGCGCGCCGCATGTCCTCCCAGACCCGCGCCCAGGATCGCTTCGACCTCTCCCGCTGGCGCATCGCCGGCAACGGCGCCGACATGATCCGGCCCGACGTGATGCAGGCATTCGTCGACTGCTTCGCCGAAGCGGGCTTCCAGGCCTCCGCTTTCTGCCCCAGCTACGGTCTTGCCGAGGCCACGCTGGCCGTCTCGCTGATGCCGCCTGGCGAGGGCATCCGCCTCGAGCTGGTTGCGGAAAGCGAGTTATCGGGAGGCGAGGCAGCCAAAGACGACCGGCCGCGGCGGTTCCGCGCGGTCGTCAACTGCGGCAAGGCCGTCACCGGCATGGAGATCGCCATTCGCGGCGCGGACGGAACCGCCCTGCCCGACCACTCGATTGGGCGGGTGTTCGTTCGCGGCACCTCCGTCATGGTCGGCTATTTCCGCGACCCGGAGGCGACCGAGGCTTGCCTGTCGGCCGACGGATGGCTCGACACCGGCGACATGGGCTATCTCTCGGGCGGCTACATCTTCATCGTCGGCCGCGCCAAGGACATGATCATCATCAACGGCCGCAACCACTGGCCGCAGGATATCGAATGGGCGGTGGAGCAGCTGCCCGGCTTCAAGTCCGGCGATATCGCCGCCTTCGCGATCATCGGCACGTCCGGCGAGGAAACGCCTGCGGTGCTGGTCCATTGCCGCGTCTCGGATCCCGAAGAGCGCGGCCGCCTGCGCGACGACATCCGCGAGCGGGTGCGCGCGATCACCGGTATCACCCCGGTTGTCGAGCTGGTCCCGCCCCGATCACTGCCGCGCACCAGCTCGGGCAAATTGTCGCGGACCAAGGCGCGCAACCTCTACCTGTCGGGCGACATCGTTCCCTACGACATCGCTGCCTGAGCCAGCGTCAGTAGCGGCCGAGCAACCGGTCGACCGTGACGTCGGCGGTCTTCTGCTTGTCGCCATCGGGCTGCCTGCCGGCCTCGCGCTCCAGCGCCGCGCGGATCTCCTCGATCTGCCGGTCGGTGAGATGTTCGATGCCGATGAACTGCTCGCGCGCCTTGCCCCCGGCGCGCAGCAGCTCGTCGAGCTTGGCCTGCATCGCCGCCGCGTCGCGGTTCTGGCTGTTCTGGATCAGGAACACCATCAGGAAGGTGACGATGGTGGTTCCGGTGTTGATGATCAGCTGCCAGGTGTCGGAAAACCCGAACACCGGGCCGGTCACCCCCCACAGGATGATGATCAGCAGCGCGCTCGCGAACGTCAACGGCTGACCCGCTGCCATCGAGATCCGCGCCGCGACGCGAGTGAAAAAGCGATCCATGGATGCCGTAACGCCGATGCAACGATTTGGTGCCGCGGCGTCGGCTCGCTCAGTCGGGAATGGCAGGAGTGGAGGGACTCGAACCCACGGCCCTCGGTTTTGGAGACCGATGCTCTACCAACTGAGCTACACTCCTGTGCCTGTCCTCAGCCCGTCGAAGGGCCGTGGCGCGAGTTAGACCCGCGCCGGACCGCGCGCAAGGGCGCGCTTGAAGAGTCGGGGCGGCGGCGCTAAGTGACGGCAAGCTCCGCCGGCCATGTGGCCTCGCGGAGCCTTTTTCTATCAGCCGCAGGCGCCGAGCGCAGCGCGGCTGATCGTGAAACGATCGCAAGCTGCGCGAGAGACGCCGAAGGCCGGCCGACCTCGCGAAGCGAGGATCGACGTCACGGGATTTACTCCCGTGACGGTCCGTCAGAAGAGGTAAAGACCAAAGTGGCGAAAACATCCCCCGGCGAATTCGTCCGGCAAGTCAAAACCGAGGGCATCTCCAAGGTCCATTGGCCGACCCGCAAGGAAACCATCACTACCGCGATCATGGTGCTGATCATGACCTCGCTGCTCGCCATCTTCTTCTTGGGGGTCGACTCCGCGTTCAGCGCGATCGTCCAGTCCCTGCTCGGCCTGCTCGGCTAACCAAAGGCATTCACCACCCATGTCCCGCTGGTACATCATCCACGCTTATTCCGGTTTCGAGAACAAGGTGAGGGAATCGATCCTCTCCGATGCCGCCCGCCTCGGTCTCGAGCAGGCGGTCGAGGCAGTCGAGGTCCCGACCGAGAAGATCACCGAGATCCGCCGCGGCAAGAAGGTCACCAGCGACCGCAAATTCTTCCCCGGCTACGTCCTCGCCAAGCTGCTGATGAACGACGACGTCTATCACCTGGTCAAGAACACGCCCAAGGTCACCGGCTTCCTCGGCCCCAACGGCAAGCCGCAGGCGATCAGCGAAGCCGAAGCCGCGCGCATTCTCTCGACCAAGGAAGAAGCCGCCACCGCCGCGCCTAAGCAGAAGATCAGCGTCGACTATGAGATCGGCGATTCGGTCAAGGTCCTCGACGGCCCCTTCGCCAGCTTCAACGGCTTGGTCGAAGAACTCGACTTCGACCGCAGCCGGGTCAAGGTCAGCGTGAGCATCTTCGGCCGCGCGACGCCGGTCGAGCTGGAGTTCGAGCAGGTGGAAAGGGTGAAGTGACCAACCTCTAAAGCGCGTCATCCCGGACCTGATCCGGGACCCGCCTTCTTCTTCCGTCCTTCACCACTTCGACGCGCTCGCCTCCTCCCCGTTCGTCCCGAGCGAGACGAGGCCCCCTTCCCTTTCCCCAATCCCGCCGCCAAGGTGGCGCGGCTCGGGT
>JALYPM010000137.1 GCA_030856365.1 Pseudomonadota bacterium
TCGAACGGGTTCTCGTCCCCGAGCTCAGGCCCGGCGACATCGTCGTCATGGACAACCTGTCGAGCCACAAGGGGTTGAGGGTGCGGGCGCTCATCGAGGCCGCCGATGAAGCGCGCCGATCAGGATGCGGCGGGCGCGACAATAAGGATGAGAGCGAAGCGCCGGTGTCGGATCGCAGGGCGGGCGTAGCCCGACCGGAGGTCCGACACCGGCGTCGGCGCGCCTGACCCTCTTGGTCGGGCGTGGCGGGTGATCGCGGCCGGTCGGGGTATGCGGGTGCTTTCTCTGTTTCGGAGGAGCGCCCGTGCCCGGCCGCCATGTGACCGATCACCAGATGAGGCTCTTCATGAAGCATCGATCGACCGATCCGATCCCCGTGGCCGCCGCCCGCGCGGGGTTCAGCGCCGCCACCGGCTACCGCATGGCGCAGGATCCGCGGCCGCCGTCGGAGAAGCGCGCACCGCGGGAGCGGCGACGCCCCGATCCTCTGGCGGAGGTGTTCGACGCCGAGGTCGTGCCCATGATGAAGGCGAGCCCGGGCCTGAGGCCGGTCGCCGTGCTCGAGGAAATGCTGCGCCGACATCCCGAGCTCGGCGCCGGGATTCGGCGGACGCTGGAGCGGCGCATCCGCCAGTGGCGCGCGCTGCATGGCCCGGAGCGGGAGGTGATGTTCCGCCAGACCCACGAGCCGGGCAGGATGGGTCTGTCGGACTTCACCGACATGGCTGGCGCCGGCGTCACGGTTGCGAGGCAGCCGCTGCCGCATCGGCTCTACCATTTCCGGCTGGTCTTCAGCGGCTTCGAGCATGCCCATGTCGTGCTGCAGGGCGAGAGCTTCGTGGCGTTGGCCGCAGGTCTGCAGGATGCGCTCTGGACCCTCGGCGGCGCCCCGCGCGAGCACCGCACCGACAGCCTGTCGGCGGCGTTTCGCAACCTGGCGCCGGAGGTGGAGGAGGACTGGACCACTCGCTACGCCGCGCTGTGCGCGCACTACGGCATGGCCGCCAGCCGCAACAACCGCGGCCTCGCCCATGAGAACGGCGCGATCGAGGCGCCGCACGGCCATCTCAAGCGCGCCGTCGAGGACGCGCTGCTGCTCAGGGGCTCGCGAGACTTCGACACCGTCGCCGATTACCGTCGCTTCGTCGACGAACTCGTTGGCCGGCGCAACGCCCGCAACCGCAGGCGCATCGACGCCGAGCGCGCGGTGCTGCGGCCGCTGCCGAGCCGGCGCGCCGAGGACGGAGAGGACGCGCTGGTGACCGTCACCTCGTCGGGCGGCTTCATGCTTCGCCGCGTCTTCTACACCGTGCCCTCGCGCCTCATCGGTCACCGGCTTCGGGTGCGCCTCCACGATAATCGGCTCGAGGTCTTCCTCGGCGGCACGCACCTGATGACCCTGCCGCGAGGTCGTGGATACGGTGACAACCGCTGCGCCCATGTTGTCGACTACCGCCACGTCATCCATGCACTGAGGGCCAAGCCCATGGCGCTGCCCGGTCTGGTCTACCGCGACCAGCTCTTCCCGCGCGACGCCTATCGCCGGCTCTACGATCGCGCCATGGCGGCCCTGCCAGAGCGGGCCGCCTGCAAGCTCGTCGTCGGCGCCCTGGCGATCGCCCACGAGCGCGGCTGCGAGGCCGACCTCGCCGCCCTGATCGACGCCAGCCTCGACGCCGGCAGCCTCCCGGACCTCGTCGAGTTGCGCGCCCGCTTCCAGCCCGACCCCGAGGCGCTGCCGCAGGTCACGGTCACGATGGCCCCGCTCAGCGCCTACGATGTTCTGACCGTCACAGCCCCTATTGAAGGAGCGTCGGCATGAGCGCCACCGATCCGATCGACGCCGCCCGCGTCGGGTTGCTGCTGGGCGATCTGCGCCTGCCCGCGATCAAACATATCTGGACCGCCTTCGCCGAACGCGCCGACAAAGAGGGCTGGCCCGCCGCCCGCTTCCTCGCCGCCCTGGCTGAACACGAGATCGCCGAGCGCGCCCGCCGCCGCATCGAGCGCCACCTCACCGAGGCCCGCCTGCCGCCCGGCAAGACCCTCGACGCCTTCGACTTCGACGCCGTGCCCATGGTGTCCAAAGCCCAGATCATGGCGCTGGTCGCCGGCGACACCTGGCTGGAGAAGGGCGACAACCTGCTTGTCTTCGGCCCGCCCGGCGGCGGCAAATCCCACTTGGCCGCCGCCATCGGTATGGGCCTGATCGAGAACGGTTGGCGGGTGTTCTTCGCCCGCACCACCGATCTCGTCCAGCGCCTCCAGGTCGCCCGACGCGAACTCGCACTTGAATCCGCCATCGCCAAGCTCGACAAGTATCATCTGCTGATCCTCGACGACTTGGCTTACGTCACCAAGGACCAGGCCGAGACCAGCGTGCTCTTCGAGCTGATCAGCGCCCGCTACGAGCGCCGCTCCGTCCTGATCACCGCAAACCAGCCCTTCGGCGAATGGAACAGGATCTTCCCCGACCCCGCCATGACGCTCGCCGCCGTCGACCGCCTCGTCCATCACGCGACCATCCTCGAGCTCAACGTCGAGAGCTACCGCCGCCGCACCGCCGTCGAACGACGCAAGGGACCAGGCCGACCGCCCAGCCGCGCGACAATCAAGGACATCGCCGACTGACGCTCCGCGACAATCAGGATGCGAAAACCCTTGCTCGCGGCGACCAACGCCGCGATGCTCGCCCACGTCTCGACTCTCATCCTGATCGCCGCGCTCAAATCACCCAGATTGTCGCGCTACACGAGGACGCCCCCAATCCGCTTTGCGCGGGGTAGCGGCAGACCGCAGCCTCCATGAGCACACGGCCGCAAGCCGTAGGCCTTGCGCGCCCCTTCGCCCCAAATGATCCCCGGGAACATTCTCCCGCGGATGGACGACGGTATCGCCACAGGGCCTCACCTTGGCGCGGTCATCCCCAACAACAACTCCCCCTGCCTCTCCCTCGCCACGGGCATGTAGGCGCGGGCGGCGCATTTCCAGCGGCCGATCCCCTATCCGTCAATGGAACAATGCGCTCATGCCTTTCGCGCAATGCCCGAACACGATGAGGTCGCGCGGCGAGATAAGGCGATGTTCGCTCTCCTGATGTTGACCGGCGCGCGCGAGGAAGTCTTTCAGAGCCCAGCCCAGGATCAGAACCGGGCGCTGTCCTTCCAGGGCCAGCAACCCGCTCTTGATCCAAATCCGGACCGTCTGGGGCGTTGCGCCAACAGCTTCGGCCGCTTCTTCGACGGTGTAGCTTCTGTTGACCTTGACCCGG
>JALYPM010000138.1 GCA_030856365.1 Pseudomonadota bacterium
AGATACGACACGGGCATCCCGTATGGGCTGATGGAAACTCAGCTTGCGCTCGCCCTGAGCGGCATCCACCGCACTGAGATCTGCGAGGCGATCGCCAGGATCCTTGCGATGCAAGTAAAGTCCTGACGCGGCTTACTCGCCCCCCAACCGTCCTCGCAAACGACTGCATTATCGGAAGCTTCTCTCGGAAAAAGGGCGGCTCCGCACTAATTTTTTAACTCTTTCTCGTGCGACGGGTTATCTAACTCACCTGTCGGATTCCTGCGCCTCCACAGCGTGAGGCGTCGAACACATTCATCCATGTTTGCGTAACGGTTCTGTCTTCCACCCCCTCTGGAACATTAACCGTAGGAGTCGGAACTGATGGCGTTAGATGTAGCAAAGAGCGGAGCCGCTGAGTCCGGTCGTTTCGAGCGGCTTTTTTCGTCGGCCGCCCAGGAGGGCCGCCAGATTGAGCTTGCGGCCGGACGTGTCGTGCACGAGCCGGGCGACCCGGCGGAATTCGTGTATTTCGTCCACTCGGGGCAGGTGCGGATCCACCAGCTCGGCCCGGACGGGCAGTCGGTCCGCCTCGTTGAAATCCTTGGCCCCGAAGACTGGTTCGGCGCCGCGGCGCTCGCTCATACGCGCACCTACGGTACACGCGCCACCGCGGTAACGGACGCCGTCGTGTCCGAGGTTCCCGCCGAGCGCTGGCACGCCGCGCTGGCGAGCACGCCGGAGGTTGCCGCCGAGGTGATCGGGCAGCTTGCCCGCAAGCTCCAGGCGGCCCATGAAGACGCGGGCCGACTCGTGTTCGACGACTGCAACGACCGTTTGGTCAAGACCCTCCTGCGCTTCAGCCATTCGGCTGCCGCCACGCGCGGCGAGGACGGCGACGTCGTGCTGCGGATCACGCACCAGCAGCTCGCACAAGCCGTCGGCGCGGCGCGCGAGACGATCAGCCTGGCGCTGACGCAGCTGCGCCAACGCGAGCTGCTCAAGACCGGGCGTAACCAGTTGTTCTTCAACCCAGACGTTCTGCGTCGGGTTTGCCTGAACGACCGTGCTGCGGGGTCTGCGGCGGTCGCTATCACTGCCGCCGTATCGGAAGTCGGCGGTGAGGGGCGCCGCGAGCAGGTCGCCTGAGCCGAACAATTGAACTGATCGTCAGATGCCGCTTGCGGCTTAGCAGCCCGTGGCGAAACCCGGATTTCTCTTGACGGCAGGGGGCCGTCGCGCTGAGATGTCCTCCGTCGTCACGGAGGACACTCGCCCATGGCCCTTGGCAAGCGCAAGCCCGTCCAGCAGCCCCTGTTCGTCAGCACCGCCGACCTGAACGCCCGGCCCCACCCGTTCTACGCGGCGGTCAACCAGGTCCTCGACGCCCACCACTTCGACGTCTTCGCCGAAGACCTGTGCGCCAAGTTCTACGACGATGGCACCCGCGGCGGGCGACCGGGGCTGGCGCCGGGCGTCTACTTCCGCTGCCTGCTGGTCGGCTACTTCGAGGGCATCGACTCCGAACGCGGCATCGACTGGCGGTGCAACGACAGCCTCTCGCTCAAGGCGTTCCTCGGCGTCGCCCTCGACGCCCCCGCTCCCGACCACTCGACGATCAGCCGCACGCGGCGGCTGGTCGAGCTGGAGACGCACGCGGAGGTCTTCCAGTTCCTGCTGAAAGTTCTGGCGAACCACGGGCTGGTCGACGGCAAGACGGTCGGCGTCGACTCCACCACGCTGGAGGCCAACGCGGCCATGCGGTCGATCATCCGCCGCGACACCGGCGAGGGGTATCAGGAGTTCCTCACGCGGCTGGCCAAGGAGAGCGGCATCGAGACGCCGACACGCGAGGATCTGGCCCGGCTCGACAAGAAGCGCAAGAACAAGGCGAGCAACGATGACTGGCAAAGCCCCGACGACCCGGACGCCAAGATCACCAAGATGAAGGACGGCACCACGCACCTGGCCCACAAAGCCGAGCACGCGGTGGACATGGGCGAGAACGGCCACGGCGCGATCCTGGCGGTGAACGTGTGCGATGCGGCCGCCGGCGACACCGCCACGCTGACCGACACGGTCGTGGCGAGCACCGAGAACCTGCGGTCGGTGGCGGACGACGAGCGGGTATCCGACAAGATCAGCGGCGACTTCATGAGCGAGGCGGTGCTGGACAAGGGCTACCACAGCAA
Source organism: Pseudomonadota bacterium (assembly GCA_030856365.1). Lineage (GTDB taxonomy): Bacteria > Pseudomonadota > Alphaproteobacteria > Sphingomonadales > Sphingomonadaceae > Sphingomicrobium. The sequence continues at coordinate 2,172 of JALYPM010000138.1, forward strand.
GCAGACGCTGCTCGACCTGGACGAGATGGACATCCGCAGCTACGCCAGCGAGCCGGCCCGCGGGCGGCAGCAGTGGGACGGGCAGCACGAGGCGCGCGACGCGGTCTACGCCAACCGAAGACGCGTCAAGGGCGAGCGTGGCCGGCGGCTCCTGCGGTCACGCGGCGAGAAGCTGGAACGCACGTTCGCCCACTGCTACGAGACCGGCGCGATGAGACGGCTGCACCTGCGCGGCCGCGACAACGTCGCCAAGCGGGTGCTGATCCACGCCGCCGCGTTCAACATCGGGTTGATGATGCGGGTGAGGTACGGCCTGAGAAAGCCGCGGAGCCTCTCCAAGGCCGCCGCGGCGGCCCGCGCGCTCGTTTTTGGGCTGGTGGAGAGGCTCCGGTGGATCCG
>JALYPM010000169.1 GCA_030856365.1 Pseudomonadota bacterium
AATATGGCGATTGAGCGATCAAGGCCGCCATGGTCAAAAGCATCATCACACACCTCCCATTGTCCCTGGCTGCGGCCGCGGCTGCAACCTCGATCGCGAGCTATTGACAGCCGACGCGTACAATCAACCGCCGTTCGACAAACGGCATCCTCATCGGTTCGAATGCTCATCTCGATTATCGTCCGCTTTGTGCCCAAAGCAGAACATTTTAGCCTCTAAAAGATTGCGAGCCCTCGAAACCTCTGTCCTACACGTCTCCCGCACGGCATAGACCCGCGCCATGCGTTCTGCTCCGCACTCTATTGGCTCGCAGCATCCCGAGGATGGCCCTCGCGGAGCCGCCCCCGCGCGCGGGGGCGTGGCAGTGTCAACTTGGTCGACTTTCGACCGCTTTGGCTGGGCAATTGCGCTGTTGGCCGGCCTCGCCTCCGCCTTTGCGTTCGAGCCGGCCGGGCTGTGGCCGCTGATGTTCCTGGCCTTCGCGATATTGTGCGCGCTTGTCGGCCGCGCGCCCTCGCTTAAGCGCGCTCTGCTCCTCGGTTGGCTGTTCGGCGTCGGCCAGTTCGTTGTCGGCCTCAACTGGATCGCCACCGCCTTCACCTATCAGGCGGCAATGCCGGCGTGGCTCGGCTGGATCGCGGTGGTGCTGCTGTCGCTCTACCTTGCCGTCTATCCGATGCTGGCGGCGGGGCTGGCCTGGCGTTTCGGCAAGGCGCGGCCGGTCGCGCTGGTGCTGGCGCTGGCCGGCGGATGGGGCGTGACCGAGTGGCTGCGCGCCACCATGTTCACCGGTTTCGCGTGGAATCCCGTCGGCGTGGCCCTGATCGACACGCCGTGGCGTGCCTCCTCGGCGCTGATTGGGACCTACAGCCTCTCGATGCTCGTCGTACTGTTCGGCGGCGCGCTGTGGCTCGCGCTGCGTGGCAATTGGAGAGCACCGCTTGCGATCGCCGGTTCCGCCGCGCTCCTCCTTGCCTGGCCGCTTCCCCCGGTCCCCGACCATTGCTGCCTCAAGATTTTCGACGCTTCTGGCGCGACGATCCCGCCGCCGCCCGCACCTCCGCCAACTCCGCGAGCCGGGAATGAGCCGCCGCCCCCCGTCATGTCCGCCGAGGAGCAGCGCCGCTACCTGCTCGACAATCAGGTTTTTCAAAACGTTCGGGTGGTCCAGCCGAACATCGGGCAGGAGGACAAGTGGCGGCCCGGTTTCGGCGAGGTCGCGGCAAGGCGCCTGGCGCAGCTATCGGCCCGATCCGCACAGGATAGCCCACGGCTCCTGCTGTGGCCCGAAGCCGCGGTGACTGAGCCGCTCGAAGATGCAAGGACGGCCGAGCACCAGGCGTTCGCCGAGTTTGAGCGCACCCGCGCCGCATCCCTGCTGCGCGGCGGCGATCTGCTTCTCACCGGCGGCATTTCCCTCGCGTCCAGCGACGGCCGCAAGGTGACGGCCGCTGCGAACAGCGTGTTCATGATCGACAGTAGCGGCAAGCTCATCGGCCGCTACGACAAGGCGCATCTCGTGCCTTACGGCGAATATCTGCCGATGCGTCCATTGCTTTCGGCGATCGGTCTGTCGCGGCTGGCGCCGGGCGACGTCGACTTCAACCCTGGTCCCGGCCCCCGTACTCTCGCCACGCCGGGGTTCGGCAAAGTCGGCTTCCAGCTCTGCTACGAGATCATCTTCTCCGGCCAGGTGGTCGATCCGCGCAACCGGCCGGACTTCATCTTCAATCCGTCCAACGACGCCTGGTTCGGCCGCTGGGGCCCGCCGCAGCATCTCGCCATGGCTCGCCTCCGTGCGGCCGAGGAAGGCCTGCCCGTCATCCGGTCAACTCCGACCGGGATCAGCGCGATCATCGACGCCCGCGGCCGGCTGGTGAAGGCGCTGCCGTGGCGCACCGCCGGCGTGATCGACTCGGGCCTTCCCGCCGCCGCTGAGCCAACTCTGTTCGCCAAGTTGGGCAATCTCATCCCGCTGCTGCTGGGCTTCGCGCTGATCATCGCCGCCATTGCCCTTGGCGCCGGACGCCGCTATCGGCGCGACATATAAGGTTTTCTTTATATGGCCGATTCCGCGAAACGCGGCGGCCGCAATCAAGGACCAGCCCAGCCCCATGCGCGACAACTATCTCTTCACCTCCGAATCCGTTTCCGAAGGCCATCCCGACAAGGTGTCCGACCAGATCAGCGACGCCATCGTCGACCTGTTCCTGTCCAAGGATTCCGAAGCGCGCGTCGCCTGCGAAACGCTGACGACCACGCAGAAGGTGGTTCTGGCCGGAGAAATCCGTGGCAAGGGCATCATGGACGAAGCCGGGAATTGGGCGCCCGGCGTTCCGGAAGAAATCGAGCGCACAGTCCGCGAAACGGTCCGCAAGATCGGCTATGAGCAGGACGGCTTCCATTGGGAAACGCTCGACTTTTCGAACAACCTCCACCCGCAGTCGGCGCACATCGCCCAGGGCGTGGATGCTGCCGGTAACAAGGATGAAGGCGCCGGCGACCAGGGCATCATGTTCGGCTATGCCACCGACGAGACGCCGGATTTCTTGCCGGCCACCCTCTACTACAGCCACAAGATTCTCGAGCGCATGGCGGCCGACCGCCATTCCGGCGCGGCGCCGTTCCTGGAGCCCGACGCCAAGAGCCAGGTGACGCTGCGTTACCAGGAGAGCAAGCCGGTCGCCGCGACCGCGATCGTCGTCTCGACGCAGCACGCCAAGGGCTACGACCAGGGCGACGGGCAGGCGGAGCTCCACGCTTATGTGAAGAAGGTCGTCGCCGACATCCTCCCGGCCGAACTGCTCGGCGACGAAACCGTCTACCACATCAACCCGACCGGCAGCTTCGAGATCGGCGGGCCGGACGGCGACGCCGGCCTGACCGGACGCAAGATCATCGTCGACACCTATGGCGGCGCCGCACCGCACGGCGGCGGCGCCTTTTCCGGCAAGGACCCGACCAAAGTCGACCGCTCGGCGGCTTACATGGCGCGCTATCTGGCCAAGAACATCGTTGCCGCCGGCCTAGCGACGCGCTGCACGATCCAGCTGGCCTATGCCATCGGCGTCAGCGCGCCCTTGTCGATCTACGTCGACACGCACGGCACCGGCACCGTCGGCGACGAGCGGCTCGAGGTGGCGATCAGTCAAATCCAGGGTCTGGGCGGGCTCACTCCACGGGCGATCCGCACGCACCTCAAGCTCAACAAGCCGATCTACGAGAAGACCGCGGCCTACGGCCATTTCGGCCGCCAACCCGAGGGCGACCTGTTCCCGTGGGAGCGGACCGACTTGATCGAGGAATTGAAAGCGGCAATCGCCTAGACTTTTGGCGCCTATTT
>JALYPM010000177.1 GCA_030856365.1 Pseudomonadota bacterium
CGCCAGCGTCGATTGCGCGTTCGACGGCGATCATGATGCTGCGCGCCGTCTCCTGCGCCCTGAGGATGAACGGCGTGTCGTCGATTTCGGCACCGGAATTCGCCAGCGTGTCGAGCATCGTATTCGACAATAGCTCGAGGTGCGCGAGGCGCTTCTCGGCGCTGAGCAGCTCGCGGCCGTTGTCGCGGGCGTCGGCGGCGAAGTCGGTCAGGCCCGCCTTGACCCGGTCGACGCTGGTCTGGATCATGCTGGTCGAATGGGCGATGCCCTCGGTCTGGCGGTCGACCATGCCGACGATCTCGCTGACTTCGCGCACCGTGTCGCTGATCTGGCCGAACCCGGACTGGGCAGCGCGGCTGCGTTCCACGCCCGTCTTGATCTCCGTAGTCACGGCGCCGGCCTCGCGAGTCAGTTCGCCGATGGTCGAGGCGATCTGGCTGGTCGCGGCGCGCGTGTCGTGAGCGAGCTTCTTCACCTCGGCTGCGACCACCGCGAAACTGCGGCCCGCATCGCCTGCGCGAGCGGCTTCGATCGTTGCGTTGAGCGCGAGCATGTTGGTTTTGCGAGCAATCGCCTCGATCGTGGAGGAGACCATCTGCACCTGGTTCATCGCCGAGGCGAAACCGGCCATACGATCGCCGAGTTGGACAACCAGCTCAGTCAGTCCCTTGAACCCCGCGATGGTGCCGTCGATCGCCTCGCGGCCCGCTTCGAGCTTGGCTTTCGCCTGCTCCGAAAGCAGCCGCGCTTCATCGGTCGAATCCGACACGCGTGCCTGGTCGGCCAGCAGACGCGTGGTCACATCCTCCAGCTGATCGAGCATCTTCATGTGATCGCCGATGCGGCTGGCGACGCCCTCGACGTAACCGGCGACGTCGCTGCATTCCATCGACAGCGAGCCGCAATCGCGCGCTACGGTGCGGATGGCGTCTTCGGTGACTTGCTCGATGCCCTGCGTGGCCATGCAGTCCAACTCCCTTGCTCGTTCAGCAGTGGGAGTAGCTGCAAGCTCCTACTCTTTCGTTAACCACGGCGGCACATCAGTAGAGCAGATAGGCTTTCCGCTGCTCGCCCCAGTCCCGCTCGTCCGGGATCGTCAGCGCGTCGAGGTCGGCGGGCGCGCTGCCTTCGTCGTCGACCCATTCGCGCAGCAGCGGGGAGCCGTTGATGACGTCGATGGCGAGTTTGCCGAACTCATATTCGTAGGGGAAGTCGCGCCAAAGGTCGTAGTCGGGCTGGAGGCGGCGGATCGCCTTGAACGCGAGCGCCTGCAGTCGCCACGGCTTGAACGCCGCATGGTCGTAGAAGCCGCTCTCGGCGTGGATGTGGAGGCCGTGGCACAGCTTGCCAGCATGCTTGTGAAACGTCGGCTCGAAGCTAATTTCGCGAAGCTTGCAGCCGGCAAGCCACTCGGGAGCGAGACGTTCCATCTCCGCCATCACCGCTCGGCCATCGATGTCCGGCGCCCCGAACAGCTCCAGCGGGCGCGTCGTACCCCTGCCCTCGCTCAGCGTCGCGCCTTCCAGCATCACCGTGCCCGCGTAGGCCCGCGCCATGTTGAGGTTGGCGGCGTTGGGGCTGGGGTTAATCCAGATGCGGTCTTCCGGCCAGCCGAAGCCGGGGCCCTCGTCCGGCCGCCAGCCCTGCATTTCGATCACGCGGTAATCCACATCGAGCTTGAAGCGATCGATGAACCAGGCGCCTAGCTCGCCCAGCGTCAGCCCGTGGCGCATCGGGATCGGCCCCGCGCCGACGAAGCTCTCCCACCCGTCGCGCAGAGTCAGCCCTTCGACCGGGCGGCCGGCGGGATTGGGCCGGTCGAGCACCCACACGCTTTTGCCATGCTGCGCCGCCGCTTCGAGCACGTAGAGCAGGGTCGTAATGAAGGTGTAGATCCGGCAGCCGAGGTCCTGCAGGTCGATGAGGATGATGTCGAACGTGCCCATCGACTGGGCGGTCGGTCGGCGCACCTCGCCGTACAGGCTGAACACCGGGATGCCGTGGAGAGGATCGGTGAAATCATCGGACTCCACCATATTGTCCTGCTTGTCGCCGCGAAGCCCGTGCTGGGGCCCGAACGCGGCGGTAATGTTGACGCCGGCCGCGGCGAGCGCATCGAGGCTGTGGGTGAGGTCCGCTGTAACGGAGGCGGGATGTGCGAGCAGCGCGACGCGCTTGCCTTCCAGCGGGCGGCGAAGCTCAGGCTCGGCAAGCAGGAGGTCGATTCCGAACAGGGTCATGGCCGCTGCTTAAGGCAGACGCGCGACGAAGCAATCCGGATGGTGGAAATCAGGCTTGTCCTCCGGATGCGCGAGCGCCCAATAGGATTTGGTGCCGTTTTTCTCCTCGAGAACCGCTGACAAGCCTAGCTGCCACTGCACGTTTGCCTCGACAGCGATCGTCGCACCGAACGTCCACCAGGTGAGGTTGTCCTCGACTCGAATGTAGGGCGGCTGCGCAATATCGGGGCACTCCATGCCCTCCCGATATCGGTCGAAATCATAAACTGCCCATTGCGTGGACGGCGCAAAATTCCACTCGCGGTAAGCCTCGCCGTCGGCTGACCGCAGAAAGGCTTCGAAACAGGTCGTGTGCCACAGGTCGTCGACACGATCCTGATCCGTCAGCGCGGGGATGACGAAGCGGTCAGCGGGAGCGCGGACACCGAACCAGATATTGGCCGTCCCCATGGCGCCAAAGGAGGCGGCGTGATCGACGTTCGCCCAGACCTGGAGCGGCCCGCTCGGCGGCGTGGCTGGATGCGGCAGGAGGTTCATTTGCATTCCCCCATTATCGTCATTCCCGCGAAAGCGGGAACCTGGAACAGTTGGCCCCATGCCGAAAACGGATCATCGCCAAGATGATCCTGGTTTTCGGCATTTCGCGGGAGTGACGACTTAGGTAAGCGAAGGATATGACCTACGGCTCGTCCCTCCTCCGCCTGCTCGATGAGCGCGGCTATATCCACCAGCTGACCGATGCAGACGCGCTCGATGCGCTTGCCGCGAAGGAGGTCGTCACCGGTTATATCGGGTTCGATCCGACCGCTCCCTCGCTGCATGTCGGAAGCCTGGTCCAGATCATGCTGCTGCGGCGGTTGCAGCAGGCGGGGCACAAGCCGATCGTGTTGATGGGCGGCGGCACCGGCAAGGTCGGCGACCCGAGCTTCAAGGACGAATCGCGCAAGCTGGCGACGGACGAGACCATTGCCGCCAACATCGCGTCGATCAAACGCGTCTTCAGCCGCTTCCTATCCTTCGGCGACGGACCGACCGATGCCATCATGCTCGATAATGCCGAGTGGCTCGACCGGCTGGAATATATCCCGTTCCTCCGCGACGTCGGACAGCATTTCTCGGTCAATCGGATGCTCAGCTTCGACAGCGTCAAGCTCCGGCTCGACCGCGAGCAGTCGCTGTCGTTCCTCGAGTTCAACTACATGATCTTGCAGGCCTATGACTTCCTCGAGCTCTCGCGTCGCCATGGCTGTCGGCTTCAGCTCGGCGGGTCCGACCAGTGGGGCAATATCGTCAACGGCATCGAGCTGACCCGCCGCATTGACGGCAGGGAAGTATTCGGCGTCACGACTCCGCTGCTGACCACCGCAGACGGCGCAAAGATGGGCAAGACCGAGCGCGGGGCCATCTGGCTCAACGCCGACATGCTTGGCGCGTACGATTATTGGCAGTTCTGGCGGAACAGCGCCGACACCGATGTGGGCCGCTTCCTTCGCCGGTTCACCGACCTTCCAGTCGAGGAAATCGGGCGGCTGGAGGCGCTGGGAGGCGCGGAGATCAACGAAGCCAAGGTCGTGCTCGCTACCGAAGCGACGGCGATGCTGCACGGACGCGAGACTGCAGAGGCGGCGCAGCAGACCGCGCGCGCGACGTTCGCCGGCGGCACCGGCGAGGATCTGCCGACGTTGTCGGTCGGCGTCGGCATGACGGTCGCCCAGGCGCTCACCGGGCTTGGGTTCACCGCCTCCAATGGCGAGGCCAAGCGCAAGATTGCCGAAGGCGCGGTTCGGCTCGACGATGCGGTAATCGGCGACCCTGGGCTGGTGGTGACGGGCGGGAAGCTGAGTCTCGGCCGCAAGAAGCACGGGTTGCTCGTCCGCTAGCCGCTGCGGATCAACCCCACCGCCAGATCGCGCTCGAACAGATAGAGGCAGATGCGCGCCGCCTCGCCGCGCGGGCTGTCGAGCCCGCCGTCGCGGTCGAGGAGGAGTTGCGCGTCGCTAGTCGCGATCGGCGCCAATTGCTGGACATCCTCGGCCGTGGCGACTCGGAAGGCGACCTCGCCCGATTGCCGCGTGCCAAGGATTTCGCCCGGCCCGCGCAGCCGCAGATCCTCCTCGGCAATCCGAAAGCCGTCGCTGGTCTCGCGCATCAGCGCCAGGCGCGCGCGGCCGGTTTCGCTTAATGTCTGTCCACGGATTAGCAGGCAGACGCTCTTGCCCTGGCCGCGCCCGACGCGGCCGCGCAGCTGGTGGAGCTGCGCAAGCCCGAAGCGCTCGGCGCCTTCGACGATCATCAGGGTCGAATTGGGAACATCGACGCCCACTTCGATTACCGTGGTGGCGACCAGCACCGCCAGCTCGCCGGTGGCAAAGCAGCTCATCACGGCGTCCTTTTCCGGCCCCTTCATCCGCCCGTGGACCAGCCCGACCTTGTCCGCGCCGAACCGCGCCGTCAGCACCCGCGCCCGTTCCTCGGCCGCCGCAGCGTCGCTCTTCTCGCTTTCCTCGACCAAAGGGCAGACCCAATAGGCCTGGCCACCGGCGGCGATGTGGCGGCCGAGACCGTCGACGACTTCGGTTAAGCGCTCCTCGCTGACGACGCGGGTTTCGACGGGGGTGCGGCCGGGCGGCATTTCGTCGATTCGGCTGACATCCATCTCGCCATATTGCGTCAGTGTCAGCGTGCGCGGGATCGGGGTCGCGGTCATCACCAGCAAATGCGGCGGGCGCTCGGCCTTGGCGCTGAGCAGCAAACGCTGCGACACGCCGAAGCGATGCTGCTCGTCGATCACCGCGAGGCCGAGGTTGCGGTAGCCGACCTTCTCCTGAAAGATCGCGTGAGTGCCGACGAGGATGTCGATCGAGCCGTCGGCGAGACCCATCAATACCGAGTCCCGCGCTTTGCCCTTCTCACGCCCGGTGAGGATCGCGACGCGGACGCCGATGGAGTCTAGCTGGCGAAGCAGTGTTGCGTGATGCTGCCGGGCGAGGATCTCGGTCGGAGCAAGCAGCGCCGCCTGAGCGCCCGCCTCGACCGCTGCCAGCATCGCCAGCAGCGCGACGAGCGTCTTGCCCGACCCGACATCGCCCTGGAGCAGGCGAAGCATCGGCACCGGCTGCGCCATGTCGCCACGAATCTCCTCGGCCACCCGCCGCTGCGCCCCGGTCAGGCTGTACGGCAACCGCAATCGCTCGGTCAGCTTGCCGTCGCCCGCGAGCGGAACGCCGCGCTTCCGCCTGGAAGCCTGCCGAAGGAGCATCAGCGCCAGCTGGTTGGCGAACACCTCGTCATAGGCCAGCCGGCGCCGCGCCTCGCCCGCCTGCGCCTCGCGGTGGGCTTCGGCCAGCGCCGAGCGCCACGGCCGCCATGCCTCGCGCGCGGCCAGCCCCGGCTCGATCCATTCGGGAAGCTCCGGCGCACGCTCCAGCGCCGCCGTCGCCAGCTCGCGCATCCGCTTGTTGGCGATGCCCTCGGTGAGTCCATAAACCGGCTCCCGCACCGGCAGGTCGCCATCCTTGCCGGTCTCGATCACGTCGGGGTGGATGATCTGCCACTCGTCGCCATAAGCTTCGAGCTTGCCAGCGACGGTCCGCTTCTCACCCATGGGCAGGCTCTTTTTCGCCCAACCCGGATTGTTGAAATAGACCAGGCTGATGGTGTTGCCCTCGCTGTCCGACGCGAAGATGCGCGAGGGGCCGCGGCCGGAGCGGGGTGAGCGGCTGTCGAACGGCGTCAGTTCGACGACCACGATTCGCCCGATCAGCGAAGGCGCGGCCGCCGGCACCCGGATGCGCTCGATCATCCCCGTCGGCAAATGGTAGAGAAGGTCGACCACGCGGGAGATGCCGATGCGCGCCAGGGACTTAGCCACCTGCGGGCCGACGCCAGCAAGTGTCTCCACCTCGGCGAACAGCGGATTGAGAACCTCGGGGCGCATTTTTCTCCGTCATTGCGAGCGTAGCGAAGCAATCCAGAGGCTTCGCCGATATGGATTGCCGCGTCGCTTCGCTCCTCGCAATGACGAATGAACCTGCCTACATGGCGGCCATGCATCCGGACGAGGAACTAAAGCGCCTGCACTGGCGTGCCCATCATCGCGGCACCAAGGAAGCGGACCTGCTGGTCGGCGGCTTTTTTGACCGTCACCATGCGGACTGGAGCGCGGATGAGCGCGCGGTCTTCTCCGAAATGCTGTCCGAGCAGGACGCCGATATCATGGGCTGGGCGCACGGAACCCTGGAGCCTCCGAAACGCTTCGATCGGCACATGATCGATGCTCTTAAGCGGCTGGATTACATCCCGATTTTACGATGACCGAGCCGCTCCAGCAAATCCTCAAGGCAAGCGAGCCGCTGACGCTTGCGGGTGTCCCGGCGGGCTTCCTGCCATGGCTTGCCGGCGACCTGGCGCGCGCCGCGCACGGCACCGGCAGCGGCGGCCGCGCGGTGGTCATCGCCGCCGACGAAGCGGCGATGCGCGCGCTGGCAGAGACGGTGCCGCTGTTCGCGCCCGACGTGGAAGTGCTGACGCTCCCGGCGTGGGATTGCCTGCCCTACGACCGCGCCTCCCCTGCCCTTCGCGTAATGGCGGAGCGGCTGGCGACGCTCAATGCGCTGCAGGCTAAAGGCAGCAAGCCGCAGCTGCTGGTGACCACCGCCAACGCCGCCACCCAGCGCCTGCTGACGCCGTTCCGCATTCGCCAGATGACGCGGCGGCTCGCCGAGGGCGAGCGGATCGACCGCGACGCGCTGATCATGCAGCTCGGCGCCCTCGGCTATCAGCGCGTCGACACCGTCGCCGAGGCCGGTGAATATGCGGTGCGCGGATCGTTGATCGATCTGTTCGCTGCAGGCGAGGTGAGCGCGCTGCGCCTCGACTTCTTCGGCGACGAGATCGAGACGATGCGCCGCTTCGATCCCGCCGATCAGCGGACGACCGGCAATGCCCAGGCGATCACCCTGATGCCGGCCTCGGAAGCGTTGCTGGACGAAGCAAGCATCAAACGCTTCCGCTCGCGTTATCGTGAGACGTTCGGCGCCGCCGCCACTGGCGATCCGCTCTACCAGGCGCTGTCGGACGGCCGCCGGATGGCCGGAATGGAGCATTGGCTCCCATTGCTCGAGGACAAGCTCGCCACCTTGTTCGATCACCTCGGCGACAGGGACATCGTGGTGCGCGGCGTCGGCAGCGACAATGCGCTGGCCTCGCGCCGTGAATCGATCGACGATTATTATTCCAACCGCACCAGAGCACTGAAGGCCGAGCCCGGAAGCTATCGCCCGCTTCAGCCTTCCGCTCTCTATCTCGCGATGGAAGAGTGGAACACGGCGGTTGCCGATCGCCCCGTTCACCTGGCGTCGGCCTTCGACGAGCCCGAAAGCAAGCGCACGATCGGCTTCGGCGTTCAGCCCGCCCGCGACTTCGCACCGGAGCGGGCGCAGCAGGCGAACGTCTATGAAGCCGTCGCAAAGCATGTCGCCAAACTTCGGAAGTCGGGCCAGAAAATTGTTCTCGCGAGCTATACACGCGGCGCTCGCGAGCGGCTTGCGGGCTTGCTCGAAGACCATGGGCTGAAGAGCCAGAAGCTGGTCGACAGCTGGCAGGAGGCACTCGGCGCCAAGACGCAGCCGGTCCTCATGGTGCTTCCGCTCGAGCACGGCTTCACCACGCCCGAAGTGGCGGTGCTGACCGAACAGGACATGCTCGGCGACCGCCTCGTCCGGCGGCGCAAGAAGCGCAAAGGCGCGGCGGCGTTCCTGTCGGAGCTGGCGACGCTTTCGCCCGGCGACCTCGTCGTCCACGCCGACCATGGCATTGGCCGCTACGAGGGGCTGACTTCGATCCAGGTCGGCAATTCGCCGCACGATTGCGTCGCGCTCCAATATGGCGGCGGCAACAAGCTCTTTCTGCCGGTCGAGAATATCGAGCTTCTCACCCGCTACGGCAACGAGAGCGAGGGCGTGACGCTCGATCGTCTCGGCGGCGAGGCATGGCAGCGGCGCAAGTCGAAGATGAAGGAGCGGATCCGCGAAATCGCGGGCGAACTGATCAAGACCGCCGCGATCCGCGCCACCCGCGCCGGAGCCGTCGCCGAGCGAGACAGCGCCTATCCACAATTCGTCGACCGCTTCCCCTACGAAGAGACGGACGACCAGGACCGCGCGATCGAGGACGTCCTCGGCGACCTTGAATCCGGCAAGCCGATGGACCGGCTGGTGTGCGGTGACGTCGGCTTCGGCAAGACCGAGGTCGCCCTGCGCGCCGCCTTCGTCGTCGCGATGGCCGGAATGCAGGTGGCGGTAATCGCGCCGACCACCCTTCTCGCCCGCCAGCATTATTCCAACTTCGTTGAGCGGCTTCAGGGCTTTCCGATGCGCATCGGCCGCTTGTCCCGCCTGGTCACCGCCGCGGAAGTCAAGGAAACCAGGGAGGGGCTGGAGAAGGGCCAGGTGGACATCGTCATCGGCACCCACGCGCTGCTCGGCAAGACGGTCAAGTTCAAGAAGCTCGGCCTCGTGATCGTCGACGAGGAGCAGCATTTCGGAGTCGCCCACAAGGAGCGACTCAAGGGGCTCAAGACCGACGTCCACATGCTGACGCTGACCGCGACGCCGATCCCGCGCACGCTGCAGATGGCGATGTCCGGGCTGCGCGACCTCAGCGTCATCCAGACCCCTCCGGTCGATCGGTTGGCGGTGCGCACCTACGTTGCGCCCTGGGACCCGGTCGTCATGCGCGAAGCGCTGCTGCGCGAGCATTTCCGCGGCGGCCAGAGCTTCTTCGTCGTGCCGCGCGTGGTCGACTTGCCGGACATGGAGGAGTGGATCCGCGAAGAAGTGCCGGAGGTGAACGCCGTCACCGCCCACGGCCAGATGAGCCCGACCGAGGTCGAGGAGCGGATGAGCGCCTTCTACGACCGCAAATATGACGTGCTGCTCTCGACCACGATCATCGAAAGCGGCCTCGACATCCCCAGCGCGAACACTTTGATCGTCCACCGCGCCGACCGCTTCGGCCTTGCCCAGCTCTATCAGCTCCGCGGCCGCGTCGGCCGGTCGAAGACTCGCGCCTATGCCTATCTCACCACGCCCGCCGACCGCCAGGTGACCGAAACGGCGGAGAAGCGCCTGCAGGTGCTTGCCAACCTCGACAGTCTCGGCGCCGGCTTCCAGCTCGCCAGCCACGATCTCGACATCCGCGGCGCCGGAAATCTTCTCGGCGACGAACAGTCGGGGCACATCAAGGAGGTCGGTTTCGAACTTTACCAGTCGATGCTGGAAGAAGCGATCATGGAGCAGAAGGCGGGCGGCCCGCGCCGCGAGGAATTCACGCCACAGATCAGCGTTGATGCGCCGATCCTCATCCCCGAACCCTATGTCCCCGATCTCGACCTGCGCATGGGCCTATATCGCCGCCTCGGCGAGCTGGAGGACCGGCCGGCGATCGACGAATTCGCGGCCGAGCTGATCGACCGCTTCGGCGCGCTGCCCGAAGAGACGGCGAACCTGATGAAGATCGTCGAGACCAAGCTCAGTTGCCGCCTGGCTTGCATCTCCAAGCTCGATGTCGGCGCGAGGGGCGCAGTGGTGACGTTTGTCGAAGACGGTTTCCCGGACCTCGCCGGGCTACTGGCCTATGTCGAGCGGCTCAAGGGTGCGGCAAGGCTGCGTCCCGACAGCAAGCTTGCGATCTCGCGCGATTGGCCGACGCCGGAGGCCCGGCTCAACGGCGCCGTTCAGCTGTCGCGGGGTCTGGCCCGGGTCGCGGCGGCTGGCGAGAAGAAGGCCGCGGCCTAGGCCGCGACGCTCGAATGCTGGACGAAGCGGGCGAGTGAGACCTCGTCGAGCGCGGGCGCTCCCAGAAAGCCCTGATAGAGGTCGCAGCCCCATTCGGAGAGCAATTGCAGCTGCGCCTGAGTTTCGACGCCTTCGACGACGGTCTTGAGACCGAGATCGCGCGCCAGCTGAATGGTGGCGTGGACGACGATCCGGCTGCGCTCGCTCTCGATCAAGGTAGCGACGAGCCCGCGATCGATCTTCAGGCTGTCGAGCGGCAATTCGACGAGATAGGCGAGGCTCGCATAGCCGGTGCCGAAGTCGTCGAGGGCAACCGAAATATTCTCGCCCTTGAGCCGCCGCAGCCGCTCGGCCGCCGCCGTCGGATTGGCGAGCAGCGCGCCCTCGGTGATCTCGACCGTGAGCCGCGCCGGATCGAGTCCGGCCAGCGCGACTTCGTCCAGCAGCCAGGCGTCGAAATTCGGCGCGACGATGTCCTCGGGCAGCAGGTTGATCGACAACGGCAGCCCTTTCAGTGGCCCTTCCCACGCGGCGGCAATCCGCATCGCGCGCCGCTGCGCGAACCGGGACAGGCGCTCCGCCAGGCCCGCCGCCGCCGCGCGCTTGAACAATTTGTCGGCGTCGTCCGCGCCGCGCCAGCGGGACAGGGCTTCCACTCCGGCCACCGCGCCCGTCCGGCAGTCGATCTGCGGCTGGAAGGCGAGCGCGATCTGCTCATGCTCGATCAGCGCCTCGACCAGCCGATCGGGCCTAAACATCGCTGGAGCGCTGGAAGCGTCGGTGACCCGGCGGCCAAGGGACTGGTCACGAAACATTGACGCCGCGCTAACCATTTTGGGCGCGGTGGAGAAGCGCCTCGCTGGACCCGCCCCGAAACGGGACAGTGGCGCAGGGCCGCAAAATGACTATGGTCATTTGTCCAACTTTCGCCCGTCGAGGAGCAGAGATTGAGCGCCGATGCGCCCCATCCCACCGAAGCCAAGACCGATCCCGGCCAGTTGAAGATCGGCTTGCTCGCGTCCAACCGCGAGACCGCCACTGCTGCCGCCGCCCTGCTCCGGGACCGCTACGATTTCTCGAGCGACGACGACGCGGACATTTTCGTCGCGCTTGGCGGCGACGGCTTCATGCTCCACACGCTTCACGCCATGCTCGAGACCGGGCGGCAGCGCCCCGTGTTCGGGATGAATCGCGGCACCGTCGGCTTCCTGATGAACGACTGGCGGATCTACGGCATCGCCGAGCGTATCGCCGCCGCCAAGGCGATCCGCGTCGCTCCGCTCGAAATGACCGCCACGACCGTCTCGGGCGAAAAATTCACGCATGCCGCGATCAACGAAGTCTCGCTGCTCCGCGAGACTCGCCAGACGGCGAAGATCGAGGTTTCGGTCAACGGTCGCGTGGCGATGCCGGAGCTTGCCTGCGACGGCGTGCTGGTCGCCACGCCTGCCGGCTCGACCGCCTATAATCTGTCGGCTCGGGGTCCGATCCTCCCGCTGCAGGCCAAGATGCTGGCGCTGACTCCGATCAGCCCGTTCCGCCCGCGGCGATGGTCCGGAGCGATCCTCCCGGACGACACGGCAATCTGTTTTAACGTCCACGAGCCGCATGAGCGGCCCGTCTCCGCGGTAGCCGACCAGTTCGAAATCCGCGACGTTGCACGGGTCGAAGTTCGGCTCGACCGCGAGCGTTCGCTGACTTTGCTGTTCGATCCCGAGCACGCACTGGACGAGCGAATTGCGATGGAGCAGTTCGCGACCTGAACGCTTGCCACCGGCGTTCGGGATACGCGTATCAGAGAGTGTAACCGTAGCGGTCGATCACCGAATGATCGCGTTCGGCCACGAGTGCCGCAAGCGGGCCATCGAAATAGCCCGACGGCGCAAGGTGCTTCGAAACGTTCAAGGGCGGAGCTTCGTCTAGGAACTGCTCGGCACAGTCGTTGGGGAGGTGCCCCAACAACGAGAGGGTCGCCCGCAGCTCTTCGCGCAATCCCTCCACGCGCAATATCTGCGGCTCGCTGGCGCCGGCATAAAGCCGCGCGTAGAGGAAGCTGTAAAAACCCAGACCGCGCTCACGCAGTTCATCGACGCATGTCTTGGTGAGGTTGAGACCGCGTTTGACATGATGGTCGGGCAAACCATCCCTGAGCGCGGCCAGCCGCCCCTCGTCGCCCGACAAATCAACCAGATTGGCAATTGTGCCCTTGAAATCCAGCTTTCCTTCGTCCGAGCAGATTCGGAACAGGATGTTGGGCTCCCGCTGGTCCGCCTGGAAGTGATACCAGGAGACATAATAGGCCCATGGGCTCCTCACCGTCCCAACCACCGGGCGGTCGCGGTACTGCGCGGGGACCTGTCGGTACGGGAGATGGTAGCCGATCGGCTCGGCAGACGGCACACAGCGCAGCAGCAATGCGTTCACGAAAGTGCCGCCGCTTTTATGGAGATGCAGGAACAGCAACTTGTCCGTGGCGATCATGGCGAGGCGCTAGCACCGGTCTCGATGACGGTCTACGCGGCGAGACAGTGGGCGAGGCTTACCCGCCTGGAGCAGTTTGCTCCGCTGCAAAGCTATGCCACACAGCAGGACCGCAAATCCATTCGCCGACGCTAGAACCAATTCGGAACTGAGAAAGCAGAACATGTATTTCGACGGGGCATTCCGCCACATCGGCACGATCGATACCCAGCCCCTGGCCACGGCCATTGAGTCCTTTGGCGAAGGGGCATGGTTCGACTACGTCCGCCGGCAAGAGCGATTCCGGCCGCATCGTCACACCCACTCCATTCCTCTGCTTTACGACGAGGACATGCGCCACACCGATCCGACACTGTGGCCGAAGTTCGCCGAAATCGAGCCCGCCATGCAGCCGGTTCTGGAGATGATCCGTCAGGCCAACCCCGCCACTGCTGCCGGGGGCGCCGATGGCTATTTCATCAGGATCATTCTTACGCGTCTGACCCCGGGCGGCGCGATCAATCCGCACCGCGATTTCGGTGAGTCCCTCATGCGAGCGCATCGCAACCATCTCGTGATCGGCACCAACGATCGTGTTCACTTCATGATCGACGGGCAGGTCCAGCATCTCGCCGCGGGGGAACTATGGGAAATCAACAACCGCAAGCTTCACGCGGTACAGAACCTCGGCGAGGACCATCGCACCCACCTGATCATCGATTACGTCGTGCCGGGTGAGCAGATCATGGATCCGGACGAGGGTCTCCTAATTGCCTAGGTGATCCGGCGGACACCCCACGAGCAACCGAGACGGAGGTCGCAGTTCGCCACCTGAAAGCCTTGCGTTTGAGGGTCGCTTCGCTATTTAGCCCGCCTGCCCCGCGCCCGCCGCGAGGCTGCTCCCCGGTAGCTCAGCGGTAGAGCGTTCGACTGTTAATCGAATGGTCGCCTGTTCGAATCAGGCCCGGGGAGCCATTTTCATCCCGCTTGCAGCAAATCGTAGCTGCCCCAGAGAGTTTGGGTCTGCGGAAATCGTGCCGCGCAAAACGCGAGTGTCTCCCGAAAGGCTTCGGCAACTTGCGCAGCGGCGGTTCGCGTCAGTGTCTCCGATTTGGAGCTGACGTTGAACGTCTCAGTCCCGAATAGCGGATTGCAGGGCCTGCCGAGAAAATCGGACATGCGCTCGATGGACTCTCGCGTAAAAAGATCTTCGTAGATGGCGTAATGGATTTGTTCGGGCCTGAGGCACTGTTCGAGGTTTTCGACGGTGCGCTCATACCGACCTCGCCTCTGACAATGGGCCGTTTGAGCATAGCGCACCACCAGCTCGCTCTCTTCCATGCGGTGATCGAGCCCCGCCACATCGGCCTGCTTGCGGCGGTACATCCGGGCAGCGCTCCAGCAGCGTTCTACGGGATCCCTGAGCAGCATCACCGCTTTCACGTCGACTCCGCGTTCCGCGAAGCCGGCGACAATGCGCGAAAGGGCATCAACGGGCAGCGCCGCATAGGCAGGGGTGATGTCGGCGGTGAGATCTTTTTCCTGCTGCGACAGGAGGCCGGCAAAATGCGCGAAATAGGCCGCAGGGCTACAAACGAGGGACTGGCGCAGTCCCTCCCGCTCAGTGGCGGCCGTGCCTTCAAAAGCCGGGGGTCCGCCTGGATCGACGGCGTAGATCGCGTCCCAGACGTGATACTCCTTCATCAAACCCGGGGCGAAGCTGGAGCCGCTGCAGAGGTAGCGATGAAGCCAGGTCGTCCCCGCCTTCTGCGCGCCGACTCCGAGGAGGAAAGTTGGTTTACCCATGGCAGATGGCGGTTGCCCAAATTGCCGTGAATGACCAGAGGGGGCGAGAAATGACCAATTCTCCAGACCTTTTTTCCCTCGACCATTCCAGTGACCCACTGAGCGAGTATAGTTTCGACCCGATGCGGACGTTCGACGAAGGGATCGAGGCCATCGAGGCGCTGGTCCCGCTGACGGAACGCACGCGGACCAATCTTGATCGAGCGCTTCAGTGCATCGAAGACTCCAAGCGCTCCGACTTCATCGCCCGGCACCGCGAGAAGCTGCCGAAGTTCGACAGATTGGGCCCGACGAAATATGCCGATTTCTCCTACTGGGCGTTCCGCAACGTGCTGCTTGCACAATGGCTCGACCTCGACCGCAGCAGCAGATCGCTCGACATACTCGATATAGGCATGGGCTCGGGGAGCTTCGCCATGGTCGCCCGCTCGATGGGGCATCGCGTCGTCGGCACGGACAGGGAGGATCCCTGGTACGACGAGCTTTGCCGCCTGGCGGGCGTTCGCCGCATCGACAGCCCCGTGATTCCGAATGAGCCGTATCGGCCGGTCGCTGGACGCTTCGATCTTATCACGATCATGCTGCCCGTGTTCCATCGCAGGACGGTCGGAGGCCGGCGCGAATATTGGAGCGTGAACCAGTGGCAGGCCTTCCTTGCCGACCTCGCCGCCAATCTGGCGCAGCCGGAAGCACGCATTTTCATCTATATGCCGCTCGACAAACACGACGACGGCAGCCTGAGCTATTCACCGCTGGTGCAATGGGCGCAGGGTCGGGGTGCAATCATAGACCGCACCTTCCCGGAGTCGCCGTTGCGGCACATCTTGTTCGCGAACATCGGCACTGAGACCTTCGCGTCACGAGCCGACGCGGCCCTCGATTAGCCGTCCACCGCCGCCATCAGCGTCGCGTTGCCGCCGGCCGCGGTGGTGTCGATGCAGGTCACGCGTTCGGTGGCGAAACGGGCGACGTAATGCGGCCCGCCCGCCTTGGGACCGGTTCCGGACAGCCCCTCGCCCC
Source organism: Pseudomonadota bacterium (assembly GCA_030856365.1). Taxonomy (GTDB): domain Bacteria; phylum Pseudomonadota; class Alphaproteobacteria; order Sphingomonadales; family Sphingomonadaceae; genus Sphingomicrobium. Next base: position 15,323 of record JALYPM010000177.1, read on the forward strand.
CGAACGGCTGGCTTTCGACCACCGCGCCGATCTGATTCCGATTGACGTAGAAATTGCCGACCCGAGCCCGCTGCTGGATGAAATCACGGGTGGTGTCGATGCGGCTCTGGAGGCCGAGCGTCAGGCCGTAACCGGTCGCGTTAATATCGTCGATGACGCTGTCCAGCTTGTCGGCGGCGAAGCGAACGACGTGCAGGATCGGCCCGAAATTCTCGCGGTTCAAGTCGCTTAGGCGATTGATCTCATACATGGCGGGAGCGACGAAGGTGCCGCTTTCAGTCTCCGGCGGAAGTTCTAGCCGGCGGATCGGCTTCGCATTGACGTCCAGCCAGTCGAGATGCTCGTCGAGCGCTTTTTTCGCATCGCCGTCGATGACGGGACCCACATCGGTTGCAAGGTCGCGCGGGTTGCCGACGTGCAGCGCCTCCATCGCACCGGCAATCATCGCGGTCATGCCATCGGCGACATCCTCCTGCACGAACAACACACGAAGCGCCGAACAGCGCTGGCCGGCGCTCTGAAAGGCGGAGGATACGACGTCCCGGGTAACCTGCTCGGGGAGCGCCGAAGAATCGACGATCATCGCATTCTGTCCGCCGGTCTCGGCAATGAACGGCACGATCGGCCCTTCCCGCTCGGCGAGCGTTCGGTTGATCATCCGGGCGACGTCCGTGGAGCCGGTGAAGGCAACTCCCGCGATCATCGGATGCGAGGTCAGCGCCGCGCCCACCTTGCCGTCGCCCGGAGCAAGCTGAACGACGTCGGCAGGTACCCCGGCGCGGTGCATGAGCTCGATCGCCAGGGCTGCGACCAGTGGCGTCTGCTCGGCCGGTTTGGCGACGGCGCTATTGCCCGCCGCCAGGGCTGCGGCCACCGGCCCGACGAAAATCGCCAACGGGAAATTCCACGGCGAAATGCAGACGAAGACGCCGCGGCCGTGCAGCCGCAGTTCGTTCCGCTCGCCGGTTGGTCCCGGCAAAGGCAGCGGCGTGGTGAACTGCCGGCGCGCTTCGGTCGCGTAGAAGCGCAGGAAGTCGACTGCCTCGCGCACTTCCAGCACCGCGTCGGGAAGCGTCTTGCCGCCTTCGCGGATGCACAAGGAGAAGAATTCCTCGCGATGCTGCTCGAACAGGTCGGCGCTGCGGTCGAGCAGCCGCGCCCGCGCCTCTCCGCCAAGCGAGTCCCAACGCTGCTGCGCCGCGTTCCCCGCGCGCACTGCACGATCGACATCCGCCTCGCTCGCTTCGATGACCGTGCCGACCTCGATGCGCCGGTCATGCGGCGAAACGACAGGACGGGCAGAGGCGCTGCTACCCCGCGGATCTGCAGTCCAGCTCCGACTCTCGAGCTGGCGTAGTCGCTCCATCAACGGCTCCCGCACCAGCGGGTCGGACAGGTCCACTCCCGCGCTATTGTGCCGCTGCCTGCCAAAGATGTCGCGCGGGAGCGCGATCGCCGGATTGCGCTTGGGCTCCAGCGCGGACAGCTCGGCCACCGGGTCAGTCACCAACTCGTCAAGCAAGACATGCTCGTCGGCGATGCGATTGACGAAGCTCGAATTCGCGCCGTTCTCCAACAGACGCCGGACGAGATAGGCGAGCAATTCCTTGTGGCTACCGACAGGAGCGTAGATGCGCACCGGCGTCGGCTTGTCGCCGATCGTCCGCTCGAGCTTGGCCAATTCCTCGTAAAGCGGCTCTCCCATGCCGTGCAGACGCTGGAACTCGAATTCCACACCGCCGGCGAGTGCCTTGATCGCGCCGATGGTGTTCCCGTTATGCGTCGCGAAGGCGGAATAGATGACGTTCGACGCCTTCAGCAGCACCTTGGCGCAGGCGAGATAGGAGACATCGGTGGCGACCTTACGCGTGAACACCGGATAGTCGGGCAGTCCCGCGACCTGCGCGGCCTTGATCTCGGTGTCCCAGTAAGCGCCCTTGACCAGCCGGACCATCACCTGGCGGCCGTGCGCGCGGGCCGCATCGGCGACCCACTCGCACATTGGGACGGCGCGCTTCTGATAGGCCTGGACGGCGACACCAAGCCCGCCCCAGCCTTTCGCGAACAGGCTGTCGTCTGCGAGCAAAGCCTCGAACAGGTCCATTTGCAGCTCGAGGCGGTCGGCTTCCTCGGCATCGATGGTCAAATGGACGTCGGCGGCGCTCGCCTTCAAAGCCAGCTCGCGGAGCACCGGAAGAATGGCCGCCTTGGCTTCCTGCGCATGGCTCCACTCGTAGCGCGGGTGCAGCGCCGAGAGTTTGACGGAAATGCCGGGTGAGCTCGCAAAGCCGCCCTCCGCCTCCGCCGCAATACGATCGAGCGCCGAACGGTAGGCGTCGGCATAGCGCTCGGCGTCCTGAATCGTCCTCGCCGTCTCGCCGAGCATGTCGAAGCTGTGGGTCAGCCCCTGCCGGCGCTCGGGGGCCGCGCGACGCAGCGCTTCGTCGATATCGCGACCGAAAACGAACTGACGGCCAAGGATCTTCATCGCTTGGCTGACCGCCGCGCGAACCACCGGCTCACCCAGCCGAGCGACGGCGCGTCCCAGCGCTGCTCGCCAATTGTCGGCGCGGTCGTTGGCGCCTTCCAGCACTTTGCCCGTCAGTAGCAGCGAAAAGGTTGCCGCGTTGACGAAGGCAGAGCCGGAGTCGCCCACCTTGTCGGCCCAGTCCGCCCCGGAGAGCTTGTCGGCGATCAATTCGTCGGCGGTATGGGCATCCGGAATCCGCAGCAGCGCCTCGGCCAGGCACATGAGGGCAATGCCTTCGTCGCTGCCAAGGTCGTAGGCATGCATGAATGCATCGATGCCGGAGGGCCTATGTGCTCGCACGCCCCTGACGAGGGCTCGCGCGGTCGCCGTCGCTTCGGCCAGCGCGGTGGGCGACAGGACCGCCTCGGCGATGCGCTCGCGCGAAACCTGCTCTTCATCGGCGCGATAAGCGAGGCGGAACGCTGTTCGGTCCGCGAACGCCACCGTCGGGACAGCCGCGCCTAGGCCAGCTGGCCGTGGCAATGCTTGTACTTCCGGCCCGAGCCGCAAGGGCACGGTGCATTGCGACTGACCGGCGCACTGACCAACTCGCCATCCTCGCCTTGCGGAAGCGCCGGTCGCGGAATGTTGAGCGGCGGCATCCGCGACAGGATCGCGCCGGTCTCGGCATCGATGTCCGCCGTGTCGTCGTCGCCCGAGAGGGGGTCAATGTGCTGGGTGATGAAATCGGGAAGCACCGGCAGCGGAGGCAGCTCCTGCTCCAGCTGAAACTGCGAGCGCATCAGCACCCGGGTGACATCCTCGCGTATGGCAATCAGCAGCCGCTCGAACAGCAGGAACGCCTCCTGCTTATATTCGTCGATCGGTTTCTTCTGGGCGTAGCTGCGCAGATGGATGACCGCCCGGAGCGCATCCAGCGTCGAGAGATGCTCCTTCCAGAACTGGTCCAGCGTCTGCAGCAGGACGTTCTTCTCAACCTCCTGCCAGCGCTCCGGCTCCAACTCGACGGTCTTGGCTTCCATCTTGTCGTCGGCGAGCTTCTGAAGCCGCTCGACGATCAGTTCCTGCTCGACCGCTTCCTCCTCGAGCCATTGCTCGACCGGAGGCTGCAGATCGAAGATTTCGTCGATGCTTTCCTTCAGGCCGGCGACGTCCCACTGCTCGGGATAGGTGCCGGGCGGGCAGTGCGCGGCAACGATGGAGGCAACGGTCTCGCTGCGCATGTCGGTGATGACCTCGCCAACGCTCTCGGCATCCATGATGTCGGCGCGCTGCTCGTAAATGACCTTGCGCTGGTCATTCATGACGTCATCGAATTCGACGACCTGCTTGCGAATGTCGTAGTTGCGCGCCTCGACCTTCTTCTGCGCGGTCTCGATCGCTTTCGAAATCCATGGGCTGACGATCGCTTCGCCGTCCTCGAGATTCTTGTTCATCAGCCGCGCGAACATCGTCTGCGGACCGAAGATGCGCAGCAAATCGTCGTCGAGGCTGAGGTAGAAGCGCGACAGGCCGGGATCGCCCTGCCGGCCCGAGCGGCCGCGCAGCTGATTATCGATGCGGCGACTCTCGTGACGTTCGGTCCCGAGCACGAACAGCCCGCCGGCTTCCTTGACCAGGCGCTTCTGCTCCGCGACTTCGGCCTTGATGCGCTCGGTCGCGGCGTCGCGCTCCGGCCCGTCGGGCATGTCGGCGAGCTCGTCCTCGACGCGAAAGTCGACGTTGCCGCCAAGCTGGATGTCGGTGCCGCGGCCGGCCATGTTGGTGGCGATCGTCACCGCGCGCATCGCGCCCGCCTGGGCGACAATATGCGCCTCATGCTCGTGGAAGCGGGCGTTGAGGACCGAGTGCTGGATGCCTTCGCGGTTGAGGAATTCCGACAGCATCTCCGACTTCTCGATCGAGACGGTGCCGACCAGGACCGGCTGGCCCTTCTCCTGGCGGATCTTGATCTCCTTGGCGATGGCGGCGAACTTGTCGGTGATGTTCTTGTAGAATTCATCTTCGTCATCGGTCCGGTCGACCGGCACGTTGGTCGGGATCGTGACCACGTTCATCTTGTAAATGTCGAAGAATTCCGGGGCCTCGGTCGACGCCGTTCCGGTCATTCCCGACAACTTCGGATACATGCGAAAATAATTCTGGAATGTGATCGACGCGAGCGTCTGGTTCTCCGGCTCGATCCGGACGCCTTCCTTGGCCTCGACCGCCTGATGCAGACCATCGGACCAGCGCCGCCCGTCCATCATCCGGCCGGTGAACTCGTCGATGATGACGACCTTGTCGTCCTTAACGATGTAATCGATGTCCTTCTTGAACATCACATTGGCCTTGAGGGCCTGGTTGAGGTGATGGACCGCCTGCGTATTGGCGATGTCGTAGAGGTTGCGTCCCTCGATCAGGCCCGCTTCCTCGAGCAGCCGTTCGGCCTTCTCCGTCCCGTCTTCGGTGAGGACGACGCTCTTCTGCTTTTCGTCCATCTCGAAGTCTTCGGGGCCGAAGGTCTTCACCAGCGTATCGACGGACATGTAGAGATCGGACTTATCGTCGGTCGGACCGGAAATGATCAGCGGCGTGCGCGCTTCGTCGATCAGGATCGAGTCTACCTCGTCAACGATGCCATGGTTGAAAGGCCGCTGGACCATCGCCGCGCGCGAATATTTCATATTGTCGCGGAGATAGTCGAAGCCAAGTTCGTTGTTGGTGGCGTAGGTGACGTCGGAATTATACGCCTCGCGCCGCTGCTCGTCGCTGAGGTTGGGGACGATGACCCCGACGGTGAGGCCGAGGAAGCGATAGATCTGCCCCATCCATTCGGCGTCGCGGCGGGCGAGATAGTCGTTCACCGTGACGACATGGACGCCCTTGCCGGGAAGCGCATTGAGATAGGTTGCCAGGGTCGCGACGAGCGTCTTGCCCTCGCCCGTCTTCATCTCCGCGATCTCGCCGCGGTGAAGCGCAATGCCGCCGATGAGCTGCACGTCGTAATGGCGCTGGCCGAGCGTCCGCTTGGCCGCTTCCCGGACGGTAGCGAACGCTTCGGTAAGGAGGTCGTCGAGCTTTGCCCCGCCCTCCAGCCGGCGGCGGAAGATGTCGGTCTGGCCGCGCAGCTCGTCGTCGGTCATCGCCGAGATGGTCGGCTCGAACCCGTTGATCGCCTCGACATATTTGCCGAGGCCGCGGACATAGCGATCGTTTGCCGATCCGAAGATGCTCTTGGCCAGTGCGGCGAACATAATATTCCTTAAAGCCCGAAGTGCGCGATGGAATGACGATCCGCCTCGCCCGCGCGCGGGCGATTGTGGGCCGCGATGTAGGCAGCGGCCGTTTGATAGTCAACGAAAGGCGGCGATCACGGAGGGCAAACGGAAGCATGTTCAGCCGCCCTGCCAAGACCGGCGCTGCCGCTCTTTCCATGCTGTCCAACCTCAAACCCGGCTGTGTCGGTCAGGGAGAGTGGAGCCCTAGAGCTGCGCCTCGAGCCACTGCTGGATCTGACTGCGCGGCGCCGCGCCGACCTTCTGCGCGACCGGCTGACCGTCCTTGAACAGCAGCATGGTCGGGATTCCACGCACTCCGTAGCGCCCGGGAATGTCGGGGTTTTCGTCGATGTTGAGCTTCGCGACGGTGATCTTCTCGCCCAGCTCGTTGGAAATCTCCTCGAGCGCCGGGGCGATCATTCGGCACGGACCGCACCATTCGGCCCAGAAATCGACCAATACTGGCCCGGAAGCACCGAGCACGTCGTCGGCGAAGCTTTGATCGGTGACGGTCTTGGTACCCATCGTCCGTAAGTCTCCTGTCAAATCGTTAACGGCCATATGGGGGCTCCCCCGGCCGCTCTCAACCGCTTAGCGCGAACTGCTTCGGCCCGGCCGTGTAGAGCAAGGAGGTCCGCACCGCGCGCCCGGGAAAGATGACCGCGAGCGCACGTCCGTAGGCGTCCATCTGCGCGCGATGGTAGGCCGGAATGTCCGCTTCGCTCGCCGGCACCTTACCGGTCTTGAAGTCGATCACCGAAATCCGTTCTTCTTCGATCAGCAGGCGGTCGACCGTGCCGGCAATCACGCGGCCGTCGGTTAGCGTCGCCGCGATCGGCGCTTCTCCCAGCGAGCCGGGGCCGAACAAGGCCGAAAAGCGGCTATCGGCAATGATCCCGCAAACGCTGTCGGCGATGGCGCGGCGCTCGCTCTCGTCGGCGACGCCGCCCGACTGCTCCAGCCAGCGCAGCGCGGCATCATGCCGCCGCTCGGCCTCAACGTCCGGGAGCCGCTCCAGCAATTGATGGATCAGCGTTCCCCGCCGCGCCGCTGCACGCATCGCCGGAGTCGGCGGCGGTGCGGCTTCGCGATCCTCACCGATGGCCGAAGGCGCGAGCGGTCGCGGCGGCCGCGTTTCCGGCGGCGCGGGCGCTCTCGCCCACTCCGGCACCCACGGATGAGCGAAAGTGGAAGGCTGCGGCCGGGCTGGAACCGCCCTCGTCGCGACGTCGCCGCGATAGACCAGCCGTCTCCCCCACCGGCCGTCCTCCACCGGCTCGGCGCCCGCTGCCGTCAGCGCCCGCTCGACCCTTTTGTGCCAGCAATACTCGGACATGCGGCTGCGCGGCTCGACCCCTGCCACCACCAGCCGCTCCGCCGCCCGCGTCAGCGCCACGTACAGCAGCCGCCAGTGTTCCTCGAGATCGCGCGCCTCCTCCTCGGCAATCAGCGCGTCGAACGGCGGCGTCCGCTCGTCCTTGACGGGGCGGAGCAGCGGCGCGTCGCCGACGCCGGGAATCGGAAAATTCAGCGTCAGCGGCGTTCGTCCCAGCCTAGCCGGATCTGAAGTTGCGTCCGCCAGGATGACAAACGGCGCCTCCAGCCCCTTGGCTCCATGCACGGTCATCACCCGCACCGCATTGCCCGCGGCCGACGGATCGCGCTGGATTTCGACGTCGCCGCGGCTGAACCAGGCGATGAACCGGTCGAGAGACGGGATCTCGTTGCGCTCGAAATCCAGCGCGCTCGACAGAAGTTCGTCGATCGGATCGCGCGCAGCTAGGCCGAGCCGACTGTAAAGCTTTCGCCGCCCGTCGAGCGGCCCCGACAGGATCGTCTCCAGATAACGCGCCGGCGTGGTGAAATCGGCCATCGCGAGCAGCGAGCCCAACGCCTCGTGAGCAGCAGCGAACCGCACATTCTCGCTCCGGCGCTTGCCGAGCTCCGCCCACAGCCGCCCCTCCCGCTCATGGGCCAAGTCGAACAATGTCTGCTGGCTCCACCCGAGCAGCGGCGACACCAGCAGATTGGCAAGGTTGAGGTCGTCGAGTGGCTGAACCGCGAAGGCGACCGCGGCGAGCAGGTCGCGCACCGCCAGCGGCTTGGACAAATGCAGCCGGTCGATCCCCGCCACCGGAACGCCCTTCGCGAACAACCGCGCCACGATCAGCGACGCCAGCTCGCCGCGGCTGCGCATCAGGATCAGCACGTCGCCGGCGCTCAGCGGCCTTTTGGTCGAGGCGATGACCGGCGCTTCCCGCAGCCAGTCGCGCACCTGGTCGGCGATGGCCTCGGCGTAAAGTCGCTCGCGCTGCCCGATCCACCCTTCCTCGCCTTCATCTCCATCGTCCGAAGTCTCGGCCGTAAATGGCGTCCACAGCTCGACCTCGCCGGCGCGCCCGTCGTGGTGCGCGCGGTGCTTGGGCGGCGGCTCGGGCAGGCCCATCTCGCGAAAACCGACCTCGGCAACGACTGCGTCCACCACATCGAGGATCGCCGGTGCAGAGCGGAAGCTGGCGTTGATCGACAGGTCGCGAAACTCCAGCGCCCGCCGCTGCAGCGCGCCTGGCTCGCCATCGCCATTGCGAAGCGCCGAGGCATTCTGCGCCACCCATTTGCGCGCCTTTTTGAACTCCGCTGGGTCGGTGCCCTGGAAGCGGTAGATCGCCTGCTTAAAGTCGCCGACCATGAACACGGTGCGGTGGCGCTGCTCGACCTCGCTCGACCCGCTGAAATATTCGCCGACCAGCGATTTGACGATGTCCCACTGCGCCGCGTTGGTGTCCTGCGCTTCGTCGACCAGCACATGGTCGATCGATCGGTCGAGCTTGTAGCGGACCCAGTCGCCCATGCCTTCGGTGGCGAGCAGCCGCCGGGTCCAGCGGATCAGATCGTCGAAGTCGGCCACGCCCGCGCTTCGCTTCGCTCTCGTGTAGGCTTCGGCGAACGCCTGCCCCGCGCGCAGTCCGGCTGCCATCGTCGCGGCCAGGCCGGCGCCGCGCTGGACCCTCAACAGTCCCTCGACCGCCTCGGCGAGCCGCGCCGCATGGTCGTCATAATCCGGTTCGACCTTGCGCAGCCCCGCCTGCACCTTGCGAAGCTCGCCCGCACCCGTGAACACCACCAATGCAAGGTCGGGCAGGCTGGCCGAACGATCGGCGGCGCTCATCGCCAGCCAGCGCTCGACCCTCTCGACCACCCCGCCGCCGGTCGACGTTCCCCATTGCCGATTGGCGTCGGCGATCGCGCGCAGCAGGTCACAGTCGAAGCGATCGTCGCCGCAATGAAGCGCGAGATAATCCTCGGCCGATCCCTCCGGCAATTGCAACAACCCACGCAATGCCGGCTCGATCTGCTCGGGCGCGCCGAACGCCGCCAGCTCCTCGGGCCGACGCGCACAGGCCATCAGATATTCGACCGCGCCGCGCTCGCCGAGGCGAAGGCTCAGGCACTGCACATCGCCGATCAGTGCTTCGCGCCCGCTCGCCTCCGCGTCCGACAACAAAGCGGCCAGCGTCGCACGCGCCAGTTCCTGCTCTGCGCGGCCCTCGAGCGGCTGAAACCCCGGCGCGATCCCCGCCTCGGCCGGAAAAGACGCGAGGAGCGCCTGGGCGAAGCTGTGGATGGTCTGGATCTTGAGCCCGCCGGTCGCTTCGAGAATACGCGCGAACAGCCGCCGCGCGCGCTGCAACGATTGCGGATCGTTTTCCTCGCCAAGCGCGAACAGCTCCTTGCGCAGGTCCGCGTCCGGCAACCGCACCCACGCCGCCAGCCGCGCGCCGATGCGGTTGGCCATCTCGGAAGCGGCGGCCTTGGTGAACGTCAGGCAAAGGATCGCCTCGGGCCGAACGCCGCTCAGCAGCAACCGGAGCACGCGCGCTGTCAGCACATACGTCTTGCCGGTCCCCGCCGACGCCGACAGCGACGCATGCGCCCGCGGGTCCGCGGCGAGCGCCTGATGCCCCTGCAACTCGGCCAGCGGCTTGAGCCTTGACTTCATGCGCGGAACATCCCGGCCCGCCCGGCTTTCCAACCACCACGCCCCGCCCTAAAATTGGTGGCCGACGAAGACAGGGAAGAACAATGAGCGACGACGACAGCAGCCGCAAAGCCGAAGGCGAGGAACGGCGCGCCAAGCTGGTCAAGGCTGGAATGACCGTCGGCATCGGCTCCGCCGCAATCGTCGCGGCGCTGCTCTACGCGTCGAAGGTCAAGCCAAAGCGCCGCAAATAGGCTCATTCGCGGCCGTACCATTCCTCCAGCCGCATCAGCTGGTCGTAATCCCCATAAGGCGCATAGGCCGGGTTGAGTTTGGCGATGAACGGCTCGCTGCCGGTCAGCCACTTCGCCGCCGCCTCGCGGAAATTGGACGCGGCATGGGCAAGGAAGTCTTCCGCTCCCAGGTCCCTGTCGACCCGGCTGAGCTTGCCGAAATCGGAGCCGTGCTTGGTCAGCGACCAATATTCGTGGCGCTGCGGTCGGCCGGACAGTTTCTCGAACCCGCCGGCCTCCGCGATCAAGCCGAGCAGTCCAAGCTGCAGCGCGAAGCCGGCATCGACCGCTTTCTGTGCCGGCGCCTTTCCCGTCTTGTAGTCGACAATCGCCAGCCCGTCGCCCGGAAGCCGGTCGATACGGTCGGCCTTGCCGTGCAGGGTCACCCCATCGATCGCCGTCTCGCCTTTCGCTTCCGCCGCCAGCGGCAGCCGCCCCTCGGCCTGATGCTCACGCTCCGTCTTCTCGATCCAGCGGATTGCCTCCACCAGCCGCGGCTGCCACAGGGCGCGCAGCATGGGATGAATGCCCTCGCTCGCCAGCAGCGCCATCGCCCGTTCCATCAATTTGTCCGGGTCGCACTGGTCGTGCTCAAGCCACTCCTCCAGCACCTTGTGGACGGCGCTGCCCTTCCACGCGGCGGTGTGGTCGGCATCGACCGAATCGATGGTCCTGAGCTTGAGCACCGCCTGCGCATAGAAAGCGAACGGGTCCGCCTTCAGCCGATCGACCGAGGTGACGGAAATCCGCCGCGGGCGCCGCTCGGGCGCGGGGGCGGGTTTGGGACGCGATGCAGGCTGCGGCGGCCCCGGATCGTCGAGCGCCGCGGCCATCCGTTCCAGCCGCACATCGCGCGCCAGTCCGCCGGTCATCGCCTGCAGCCGAAGCCACAGCCGTGAGGCGACCGTCGGCGACCGGCTGTCACGGCGAGCGCGCGTGATCAGCACCTGCGGCGCCCCCAGCGCGCTGGCGAAATCATGCGCCGCAAGGCCGACGCGATATTCCAGGCCCGTTAGGCCCAAGTTGGCGCGGATCTTCGGCGCCAGCCATGGGTCCGGCGCGGGCAGTGCCGGCCATACGCCTTCGTTGAGCCCGCCGAGCACCAGCAGGTCCGCTTGCTGCAGCCGCGCCTCGAGCAGGCCCCAGATGAATATCCGCGGATGGCCGCCATAAGCGGGACGCAGCCGCCGCTCGTCGAGCAATTGGCGGAGCAGCGGTACCTGGTCCGAAGGCGCGACCGTCAGCGCGCCCGCTTCCGCGACCTCTTGGAGCTCGGCCAGCAACTCCGCCGCCGCGCGCCCGTCCGGGCCGCGCCAGGCGCGGTCCCGCGCCAGTTCGCCGGCCGCCTGCGCAAGCGCCCCGGCGAAGGCGGGAAGCCCGATCGGCCGCGTCAGCCGCTCCATGGTTTCGAGCGAGGGCCGCACCTGACGCCACGCCTCGCCTAAGCCGCGAAACCTCTTCCTGCGCTCGGGATCGGCGAAATGTGCGTCTAGCCCGGCAAGTCCCGCCGGAGGTCGCGGACCCCGCAGCGCGAGGTCGAGCTGCCGCACTGCGTCTAGCCAAGCAATCCGCTCTGCCTCATCGCCGCCGACCAAGGGATGCTTGAGCAGAGTCAGCAGCGGCACCGGCGCAAAATCCTCGGCGGCCACGGCGGCAATCCCCAGTAGCAGGGTCCCCGCCGCGGCCTTGCTCAACGGCCGTCCCGCGCTGTCGTCAGCTTCCACACCCCACCGCCGGAGCAGCGCCGAGACCCGCTCCGCGAGCACCCGGTCCGGAGTGACCAGTGCCGCCGTCCGCCCCGGCGTCTCGATCGCCTCGCGAAGCGCCAGAGCGATCGTCAGCGCTTCCGCCGCCGGATCGGCTAACTCCGCAGCACGAATGCCGGTCAGGCGCCGCTCGGCGGGCTTCAGTCCATTCCATTTGTCGCTGAAGTCGGCCGACGTCATCGCATGGGCGACCGCCCGCCCGCGCACCGCCGGCGACGCCGCTCGCCCTCCCGCGCGCCAACGCTCCACTTCGTCGCGCGCAACGCCAAGCCGGTCGAGCAGCAGCTTGAGATGAAATTGCGGATGGGTTTCCTCGCCCTTGCGCGCTTCGTCGGGCCCCAGCGCTTCCCATTCGTCATCGGGCATCACGCCGGAAAGGCTGAGGCCGGGCAGCACGACTACCCCGTCGGGCAGGCGCGCAACGCTGGCGAGCAAGGCCCCCACCGCCGGTGCCGCGGTGGTGATCCCCGCCGCGACGGTGAACCCCGGCGGCGGCACTTGGGCCCATTTCCTGGCCAGGCGCCGAAGCAGCCGGTTGCGCCGCTCGGCAAGGTCGATGCGCCCGATCTCCGTCAGGTGCCGTGGCCACAGCTCTAGCACCGCACGCAGCCGCTCGAGCGACAGCTGCCAGTGCAGCGCCAGTTCAGGCGCATCCGCCGCCGCATAAGCAAGCTTCGAAGGCGCCACTTCCTCGATCAGCAGCGCGTCCAGCGTCCGCGCCAGATCCGACGCCATCCGCAGCGCCTCCGCCGCGCTCTCGCACTCACCGCGCACCATTGACGCAAGCGCCAGCAGGCGCGCCAGCGGGTCCACCGCCGGCGGGACTGGCTCGGCATCATCCGCCGGGTCGAGCGCACCGCCGACCCGCTCTTCAAGCTCGGGATCACCGACCGGGATCAGCCGCGGAAGCACCAGCCCGGAGCCGCTGGCGCGAACGAACGCTTCTGTGACGGCCCTGACCGCGCGATTATTGGGGAGCAGGATGCGTCCGGACGCGAGCGCCAGCGCGTCCTTGCGATAACGCGCCATAAGCCCGGCGACGAGCGCATCGGCGAACGAGCGATGCGCGGGGATGGTGAAGACCTGCGGCCGCGCCGGGCGCTCCGCCGGCCGCTCAGACATCCTGCAGGTACTGCTCGGTCGCCTGGATAGCCGGCGGCGTGCCGACATCGAACCACAGACCTTGGTGGACCGCTCCGAAGCAGCGACCCTCCTCGATTGCCCGGTCCCACAAGAAGTTGGTCGAGAACGGACCTTCAGGAGCGTTTTCGAGCAGTCGCTTGGCGAGAATCTGGATGCCGGTATAGACGAACGGCGCCACCCGGCTGCGCCCACGGCGACGCAGTCGCCCTTCGCGGTCCATGTGGAAGTCGCCCGTGCCACCGTGATTGCCGGCGCGTGCATGCGGCACGAGCAGCAGCAGCGCGTCCATCCGCTTCGCATCCCAGTGCGACGCCAGCAGCTTGAGCGTGTCGGCTGGCCCATCGACCCACAGATTGTCGCTGTTGACCGCCAGGAACGGATCGCAATCGATCAGCGGCGCGGCCTTCACTAGGCCCCCACCGGTCTCCAGCAGCAGCTCGCGCTCGTCCGAAACGGCGACCTCGAGCCCGCCCGCGCAGCTCGCCAGATGCGCTTCGAGCGCTTCGGGCAGATAGTGGACGTTGACCACCACCTTTTCGACCCCCGCTGCCCGAAGCCGGTCGAGCACGTGGTCAAGCAAGGTCTTGCCCGCGACCTGGACAAGCGGCTTGGGCCGAGTAGCGGTCAACGGACGCATCCTTTTGCCGAGCCCCGCCGCCATCACCATCGCCGTCCTCGGCACCTCCGCATCCACTTCGGCGCGGATGCGAAGCGCACGCGTCGCTCGCGGGCTCATGCGTATTCCTTCCACGCATCGGCGCGGGCGGCCGCGGGGATATTGGCGTCGAACCAGTCGCGAACCGGCGCGAGCTCCGGCCGCCCAAGGTCGCGCTCGACCAGTCCCCACATCCGTGGTTGGAATGCGCGGTAGTGGGGCTTGTTGTCCCGTTTCCACAGCCGCGTGAAAATCCCGAGGATGCGGACATTCCGCTGGCCGGCGAGCGCCCAATAGGCCTTCTCGAACGCGTCGCCGCGGCCCGTCGCTGTCACGTAACGGTCGATCATCGCACGCTCGATCCGGGGCGGCACGTCGCGCCGTGCATCCTCCAGCACCGACGCGAGATCATAGGCCGGATGTCCCGCCAGCGCGTCCTGAAAATCGAGCAAGCCGAGGTGGGCCACCCCGTCCCTGTCCGGGACCAGCATCAGATTTTCGGCGTGATAGTCGCGAAGCACGGTCACCGGGCCCAGACCGTCCTCCGCCACCGGCTCCAGCACCGCGCGCCAGGCGGCGCGATAAGCCTCGACATCCACCTCCAGGCCCAGCGCCGGGCAATACCAGTCGGGAAATAGCTCGAGCTCGGTCAGCCAATGCTCGAGACCATGCTCGGGGAGACTCTCCATCGGCGAATGGCCATGAAGATGCACGAGCAGGTCGGTCGCGATTGCGTATAGCTCGCGTTCGCGCTGCGGATCGGCGTCCAGCGTCTCGCGCAGGCGAGCGTCGCCGAAATCCGCCAGCAGCAGCAGCCCCTTGTCGAGGTCCTTCGCCAATATTTCGGGCGCGGTCAGCCCCACCGACGCCAGCCACTGGGCAACCGCCACGAACGGCCGCGGGTCCTCGTGCGGCGGCGGCGCGTCCATCAACACCGCCTGGCGGCCCTCGCCGACGACCCGGAAGTAGCGGCGGAACGATGCGTCGCCGGCGAGCGGCAGGATTTCCGCGCCGGCCCAGCCGTGGGCGGCAAGGAATTCGTCGGCTTGAGCGGGTGGAATCATCGGAACGGCCATCGCGATTCCCATGAAGGAGGCACCTGCGCTGTCAAGCTGCGAGCGCCGCCCTGAGCAAAGTCGAGCGACAGGCGCAGTGCACCGCCGAAGGCGTCGTCCGCGGCCCGTTCCGGCCACTCGACCAGCAGCACCGCGTCTGTCGCTTCGTCGAGGCCCAGCTCCTCAAGTTCGCTGACGTTCCCGATCCGGTACAGATCGACGTGCCAGACCGCCGGCTCGAGCTCCTCGTACGGCTGGACGATCGCGAAGCTGGGGCTGGGCGCCTCTCCCTCGTGGCCGAGCGCATTCAGGACTCCTCGCGCAAGCGCTGTCTTGCCGACACCTAGCGGGCCTGAAAGCGTTACCACGTCACCAGCGCAAAGCAGTTCCGCAAGGCGCCGGCCAACCGCCGCCGTAGCCCTCTCGTCGGACAGCATCATCGGGTGCCGCGCGGTATGGCGAGGGTCACTGTCGTTCCCTGCCCTTCTTTGGACTCCAGTGTCACCGCGCCTCCGTGCGCTTCGATGAACTCGCGCGTGAGGGGAAGGCCGAGCCCCAGCGCCGCCTCGCCGCGCACTCCGGGTTCGACGACGCGGTCGAAGCGGGCAAAGACGCGCGGCAGATCCTCTTCCGAAACGCCCGGCCCATTATCCTTGATGGTGACTAAAACCTGCTCCTCGTCGCCGCGGGCGCTGACCGATATGCGGCCTCCGCTGTCGGTGTAGGCGATGGCGTTGCCCAACACATGCTCGATCGACTCGCGAAGGCGGCGGGCGTCGCCGACGACCACGCCGGTGCTGGTATCGATGTTGATTTCCAGTGCCTGATTCTTCTGCGCCGCCCGCGCCTGCAGTGCCTGCACCGCGGTTCGGCAGAGGCCGGCAAGGTCCACGCGCTCCTTCTCCAACGTCACTCCGCGCGTGTCCGCCTGGGTGAGGTCGAGCACGTCGTCGACCAGCTTCGACAGCCGCGCGACCGCCTGAAGGATCGCGCCGACATAATCCGCTGCCGACGGCGCCAGCTTGCCCGCGTAACCGCCCGCGAGCATCTCCGCGAAACCGCCGATCGACGTCAGCGGCGTCCTTAGCTCATAGCTCATGTTGGCGACGAAATCGGTCTTCACCCGGTCCGCTTCTTCCAATGCGCGCGCGCGCTCCCGAAGCGCGGCCTCGATCCGGGTCGAGTCCGTCACATCGACCATGGTGAACAGCGCGTTCCCGTCCGGCAGCGGCACGGCGGCAAACTCGAAATGCCGGCCGTCGGTCATCGCGATCCGGCCATTCGCCGCCTGCCGCTCGCTGGTCGTGTGACGGACTGTCTCGCGGACTTGGGCAGCGGCCGTCGGGTTCACCAGCTTGGGCGCCATCGCCGGCACCAACTCATCGACCCTCGGGTGCTTCGAGAGCCATTCCTCGTCCAGCTCCCACACTTCCGAGAAGCGGCGGTTCCATAGGTACAACCTGCCGTCGCTGGCGAATACGCCGATCGCTTCGAACAGATTGTCGAACGTCGCCGCGCGAACGCGAAGCAACGTATCCCGGGCCGAGGCGAGCCGGACCTGCTCGGTCCGATCCTCGATGAACAGCCTCAGGCCGCCGTCCGGCAGCGGCTGCCCGACCACGCGCAGGTGATCGCCGTTGGCCAGTGTCCATTCTTCCTCGATCACTTCGTCGGCCCTGATGAACCAGCCGCGGCGCTCCTCTTTCCAAGCAGGAAAGTCGCGCACCTCGGGCAGGCGGTTGTGCTCGCGCATCCGCTCCAGCACCCGATCGAACTCCGGTTCCTCGGCCAGCCAATCGGGGTCGAGCTGCGTCATCGCGGCGAACGGACGGTTGAAGAAACTGACGTGACGTTCGGCATCGAACTGGACCGTGCCCGCGGTCATCCTGTCGGCGAGATCGCGCTGCGACTGGATGTGGCGCTGAAGCTCCAGCCGCACATCCTCCAGCTCCTGAACGTCGATCGCAAAGCCGGCCACCGCACCGGTCGGGAGCGGCACATTGGCGATCCGCAGCATTCGGCGCTCGCCGCGGATTGTTGCCGGCTGCACTTCCGAGATCGGTTTTCCACATTCCAGCGCCGCTACCGCCGAGGCACGGGCGCCCTGCGCTCCGGGAGAATCGATCAATTCGCTGTTCCGGGCGACGACGTCCGCGGCGTCCCGCGCCTCGACCGCCTCGACGAACGCACTGTTGACCAGGCCGAGAGTGAGGTCCGGCCCCCGATACCACATGGGGAAAGGCGCCGCTTCGATCAAGTGAGTGAGCGCATCCAGAGCGCTCTCGGTCTGGCGCAGCTGCAGCGCCAGCTTGGACCGCTCGGCTTCTGCGGCGCTCATGTCCGACAGCCACAGCAGCATCGTCCCGGGCGGTTCTGGCGCGGGCGCGGGCATCCCGACGACCTCCAGCATTCGTCCGGAGCCCGCGATCCGCACCTTCCCGTGCAGCCGCTCGCCCGCAAGCGAGGCAGATTTCAATTCAGCCGCGAGGGCGTCGACGTCCGATCCGGCGAGCCCCTGCTCCTCGCCTGCAAGGTCCGCGAGCCGCTTGGGGCGCTTGGCGACGCCGAGTTCGCGAAGCAGCCGCTCGTCGGCATC
>JALYPM010000199.1 GCA_030856365.1 Pseudomonadota bacterium
GCGCGGTTCGCCGAGGATCGCGAGCCGGTCGAGCCCGGATGTCCCTGCCCAACCTGCTCGAACTTCGAACGGGCCTATGTCCATCATCTGGTGAAGTCGGGGGAGATCCTCGGCGCGATGCTGATGACCGAGCATAATCTGTGGTTCTACCAGCGGCTGATGCAGGGGCTTCGTGATGCAATCGCGGAGCAGCGGCTGGATGTTTTCCGAAAGAGCTTCCTCGACCGCTATCGAAGCCGAGGCTCCTAGCCGGCGCTCTGCGACAGGAACGACGGCAACGGCCCGTTCCACTCGGGTTCGAGGTCTTCGACCACCGTCGACCCTTGAGCGGGCTGCTCGACCGGTTGCTCGCGGCGGCTCTGGGCCCGCTCCGGCTTCGGAGCAGCAGCCTTCCTGTCCGCCAGTTTGTCGGGAACCGGATCTTCCACCCGCTTTTCTGACGGCTTTTTCGCGGCGGCGCGCTTCCTGTCGGTGCGCTTGTTCTCCGGCGTAACGCGCTCCTCGGCAGCAGCCGTTTCAGCTTTTGCAGCGGGCGCCGCCTCCGGCGCTTCCGACTGGCCGCGTTTGGCGATCTTGAAGCCGGTCAATTTCTCGATCGCGGCGACCGCTTCGGCGTCCTCGCGAGTGGCAAGGGTGATCGCGGTGCCCTTGGCGCCGGCTCGCCCGGTCCGGCCGATGCGGTGAATATAGTCGTCCGGCTGCCACGGAACGTCGAAGTTGATCACGTGGCTGACGCCTTTGACGTCGAGCCCGCGCGCGGCCACGTCGGACGCCACCAGGACGGTGATCTCGTCCTGCTTGAAGCGCTCGAACTCCGCAATCCGGTCCGACTGCTCCATGTCGCCCTGGATCTGGCCGACTGCGAAGCCGGAGCGCTTGAGGCTGGTGTTGAGCTCGCGCACTGTCGTCTTGCGGTTGCAGAAGATGATCGCGTTCTTGAATTCCACACTGCGCAATATGTCGCGAAGCACGTCGCGCTTCTTGTCGGCGCGGACCTCGACCAATTGCTGGTCGATGTTGATGTTCGCAGTTGCGGGCCGCGCAGCCTCGATCCGCTTGGGATCGGTCAGAAACTTCGCCGCCAACTTCTGAATCGGCGGCGGCATGGTGGCCGAGAACAGCAAAGTCTGGCGCTGGCGCGGGAGCTTGGTGCAGATTTCCTCGATGTCCGGGATGAAGCCCATGTCGAGCATGCGGTCGGCTTCATCGATGACCAGCAGGTTGCAATCGTTGAGCATGATCTTGCCGCGGCTGAACAGGTCCATCAGCCGTCCCGGAGTGGCGATGAGGACGTCGACGCCCTTTTCCAGCGCCTTGACCTGATCGCCCATCTGAACCCCGCCGATCAGCAGCGCCATCGATAGGCGATGGTATTTCCCGTATTTCTCGAAATTCTCGGCGACCTGCGCGGCGAGCTCTCGCGTCGGCTCGAGGATCAGCGAGCGCGGCATCCGCGCACGGCTGCGGCCCTGGGCGAGGATATCGATCATCGGGAGGACGAAGCCAGCGGTCTTGCCGGTGCCGGTCTGGGCAATGCCGATCAGGTCCTTGCCCATCAGCACGGACGGGATGGCGCCACGCTGGATCGGAGTGGGGACGTCATAGCCGCTGTCGGTAACAGCGCGCAGCAATTCGTCGGAAAGGCCGAGGTCGGCAAAAGTCATGTAGGTTCCGGAAAAAAAGGAGGCAGCCGATGTCGGCAGCCCGCCAGTTCAGCCACTAGCGGCAGACGGCGAAAAATTCAAGGAAATGCTAGCGCGGCGGCTTGGGGACGAGCGCGCGGAAATGGTCGATCGAGCAGCTGCTTCCCATCCGGGAGCGGATTTCGTCCCGGCGCGCGCAGACTTTCTCGTCGTCACTGTTGAGGTAGAAGCCGCTGTAAAAATCGAGCGCTGGGCAATTGTTGGCCAGCTTGGCGCGGACGCGCTGGCGGTTGAATAGAACGAAATCGACATGCTCAGGCCCGCTAAGCATGGCACCGCGAATGGCCTCGGATGCGATGCACTTGGGGCCCTTGCGTTCGACCCAAAGCGAGCTTCCGGCCCGGGGATAGGGGCGGACCGGCACACGCATGATGATCTCGTCCTGGACGATGACCGTCCGCAGACGCGCGTTATCGCTCACCGAAGCATCGCCCGCGGATTGCGCCGCCACGAAGCCCAGCAGCGCGGGCAGCAGCGTCAGAATGCCGATAAGGGTCATGCGTGGGGAGCCATGGTCCATTGGGGCTTCGCAGGCGCGCGTTGAACAATGAATGAATTGCAATTGGGCGAGGGAGGCCTGCCTCAAGGCGCGGGACTTGCGCATCGCCATGGGCTTGCATAGAGCGCTCACCGCTGAACTTTCCCGCTCGACGCAGGTGCTTGGCGCTCGCGAGGCCGGATCCCAGGAGACTCCTAACAATGGCGACAACCGCGCCGAATGCTAACCTCCCGCTTTTCTATTCAGGCCTTGTGCCGCTCAATGCGAACCAGCACGGCAAGATGAAGCTTCGGCGCATCGACAGCAGCAAGGAGATGGGCAAGACCCACGCGATTCCCGCAACGGTCGACGAGTTCAGCCTGCTGGCCCGCCATTATCCGATTGTCTTTTCGGTTGGCGAAACACCTGTGCCGCTGGCGCTGATGGGCCTGACCGAGGGCACCAACACCCTGCTCGACGATGAGGGCCGGCCGCGCAATCCCGAGCTTTACCTGCCTGCGTACATGCGGCGCTACCCGTTCATGCTCGCGCGGCTCCGGCCGGACACGGACGAGCTGACGCTTTGCTTCGATCCGGAATCGGGCGC
The DNA here is from genome assembly GCA_030856365.1 of Pseudomonadota bacterium. Taxonomy (GTDB): domain Bacteria; phylum Pseudomonadota; class Alphaproteobacteria; order Sphingomonadales; family Sphingomonadaceae; genus Sphingomicrobium. The sequence continues at coordinate 2,789 of JALYPM010000199.1, forward strand.
CGTCGGCGACCAGGAGGAGGGCGAGCCTTTGTTCGACGGCGACCAGCCGACCGAAACGACCACGTCGATCCTCCAATTCTGCGAACAGTTCGAACAGGCCGGCCAGCGCACCAACGCTTTCATGCAGGACCTCAAGAGCAGCGGCCTGTTGATGGATGGCGAAGTCGCCATCCAGGCTCAGGGCAATGAGCAGCCGTTCATCTATCGCGGCTTCCAGATGATCGACGAAGAGAAGTTTCGCGAAGTGCGGGGCGACGAGCTCAGGAAGATGAACCAGAACGGCATGCTGCCGCTGATCTTCGCCCATCTCTTCTCGCTGTCGCAAATCCGCGATCTGTTCTCGCGGCAGGTCCAGCAGGGCAAAGGACCGATCCCGGCCCGCAACGCGGCGCCCGCCGAAGCGTGACGTAGCTGCGGCGGACGGCGTTGAAACGCCGGATCGTCCGCCCATTTAGGTCGAGCAGGCGCGGCCCCGTGTTCCCCCCTTCATGGCCGCTGCGCCCGGTACGTGCGTCGCCTGTCCTGCATGTGCGTCCTCCCTGATACTGGCCATCCCGGCGTTACCGGGATGGCCTTTTTTCCGGTCGGGTTGCGGACTTTGGACTTACTCGGCTGCGGCTGGGAATTGGCGGCTGAGAAGCAGATTGCCAAGGCCGGTCGCCAGCCTTTGGAACAGCGCTGCGACATCGTCGAAGCCCTCGCTCGGCTCGCCAGTCTCGGTCAGGTAACAACGGCGGTCAATCTCGATCTGCAGCGCGTGAACACCCTGATGCGGCGCCCCGTGACGGTCGATGATATGACCGCCGGCGAACGGATCGTTGAGGCGCGCGTCGTATCCGGCCTGGCGCGCCACGTGGAGCGCATCGTCGCTGATCCAGCGGGCTGCGCTCCGACCGTGGCAATCGCCGATCACCACCGGGGGAATTCCGCGCGAGGGCGGCGGCATCGAGTGGCAGTCGAGCAGCAAGGCACAGCCGAAGCGGCCGACGAGCAGTGCCAGCTCCTGCTCGATCAGGCGGTGGTATGGGCGGTGTGCCTGGTCGAGCCGTTGCTCCAGCTCCCCGTGGCTGATGGGGCCGCGCCAGAGCAGCCCGTGCTGCTGTGTCCGCGACGGGACGATGCCGAGGCCGCCGCGCGCCTTGGGCGTCAGCCGGCGTGTCTGCGCGCCGGGAACCAGGGCGGGATCGACTTCGTCCTCGCAACGGTTGCAATCCACCGCGGCACGCGGGGCGTCAGCGATCACTGCACCGATGCCCTGATCGAGAGCCCTCCATACCAGCCGGTCGACCAAAGGGTCCTCGAGAGTGCAGAGAACGGAATGACCCCTGGCCGACTTCTCCACCAGCCACTGCGGGTAATCGCGGCCGGAGTGCGGCACGGACAGCAGCACCGGCAGCTGACCGCGCGAAGGCACCAGTCTCGGAGCGGGCAGGGGGGTCAGCCGCACTTGTGCCAAAGCAGGATTTTCATTGGCCGCATCAACGCACGAGTGAACCGATCGCTGCTGGAAAATGTTTACCGAAGCGAGCATAAGGTTAGCGATGCCGAGAATCCTTTTAGCCGAAGACGATACGTCGATGCGGGAGTATCTCCAGCGCGCGCTTCAGCGCGTCGGCTACGAAGTCGCGGCGGTCGGCTGCGGGACCGAGGCGATGCCGTTGCTCGAATCGGAGCAGTTCGACCTGCTGCTGACCGACATTGTCATGCCCGAGATGGACGGGATCGAACTGGCGCAGAAAGCGTCGGCGATCGATCCGGCGATCCGGGTGATGTTCATCACCGGCTTTGCGGCAGTTGCGCTGCAGGGTGGCCGGACGGCGCCCGAGGCCAAGCTTCTGTCGAAGCCGTTCCACCTCAAGGACCTGGTCGCCGAAGTCGACCGCATGTTCCAGAGCGAGGATCAGCACGGGCGGCTCTAGGTAGAGGGTTGCGCGAGCCGTCGACCCCTCCTAGTTAACGCGCCGAGTGGGCGTGTAGCTCAGTGGTAGAGCACTGTGTTGACATCGCAGGGGTCGCAAGTTCAATCCTTGCCACGCCCACCATTTTTTCCGAACCAAACCCGTCCGTTCAGCGCGGCTTGACGAACTTCAGAGTCATCCGGTCGCTTTCGCCGATTGCCACGTAGCGGGCGCGGTCCTGCTCCTTGAGCGCGAGCGAAGGCGGGAGCGTCCAGACGCCGTTCGGCCAATCGGCCGT
>JALYPM010000207.1 GCA_030856365.1 Pseudomonadota bacterium
CGTCCTCGCCGGCGCCGTCTTCAAAGACGGCGAGCCGATCACCGACCAAGACAACGACAACATCGACGAGAAGGTCGCCGTCTGAGCGTTCTCACGCCAACTCATCCACAACATTTGACAATAACTCGTCCGCCTGTCGTGCTGGGGAGTCGTCGATCGTGGGGCGTGCAATGACAGATGGCCTGATTACATGAGGTTCGGCGTATGGAGGTCGGAGAGATGCCGGGCCGTCTGCGGCGCGAAGCCGGCCGCTTGCAGCCGCCGAAGCCGCTTGTCCTCCATCGTCTCCATCAGTTCCCGGACGGCTCGAGCTCCTTCGGCGAGCTCTGCGGGTTGCAGCGAGCCGGCTGCCATCACCGTGAGTGCCTCGGTCAGCAGCGGGCTCAGGCCCGACACTTGGGTGAGCTTGTTAGCGCGCGCCTCCACCGCGCCGACGTAGGTGTTCACGGGGTGTCGTCGCGCTGACGCGGATTCCTTCTGGTGACCGGAGATCGGCTGTTGCTGAGCGATGTGGCGTGCGCGCGTTCAGCGCGCGTCGGTCAGGTGGGGACCAGCGTGGGGATCGGTCGGCGCTGCTGCGCGGCGGTCGCGACGTCGATGAGGTAGCTGATGACGGGCCGGCTTTGCAGGCGGCAGGTTTCGCGGACCGAGCAGATCCGTTCGATCCAGCGGCTGCCGCTCTCAGACTGAGTGCCGAGCTGGGTCTTGCGCAGGATCACGCCGTGGCGCAGCGCTCTTTCGGCTGCGTTGTTGGTCGGGTCTATCCCAGGGATCTCGCAGAACGTCCACAGCGTGACGTACTCGTCGAGCAGGTTTGAGCAGAAGCGGGCGGTCTTGGGGTGCCGACCGCGGGCACCCTGCTCCAACAGCTCGCGGATGCGGTCGCGGCAGGGGTCAAGCTGGGCCTTCAGCCACGCCAGGTCATGGCCGTCTTGGAGGTAGTCGCGGTGCACGGCGAACACCTCGCGCGCCCCAGCGAGCAGCTTGCGCCCGAGCTTGCCCGGCGCGCCGGCGCGCTCGGACAGATCGGTGACCTGGCGGATCAGATGTGCCCAGCACAGCTGCTGCTGCAGCACGTCAAGCCAGTGATAGCCGGCGTAGCGGTCGGTCACGACGAAGCTTCCGAAGTCCTCGCCAAGCAGCGCCTTCGCGGCCTGCTGCGAGCGCGACGGGTCTATGCGATAGCAGGCCAGCAGGGCGCTGGCGGCGACCCACAGCCACTGCGTCTGGCCTTGCAGGCGCCAGCTCGTCTCGTCGGCGTAGACCGCGTCGGCCTGGCGGACGGCGTCGCGCAACGCCGCCCAAGGATCGTGCAGCGCGGCGCTGACACGCATGATCGCGGCGTCGACCGCGCCGACCGAGATCGGGCAGCCGAAGACATGCGTGACGATGTCGGCTATCTGGCGGCGCGACAGGCGATAGACCCCGGCCAGCACCGCGATATGCGCCTCAAGGCGCGGTCCCAGTGCCGACCCCGACACGCCGTCGGGCAACTCGGCCAGCACCGCCTTCGCGCACCCGGGGCACACCAAGCGCCACAAGCGGTGCTCGAAGACCACGGGCGCGATGACCGGTAGCTCCCACTTGTGATGGCAGACCGGCGCGCCGAGACGCTCCTCCGCACCGTCGAACAGGTGCCCGCAGCCGCACCCGACGGGCAGATGATCAAAGCCCCGGGTGACCTGCTCCGTGCTGGGCGGCTCACGCGTCTTGCCGTCATGCCCCGGCTGGCCACCGGGCTTCTTCAGCGACTTCTTCGCGCGCTCGCGGGCCAGCGCCCGGCGCTGCTGACGCGTCGATGGCGGATCGTGCGACGGCGGCAACGAGCTGTTACGCAAGTCACGGCCCTGCAGCCGCTCAAGCTCCTCGATGCGCGCCTCCAACGCACGCACGACCCCGAGCACCGCGCCCGCGCCCTGCGCAATCAGCGCCTCTGCCTCTTCTCGCCGCACAACCGCAAGATTCCGTGCACCCAGGAGGAATCCTGCCCAGGATCACAACACCACCTGAACGCCTACCCGGCTTCGATGCGCCATAGCGCCGTCATGATCTGCGCCTGCAGATCGCCGAGTCTAGAGGTCACATC
>JALYPM010000002.1 GCA_030856365.1 Pseudomonadota bacterium
CCGAAATCTACGACTACATGCGCCTGCTGTGGGCGCGGGTGGGCGTCCCCTACTCGCCCGCCACCGGCCTTCCGATCGAGGCGCAGCAGGTCAGCCAGATGGTCGACCGGGTGATGGCGCTGCCCGAAGGCTCGCGCCATTACCTGCTCGCCCCCGTTGTGCGCGGCCGCAAGGGCGAATATCGCAAGGAACTGGCCGAGTGGCAAAAGGCCGGCTTCACCCGCGTCCGCATCGACGGTGAATTCTATGCGATCGAGGACGCGCCCGCGCTCGACAAGAAGTACAAGCACGACATCGAGGTCGTCGTCGACCGCATCGCCATCCGCGCCAAGTCTGAAGATCATGGGGGCATCCAGTCGCGCTTGGCGGACAGCTTCGAAACCGCGCTGAAGCTAGCGGACGGGCTGGCGTATCTCGATCCGGCGGACACTTCACCCCTCCCGCCTGCGGGAGGGGAAGATGCGCGCAGCGCCGAAGGGGTGGGCCTGTCGGGCGAGCATAAGGACAAGCCCACCCCCAACCCCTCCCGCGAGGCGGGAGGGGAGGAAAGCGGCTTCAAACTCGACTACGCCCCGCCCGGCCGAATTCTCTTTTCCGAAAAGTTCGCCTGCCCCGTGTCCGGCTTCACCATTGCCGAGATCGAGCCGCGCCTGTTCTCGTTCAACGCGCCGCAGGGCGCCTGCCCCGCCTGCGACGGCCTCGGCCAGAAAATGGTGTTCGACGAGGATCTGGTCGTCCCCAACCACAACCTCTCGATCGCCAAGGGCGCGGTGGTCCCCTGGGCCAAGTCGCAGCCGCCCTCGCCTTACTACATGCAGGTGCTGTCCAGCCTCGCCCGCGCCTACGCGTTCGACCTCGCCACCCCGTGGAAGGATCTGCCGGAGCAAGCGCACCGCGTGATCCTCACCGGCACCGGCGGCAAACCCGTCACCCTTCGCTTCGTCGATGGCCGCAAGAGCTATGAGGTCAAGAAGCCGTTCGAAGGCGTGCTCGGCAACCTCAACCGCCGACTGCTCCAGACCGAGAGCGCATGGATGCGCGAGGAGCTGTCGCGCTACCAGTCGTCGCTGCCGTGCGAGGTCTGCCACGGTGCCCGCCTCAAGCCCGAAGCGCTGTCGGTGAAGATCGCCGGCGAGCACATCTCCGGCGGAAGCCAGCGCAGCGTCGCCGACGCCCACGCCTGGTTCGGCAGCCTGGAGGAAAAGCTCGGACCCCAGCAGCGCGAGATCGCCCGCGCGATCCTCAAGGAGATCAACGAGCGCCTCGGCTTCCTCCACAATGTCGGGCTCGACTATCTCCACCTCGACCGCACCAGCGGCACATTGTCCGGCGGCGAGAGCCAACGCATCCGCCTTGCCTCACAGATCGGCTCCGGCCTGTCCGGCGTGCTCTACGTCCTCGACGAGCCGTCGATCGGCCTCCACCAGAAGGACAACGACCGCTTGCTCGAGACGCTGAAGCGCCTGCGCGGCCTCGGCAACACCGTGCTCGTCGTCGAGCATGACGAGGACGCCATCCGCACCGCGGATTATGTGATCGACATGGGCCCGGGCGCCGGAGTCCACGGCGGCGAAGTCGTCTGCGCCGGCACGCTCGAAACCCTGCTCGCGTGCGAGGACAGCATCACCGCCGATTACCTCAGCGGCCGCCGCGAAATCCCGCTCCCCGCCAAACGCCGCAAGGGCAGCGGCAAGAAGCTCACCGTCTCCGGCGCCACCGCCAACAATTTGCGCAATGTCACCGCCGCTTTCCCGCTCGGCACCTTCACCTGCGTCACCGGCGTCTCCGGCTCGGGCAAGTCGTCCCTGACTATCGACACGCTCTACGCCGGCGCCGCCCGCGCCCTCAATGGCGCCCGTATCATCTGCGGCCCGTGCGAGAAGATCACCGGCCTCGAGCAGCTCGACAAGGTGATCGACATCGACCAGTCGCCGATCGGCCGCACCCCGCGCTCCAACCCCGCGACCTACACCGGCGCCTTTACGCAGATCCGCGACTGGTTCGCCGGCCTGCCCGAAAGCCAGGCGCGCGGCTACAAGCCCGGCCGCTTCAGCTTCAACGTCAAGGGCGGCCGCTGCGAGGCGTGCAAGGGCGACGGCCTGTTGAAGATCGAGATGCACTTCCTGCCCGACGTCTACGTCACCTGCGACGTGT
>JALYPM010000018.1 GCA_030856365.1 Pseudomonadota bacterium
CAGCCGCGGGCATAAAGGACAGTCCCGCGGCGCCTCGGCATGGGGGATAGGCGAGAGGTTGGCGGGACTGGCGAAGTGCATTGCACTGACCTAGGCGAGCGGCCGTGGCCGAAGCAACGCACCTCTATGCCATCGCCATCGGCTGCAATCGCCCGCATGGCCGTTTCGGCCGCCCGACGGCGGTGGTGTTGGCGGCAATTGCGCGGCTGGAGCGGGATTTCAGCCTGTTCGATGCGTCTCCGATCCTGCTCAACGCAGCACACGGCGGCGCCGGCCGCGACTTCGCCAACACCGTCGCCCTGATCGAAAGCCCGCTCGAACCGCCAGCGATGCTGGGCGCTATGAAACGCATCGAGCAGTCATTCGGCCGGCGACCCGGACGCCGTTGGGGAGCGCGAGTGCTTGACCTCGACATCGTCGCGTGGAGCGGCGGCAACTGGTCGAGCCGGTCGCTGACCATCCCTCACCCGGCGATCGACAGCCGCAGCTTCGTGCTTCAGCCACTGGCGGTGGTAGCACCGGGCTGGCGCCTTCGCGGGCTACTCACCGTGCGCCATCTCGCCCACCGCCTTGCTCGCAGCCGCCCACCGCGGTAACGGCAGTCCCTCTGGAAGGGCCCTTAGCTCAGTCGGTAGAGCAACTGACTTTTAATCAGTAGGTCGCTGGTTCGAACCCAGCAGGGCTCACCAGCCTCGCGCGCAGCATGCCGGGGCATAGCGAGACGGGGATCGTCGCGGCTGTGCGGCGACGATCATTCCCGCTAGCAATCGGTGCTGTAACTTTGGGGACTGCGCGCCGATGACCCTGCCTCGCTTGCTGTTGAGCCTGATCTGGCTGCTCTGTTCTGCCGCCCCCGCCGCCGCCCAGACCATCGCACAGCTGCCGCCCGGCGTGCGGTCGGTGGCCACGGCGTCGTCACCTTCTGGAACGCTCCGCCTTGACGTCACGCTGAATGGCGAAGGCCGCGTCGGCTACATGGTTTCGCGCCTCGGCAAGCCGGTGATCGGCGAATCCCGCCTTGGCTTCCTGTTCACCGATGCGCCGCAGATGCTCCGCAATTTCGCCTTGGCGGGCCAGTCGTCGCGCAGCTTCGACGAGACGTGGGAGCAGCCGTGGGGCGAATATCGCACGATTCGCGATCGCTACGAGGAACTGACCGTCCACTTCGACGAGAAGAATTGGGACAAAAGGCGGATGACCGTCGTGTTTCGGCTGTTCGACGACGGCATCGGCTTCCGTTACGCGCTGCCACGTCACGCCAAGCTTGCCACCGCCAACATTGCGGACGAGCTGACGGAGTTTAACGTCGTCGAACCGGGGGAAGCCTGGTGGAACGAGGCGTTCGAGTGGAATCGCGAGGAATATCCGCTCCGCCGCACGTCCGTCGGCGAAATCGGCACCGCACAGACGCCGCTGACGGTCCGGACCGCGAGCGGGCTTCACCTGTCGTTCCACGAGGCGGCCCTGGTCGATTATTCGGGAATGAACCTGCGCCGCGTGCGGGACGGCGTGCTGAAGGCGGATCTAACGCCGTCGGCCAACGGGCCGAAGGTCACCCGGACCACGCCTTTCGCGACGCCCTGGCGCGTTATCATGATCGCTCCCGACGCGCCCGCGCTCTACGAAGCGGCCAAGATTGTCCTCAACCTCAACGAGGCGAACAAGCTCGGCGACGTGAGCTGGGTCAGGCCGCGCAAATATGTTGGCATCTGGTGGGACATGCATCGCGACCGGCGCACCTGGAACTCGGGCCCGAAGCACGGCGCGACGACCGCTTATTCCAAACAGATGATCGACTTCGCCGCCGCCAATGGCTTCGGCGGTGTGCTGATTGAAGGCTGGAACAAGGGCTGGGACGGCGACTGGTTCGCCAACGGCTGGGATTTCAGCTTCACGCAAGCCTATCCCGACTTCGATCTGGCCGAGGTCGCCCGCTACGCGCGGTCCAAAAATGTGCGGATCGTCGGGCACCACGAGACCGCCGGCAATATCGCCAATTACGAGCGACAGCTCGGCCCGGCGCTCGACCTCTATCAGCGGCTCGGCGTGGACTCGGTGAAGACCGGTTATGTCGCCGATGCCGGCGGCATCCAGGCGCGGAGCCGCGATGGTGGGGTCGACTTCGAATGGCATGAAGGCCAGCGGATGGTGAACCATCACCTCAGGGTCGTGACCGAGGCCGCCAAGCGGCGCATCGCGATCAACCCGCACGAACCGGTCAAGGACACCGGCCTTCGCCGCACCTACCCGAATTGGGTTTCGCGGGAGGGCCAGCGTGGGATGGAATATAACGGCTGGGGCGAGCCCAAGAACCCGCCCGAGCATGAGGCAAACCTGGTGTTCACACGGATGCTGTCAGGCCCGATGGACTTCACGCCGGGCATCCTCAGCCTTCAGGGGAAGGGCGGCACCGCGATCCCTTCGACACTCGCCAAGCAGCTCGCGCTCTATGTCGTGATCTATTCGCCGATTCAGATGGCAGCCGACCTGATCGAGAATTACGCGGCCAATCCGCGGCCGTTCCAATTCATCAAGGATGTCGCCGTCGATTGGGACGAAACGCGGATGCTGGCCGGCGAAGTCGGCGATCTCGCCGTCTTCGCGCGCAAGGCAAGAGGCAGCCGCGAGTGGTTCATCGGCGGCGTTGGCGACGAGCAGGAGCGGCGGTTCGACGTTGCCCTGGACTTCCTCGAGCCGGGCGTCCGCTATCGCGCTGAAATCTACCGTGATGGCGACGCGGCCGACTTCCGCACCAATCCGCGAGACATCGTCATTGAAGCACGCGAAGTTACTGCCGCCGACAGGCTCGCTCTGCGTATTGCTCCTGGCGGCGGCGCGGCCGTCCGATTCGTTCCGACCGGCAGCTAACCCTCAGCGTATCTTCCGATATGCTGTGAAGTCGGTGAGCACGCACGTTGGACCGGGGATGCTGGAGCCAGGGTCGATCGTGCGGAACAAGTCGCCGCGGCAATAGTCGGACCCAGTCGCCTCGACGATCAGAGTGGTGAGCGGACGCAGTCCCGGGCATGCCGAGGGCAAACGCGACACCCACAGCACATTCCCGCTGTCGATGGTCAGTGTGCGCGAATCCACGGCTATTAAGGATGAGCGGCCGATCCTGGGCACGCAGGTTCGGACTTCTCCGGCAACGCGTCCGCTCACGGCTGCCGAGAAGGCTGCGCTCGGCCCCTCGATCGGAACGGCGGCCGTGCAGCCCGCGACAGCCAGGAGTCCGACGATCAGTATCCGCATTGCTGGGCCTTCCACGATCCGTGCTGACGAACGGCTTACCACCTCGCCGTTCCGGAGTGGAGCGAAACCATTGGGTAATCGCCCGCTGCTAGCAACGGACTCTAGTGCAACGGCGCCTGCATCGAATTGAGGTCGCACTTTGGGGCACGTGAGGTGATGGAGTGAAGAACAAACGCGTCGAACAAACGCTCTATTCCCTTTCCGAAACCGTTCCGCAGGCGGGGGAGCGGCGCGACGACGAGCGCTATCTCACTTTGTTTCGGGTCGGTACGCTCCTGGTCGGCGGAGAGCGCCAGCTGTGCCTGATCAAAAATATTTCGGCCGGCGGCATGCTAATCCGCTCCTATTCGGAGTTGGCGCCGGGGACGCAGCTGTCGGTCGAACTCAAGCAAGGCCAGCATATCGCAGGCAACGTCAGCTGGATCGACGGCAACAGCGCCGGCATTGCTTTCAACAATCGAGTCGACGTCGTCGAGCTGCTCTCCATCTCCGGCGAGTCGCCGCGCCCTCGGATGCCGCGGGTGGAAATCCGCTGCATGACCACGGTGAGGATCGGCGCCCAAATCTATGGAATGATCGCCCGCGACATCTCGCAAGGCGGGATGAAGGTCGAATGCGAAAGCGCACTTACGATCGGAAGCGACGTAGTCGTCACCCTCCCCGGGACCGCACCGATGTCGGGCGTGCTTCGCTGGGGGAGCGGCGGTTGCTACGGAATCGGCTTCAACCGGCTGCTTGCCTTGTCAGAGCTGGTCGACTGGCTCAAGGATCGGCGTCAGCAAATTCCAGCGACCGGGACGGGCTGACGCTCAGCCCAGCCGCAGCAGCATCAATTTTTCCTGCTCGGTCAGTTCGCGGCAGATGAGTCCCGGGCGGCGGAAGCTGGTCGGGATCCGTGCTTTCGGGCTCGGCACGTTGCGAAGAACTTCCTCCGACTGCAGCTGTTCGGCGAACGCAATGCCGGCATAGTCGCCATGCACCCAGGCGACGCGGCTCGGTACGCTAAGCTCGTTGCGGCAGAAGTGGACGAGGCCGCCGGACGCTGGAAGCCTGGTGCCCTGCACCAGCGCGCCCTCCGCCGAAAGATTGCGGAGCTTGACCGGCAGCTTCGCACTGCCCGTGTCCAACGTCGCCGCAAGGAGCACGTTGGAGCGTTGCGAACGCCGATTCTGGGGCATGTTGCTCTGGTCCATGCAGGAGCCATTATCCGCTCCAGGTAAAACTTGGCTTAACTTTGCACCGGATTAGCGGCGGAACAGAAGCATCATATTGTGGGCCGGCATCTCGCGCCGCTCGATCAGTTCGAAGCCGCAGTCGACGGCCGCGGCCGCGAAATCCTCCACCCGCCGCAGGCCCCAGCGCGAGTCGCGGCGCTTGAGGTCGGCATCGAACGCGAGATTGCTCGCCACCGTAGCAACCGAATCCACGAGCCACGGCCCGTAAAGGATCAGCGGTCCCCCCGCCGGGAGCAGCCGCGCCGCACCGGCTATCAGACCGAGTGCGGATGCCCACGGGCTGATGTGCACCATATTGATGCTCACGATCCCGTCGGCGCGGTCGATCGGCCACTCTGGCGCCGCCGCATCGAGGGTGAGCGGCTTGAGGAAGTTGGGCAGCGCAGCAGCTTCTCGCCAGGCGCGAATGGCCTCGAGCGCGTCGGGATGGATATCGCTCGGTTGCCATTCGAGCTGCGGAAAGCGCTCGGCGAAATATGCTACATGCTCGCCGGTGCCGCTGGCCAATTCTAATATGTTGCCGCTCGGCGGCAGCCAGCCGGCAAGCACGGCGGCGATCGGCTCGCGGTTGCGGAGCGCCGCGGGAGCGGAACGGCGACTAGCGGTTTCAGCCTCGTAAAAGCGGTCGCTGGTCACCAGCACCAGCACCGGCACATCAGCGGTCCCCGATCTCGGAAGGCGTGGCCACGTCCGCCGCCTCCGGCACGGGATTGCGATAGGTGAGCACCGGCTTCCTCGCCGCCAGCGTCTCGTCGAGCCTGCGCCGCGGCGCATGGATCGGCGCAGCCTTCAGCGTCTCGTCCCCGGCCCTCGCCCGCTCCGCGATCGAGTGCAGCGCTGCGATGAACTGGTCGAGATTAGCCTTTGATTCAGTTTCCGTCGGCTCGACCAGCATCGCGCCGTGCACCACCAGCGGGAAATACATCGTCATCGGGTGGAAGCCCTCGTCGATCAGCGCCTTGGCAACGTCGATCGTGCTGAGGCCCCCGCCAAAACCCCTGTCGGAGAAAATCGCCTCGTGCATGCAGGGTCCGCTTGCGGCGAACGGCGCATCGAGCACGTCCTCAAGGCTGCGCAGAATGTAATTGGCGTTGAGCACCGCATCCTCGGCGACCTGCTTCAGGCCATCGGCCCCGTGGCTAAGCATATAGGCGAGCGCGCGCGTGAACATGCCCATTTGACCGTGGAAGGCGGTCATCCGCCCGAAGGTCTGGGGGTGCATGTCAGAAGCGCTTTCTTCCTCGACCAGCTTGAAGCTGCCGTCGGGCATGCGTGCCGCCAACGGGAGCGGACCGAACGGCGACAGCGCCTCCGACACCACCACCGGGCCGGAGCCTGGCCCGCCGCCGCCGTGGGGGGTCGAGAAGGTCTTGTGCAGGTTGATGTGCATCGCATCGATGCCGAGATCGCCGGGGCGGACCTTCCCGACGATCGCGTTGAAGTTAGCGCCGTCGCAATAGACCAGTCCGCCGGCGGCATGAACCGCGTCACTGATCGCCTTCATGTCCGGCTCGAACAGGCCGCAGGTGTTGGGATTGGTAATCATTACCGCGGCGACGTCGGGCCCGAGCCGCGCCTTCAACGCCTCGAGGTCGACACGTCCTGCCGCATTGGCGGGGATGTTCTCAACGCGGTAGCCGGCGAAGGCCGCCGTCGCGGGATTGGTGCCGTGCGCGCTTTCCGGGACCAGCACGACCTGGCGCGCGTCGCCCCGCGCCTCGAGCGCAGCGCGGATGCACAGCAGCCCGCACAATTCGCCATGGGCGCCCGCCTTGGGACTCATCGCCACTCCGTGCATGCCGGTCAGCTCCAGCAGCCAGAAGGCGAGCCTGTTGATCAGCTCCAGCGCGCCCTGCACCGTTTCCTGCGGCTGGAGCGGATGGATGTCGGCAAAGCCCGGCAGCCGCGCAATCTTCTCGTTGAGGCGCGGATTGTGCTTCATCGTGCACGATCCGAGCGGGAACAGCCCGAGATCGATGGCGTAATTCTGACGCGATAGGCGGGTGTAGTGGCGGACGGTCTCCGGTTCGGAAAGGCCGGGCAGATCGATCGGCTCGGAGCGTTCGAGACCGCCGAGGCGGCTTGCAGCACTCGCAGCTTCGACAAAATCCACGCCTGTGGTCTCGCTGTCGCCGATCTCGAACAGCAAAGGCTCCTCGAGCATCAGTGCGCGATTGCCGGTGACGGTGTCGCCGCGGCTTTCGCCGCCGACCGGTGCCGACGGCCGCCATCCCGATGGATTGACGGTCATTGCAGCACCTCCTTCAGCGCGACTTCCAGCGCGTCGACATCCTCGTCGGTGACGGTCTCCGTCACGGCGAGGACGAGGCCGTTCTCCAGCTCCTCGACACCAGGATAAAGGCGGCCGAGCGAAACGCCGCCAAGCACGCCCTTGTCCGCCAGCGCATGCACTGCCGGACGCGCCTCGACCGGCAGCTTGACGGCAAATTCGTTGAAGAAGCTCTCGTTGACCAATTCGACGCCGGGAATGGCCGAAAGCCGCTCCGCCACCATCACCGCCCGGCGATGGTTAAGCGACGCCAGCTGGCGCAGCCCCTTCTCGCCGAGCAGGCTCAGGTGCACGGAGAAGGCCAGCGCGCACAGGCCGGAATTGGTGCAGATGTTCGACGTCGCTTTCTCGCGGCGGATGTGCTGCTCGCGCGTCGACAGCGTCAGCACGAAGCCGCGCTTGCCTTCCGCGTCGACGGTCTCACCGGCAAGGCGGCCGGGCATCTGCCGCACATATTTCTCGCGGGTCGCGAACAGGCCCACATAGGGCCCGCCGAACTGCAGTCCGACGCCGATCGCCTGGCCCTCGCCAACAACGATATCCGCGCCCATCTCGCCAGGCGAGCGGATTGCCCCCAGCGCCACGGGCTCGGTCACTACCGCGATCAGCAGCGCTCCAGCGGCATGCGCGGCATCAGCGATCGGCGTGAGGTCGGTGATGCGCCCGAGGATATCCGGATATTGAACGACCACCGCGCTGGTGTCGGCGTCGATGGCGGCGATCAGCCGCTCCGCGTCCGTCTCCGCCGTCAACTCCGGAAGCGACGTGTCCAGGACGTCGCCGGTAAATTTGGCCATCGTCTTGCCCACATTGACATAATGCGGGTGAAGCCCGGACGAGAGGATCGCCTTCTTCCTGTGCGTGATCCGCCGCGCCATTCCGATCGCTTCCCAGCAGGCGGTCGAGCCGTCGTACATCGATGCATTGGCGACGTCGCAACCGTAGAGCCGCGCAACCTGCGTCTGGAATTCGAACAGCACCTGCAGCGTGCCCTGCGCGATTTCCGGCTGATAGGGGGTGTAGGCGGTCAGGAACTCGCCGCGCTGGATGATATGATCGACGCTCGCTGGAATGTGATGCCGGTAGGCGCCGCAGCCGAGAAAGAAGGGCACTTCGCCGGCGACCATGTTCTTGCGCGACATGACGGTCAGCTGCCGCTCCACCGACAGCTCCGACGCGTGGTTCGGAAGGTTCTCGATCGCCCCACTGAGCCGCGCCGCCTCGGGCACGTCGCGGAACAGTTCGTCGATGGAGCCCGCGCCGATGGTTCGCAGCATCTCGCTACGATCGGCATCGGAAAGTGGGAGATATCTCATTGACCTGGCTCTCCGATCAAAGGGTCTTCACCCACTCGCGGTAGGCGCCTTCGTCCATCAGCTCCTGGAGTTCGGCCTCGTCGCTAAGGCGCAGCTTGAAGAACCATCCCTCGCCTTCCGGATCGCGATTGATGAGCGATGGGTCGTCGGCGACCGCTGGATTGCCCTCGAGGACCTCTCCACCGATCGGCGCATAAACGTCCGAAGCAGCCTTGACTGATTCCACGACGGCTGCTTCCTCACCCTTGGAGAGAGTCTTTCCCGCTTCCGGCACTTCGGCGAAGACGATATCGCCGAGCGCCTGTTGCGCGTGGTCGGAAATTCCAACGGTGGCGGTGTCGTCCTCGACTCGGATCCATTCATGCTCGCGGGTGAAATACAGGCTCATGATCAGGCTCCCTTACGGTGGTAGCGGTGGGGGACGAACGGCATCGAAGTGACGGCGACATCGAAGACCTTGCCGCGCTGCTGGACCTTCAGGCGGGTGTCTGCTTCGGCAAAGGGCGCGGCGACGTAACCCATGGCGATCGGACGCTGCAGCGAAGGTGAAAAGCCGCCGCTGGTGATCCTGCCGATCTCGTTGCCGTCGTCGTCGAGGATCGAGGCACCCTCGCGCACCGGCTGGCGGCTGTCGACACTGAAGCCGACCCGCTTCTGCACCGGCCTATTCTCGATCTCGCCGAGGATGCGCACCGCGCCGGGAAAGCCCCCTTCGGTGCGCCGGCGCTTTTGAATCGCGAAGGTAAGGCCGGCCATTACCGGCGTCGTGTCGGGATCGAGGTCGTGGCCGTAGAGCGGCAATCCCGCTTCGAGCCGCAGCGAATCGCGCGCGCCAAGCCCGATCGGCTTGACCTCGTCCTCCGCCGCCAGCGCATCGGCTAGGCGCTCGATGTGACTCGTGGGGACCGACAGCTCGAACCCGTCCTCGCCCGTGTAGCCGGAGCGGCCCAAGCCGACCGGAACGCCTTCCCAATCTCGCGACGTCCCCTGCATGAAGCCGAGCTCATCCGGCACACCGGGAAACAGCCGCTCGACGACGTCGACGGCTTTCGGACCCTGGAGCGCTAGCAGGCCGCGATCTTCGAGGTGATTGAGCGTGATATCGTCGGGCAAATGCTCGCGCAGGTGGGCAATGTCGTCCCACTTGGTCGCCCCATTGACGACCATGTAAAAGGCCTCGCCGTCGTCCTGCGAAACGTTGGTGACCATCAAATCGTCGATGATCCCGCCGGACTCCGTCAGCAGCAGCGAATAGCGGATGCGGCCCGGCTGAAGTCCCTTGATGTCGCCGGGAAGCAGAACCTCGAGTGCTTCGGCGACATTGCTTCCGGTCAGCATCAGCTGGCCCATGTGGCTGACGTCGAACAGGCCGGCGTTCTCTCGCGTCCACAGATGTTCGGCGATGATGCCTTCATACTGGACCGGCATTTCGTAGCCGGCGAACGGGACCATGCGGGCACTCTGTGCGCGGTGCCAGGCGTCGAGCGGAAGCTGGCGCACCGACGGTTCCTGAGCGCCTTCGCCGCCTTCCGGATCGCCGCGATAGGGTTCCCCGCGCGCCATATGGTGCTGGTCGGTGGGGCCGCTGTGGACTTCCTTGCTCATCGGGCGCTCCGGACGACAGGTTTGGCGGACAGTCCTGTGCCGGTCGAAGCATCAGGACCACCGCCCCCGTCTGTCACTTAGGCCTGAGAGCTTTCCCCCGCGAGATGCGAAGTTACCCCTTCGGCGGCCACTCGCTTGCCGCGAGGGACACTTTCCAGACTGTCAGGCGCGCGCGGTCCGGTGGCCTGAGAGATTCCGGGGGCGGTTGCTCCTTCGGCGCCGCTTAGCCCGAAGACAAAGCGAACTCTCCCGCGCGGCCTTCCCGAGGGCAGCAAGCTGCCCGCCGGAGACCGTCGAACCCTTGGCTGCGCGGCGCGTTCAAGTCAACGCGAGGCTGGAGGCTACCTCCTCGTAATGCGGCGAACTGCCGGTTACTACAGTCGTGTTCGAGCTGGAGATTGGCAAATGCGGTGGACTTTGTTCGGTCTGGTCGTCGGCGTCCTGCTGGCACTCATCACCATGATGTCGATCGAGGCGCTCGGGAATAGCCTCTACGGCGTGAGCGCGGACGCCACTCCTTCCGCGAGAGCTCCGGCGATTGCCTTGATGTTCGCCCTCGCCGGCTGGGTGGCGGGCACGCTGGTCGGCTCGTGGGCAGCCATCCGCATTTCTGGCCATGCGCGCGCGGGCTGGGTTATTGCCGGCTTCATCGTTGCCGCGGTGCTGCTCTATTTCATGCTCGACCGCTATCCGCTCTGGATGATGATTGCCGGAGTCGTTGCTCCGCCTCTCACGGCATGGCTGGCGCGGCCGCTCGCCGGGGTGCGTCACCGGGTCGGCCGGAGAGCCCCTAGCGAGTGACGTTATAGCGAAGCTGGTCGTCGGTGAGCTGGAATCCGACCAGATGTTCGAAAGTCGCCTGCGCAACGGCTTGGCGAATCGCTGGGTCGGAGAGCGGGTCCACCGCCGCCGCCTCGTCGCCCGGTTTGCGGTCCCGGCTAAGGATTTGCCGCACGTTCGCGGGCAAGGTCGCGGCAGCGCGCGAGACGCTGACCGTCGCCTGGCCGGAGGTTTGGGCGCGAAGCTCTCCCGCGGCAAAGTTCAGCGCAACCGCCTGGGTCCGCTTGGCGACGATGTCGCTGCCACCCCGCACGACGGTGCTGAAATATGGCAGTACGATCTGCCGGGCGGGTCCCGCGGTGCGCCGAGCGGCGACCACATCAAAGCTGATGACGGAGATGACGTTCGCGCCCGTGTCGTCGCAGTTCGCGCGGACGTTGGTGATCGCCGCGGCCACATCCAGCGCGTTTGCGTCGGTAGTGCCGCCCGGACCGAACAGCGTGATGTCGCCTGTGCCCGTAGGGACGCCGGCCACCGGGCAGGTGCTGCGGGTCGCGTATACGCCGCCCGACTGGCTAATCCCGGATTGGGTGCAAGCGGACAGGAGAGCGAGCAGGGACAGTGGAGTCAGGCGATGCTTCACGTTATGTGTGATCCTTGGCAGCGGCGGTTGTCGCCGCCCGGTTCATAGGAACCACCTTTCAATGCTGCAAGCGACCCCTTACATCGCCGCCTAATGCCGAGCACCCTGCTTCCTCCGCTTAGAGTGCTGATTGCGGCCCCGCGCGGGTTTTGCGCTGGCGTCGACCGCGCGATCCAGATCGTGGAGCTGGCGCTGGAGCGATTCGGAGCGCCGGTCTATGTCCGGCACGAAATCGTCCACAACCGTTATGTGGTCGATCGCCTCCGCGAGATGGGCGCCATTTTCGTCGAAGAACTCGGCGAAGTTCCGGACGATCGGCCGGTGGTCTTCTCGGCGCACGGAGTGCCCAAGTCGGTTCCGGCGAGCGCCCAGGCCCGCGGCCTCAGTTTCGTCGATGCCACCTGTCCGCTTGTCTCCAAGGTCCACCGCCAGGCCGAGCGGCTGATCGAGGAGGGACGACACATCTTGTTCATCGGGCACGCCGGCCATCCCGAGGTCATCGGGACCTTTGGGCAGGTGCCAGAAGGCGCAATGACCCTGATCGAGACGGAAGAAGATGCGGCGACGGTGACCGTCGCGGACACAAGCAATCTCGCCTTCCTGACCCAGACGACGTTGTCGGTGGATGACACCGCCGCCATCGTCGAGGCCCTCAAGGTCCGCTTCCCGGCGGTGAAAGCGCCGCGCAGCGAGGACATCTGCTACGCCACGTCGAACCGTCAGGCGGCGGTCAAGGCGATCGCGCCCGAATGCGAACGGATGCTGGTGATCGGGTCGCCAAACAGCAGCAATTCGCTACGGCTGGCGGAAGTGGCCGAGCGCATGGGCGTTCCGGCCCGGCTGATCGAGCGCGCATCCGACATCGATTGGCAGTGGCTGGGGCAGCCGCGGACACTTGGCCTCACGGCGGGTGCGTCGGCTCCGGAGCTGCTGGTCCGGGAAGTCATTGATGCCCTTCGGCAGCGCTTCGAGGTGGCGGATGAAATTGCCGACCACAGCCCGGAGAATATGGTGTTCAAGCTTCCGCGCGAGCTTGTCGGCTGAGCCGATGGAGCTTCCGCAGGTCGAAATCTTCACCGACGGCGCGTGCCGCGGCAATCCCGGGCCAGGAGGCTGGGCCGCGCTGATCCGCTCAGGCGCGCGCGAAAAGGAAGTCGTCGGCGGTGAACCGTTGACCACCAACAATCGCATGGAGCTGATGGCCGCGATCGAGGCGCTAAACGCGCTGAAGCGCTCCTGCCGCGTCGATCTCCATACCGACAGCAACTATGTGAAGGATGGAATCACCAAGTGGATTCACGGCTGGCGGCGTAACGGCTGGCGCACCGCCGATAGAAAGCCGGTGAAGAACGCCGAGCTGTGGCAGGCGCTTCTGGAGGCGGTGACGCCGCATCGGGTCGACTGGCACTGGGTCAAGGGACACAGCGGCCACCCGGAAAATGATCGGGTCGACGCGCTGGCGTGCGAGCAAGCCGACCGCCAGCGACCGGGCGGGTGATCACGCCGGGCCAGTTGTTCGATTTTTTGGCGGAACAGGGTGCCAGACCCCGCGCTTCTACGTCATGAACGCACTCACCTCCCCCGTCGTCGCATTCGAGGATCAGCCGCTGGGGCAGCGGGCGCCTGGTCGGCAGACCATGTCGCAGGTGGCGGCCCGCGAGCGGCGATGACGACGCCCCACCGCAACCCGCGCAAGGCGCGCCCGCTGCCGCTCCGCCCGCAGTTGCAAACCAGCGAAAACCTCCGGCCGAGCACCCGTACGTTGCATCCAGTGTCACTGCGCGCGCGGGGCATGTCGCGGGCTTCCCGAAGCTGGGAATGCTGTCGTCCGTGCTGGCGACCGCCGGCCTCGCCCGCCTGCGGAAGCGCGGGACGGAGGGTAGCGGCGCGATTATACTCCTCGCCGCTGCCGGCCTCTCTCTATGGAGACGGAGGGACTAGCTGCGCCCGTGTCCGGCACCTTGCCAATCGCCGCATGAACACCGTCCGGGGGACGCTTGCCTTCCCTCCCCAGACCCAGCAAGAGACGCTCATGTACCGTGTCCTGCCTATATTGGAGCAAGCAGAGATCGAGGCTTGCCGCAGGATTGCGGCGTCGGCCTCGTTCGCGGACGGCCGGATTACCAACCCGCACAACACGGCCAAGCGCAACGAGCAGCTTCATGAGCCCGACGCTTACCGGGAAAGCGCCGAGATGCTGCATCGGGCGCTGGTCCGCAGCGAAGAGATGCGGCAGTTCGTCTTTCCGGTGGTCGTCGCTCCGCCCCTGATCACGCGGTACCAACCGGGTATGGGCTATGGCGCACATACCGATGTCGCCTATCTGCAGATAGCAAGCGGCACCATTCGCAGCGACCTCAGCTGCACGATCTTCCTCTCGCACCCCGACAGCTACGAGGGCGGAGCGCTCCATGTTCGGCTGGGGGATGCGAGCATCCGCTTCCGGCTGCTGCCCGGCGAAGCGGTCATCTATCCGTCCGACACGCTCCACGAAGTCGAACCCGTCACCCGCGGCGAGCGGCTGGTTGCAATCACCTTCATGCAGAGCCGGATTCCCGACCCGTTCAAGCGCAACCTGCTGTTCGACCTCAACGAAGTGGCGGCGCTCGAAGGCCTGAACATGAAGCCGGAAAATTACACCCGCCTGCAACTAGTCCAGAACCAGCTGCTGCGATTCTGGGGCGAAAAGCCCTAAGCGGGCGATAACGGCTTCGCGTCACGCCGCCTTCTGCAGATGCTTGCGGCCGAGGAGCTCGGCGATCTGCACCGCGTTCAGGGCTGCGCCCTTGCGCAGATTGTCGCTGACGACCCACAGCGACAAGCCGTTCTCGACCGTCGAATCCTCGCGAACGCGGCTGACGTAGGTCGCATATTCGCCGACCGCTTCGACCGGCGTCACGTAGCCGCCGTTCTCGCGCTTATCGACCAGCATAATGCCGGGTGCCTCGCGCAGGATCTTCTGCGCTTCCTCGGCGGAAATCTCGTTTTCAAACTCGATGTTCACGGCTTCGGAATGGCCGACGAACACCGGCACCCGCACGCAGGTCGCGGTCAGCTTGATCTTCGGATCGAGGATCTTCTTGGTCTCCACGACCAACTTCCATTCTTCCTTGGTCGACCCGTCGTCGAGGAAGTCGTCGATGTGCGGGATGACGTTGAAGGCGATCTGCTTGGTGTAGTGAGACGGCTCGTTCGAATCGCCCACGAAGATGTTGCGCGACTGCTCGAACAATTCGTCCATGCCCGCTTTGCCGGAACCCGAGACGGACTGATAGGTCGCAACCACCACCCGCTTGATCGTCGCGGCATCGTGAAGCGGCTTGAGCGCCACCACCAGCTGCGCGGTCGAGCAGTTCGGGTTGGCGATGATATTCTTCTTACGGTAGCCGGCGATCGCGTGGGCATTCACTTCCGGCACAATCAGCGGAACGTCGGGGTCCATGCGATAGAGCGAGCTATTGTCGATTACCGTGCAACCGGCCGCCGCGGCAATCGGCGCGTAGATTTTCGACACCTCCGACCCCGCGGCGAACAAAGCCATATCCCATCCGGCGAAGTCGAAATGCTCGATGTTGTTGACCTTCAGCTCGCGCCCGCTATCGCCGAAATCGACGATGTCGCCGGTCGAGCGCGGAGACGCGACTGCCGCGACCTCGTCGGCCGGGAATTGCCGCTCGGCAAGGATATTGAGGATTTCTCGCCCGACGTTGCCGGTCGCGCCGACGACTGCCACCCGATAACCCATGTCCTGCTCCTCGCTGTCGCCCGGGCCGATATGGTGGCGGACGGCCGCTTGTCCAGCGCGGCGGTTCCGTACTTCGCGACCAGCGAGCCCCTGAAAACGCCACACCCCTATCGCGGACGCGAAATCATAAGCATAAGACCTTGCATCTCGTGACGCGCAGCTGGGGGGCAACATGCGCAAACCGGCACTTCTGATCGCCATCATCATCACCTGCCTGCTCGCGCTGATGGGCGTGAAATCCTGGCTGGTGCCGATCCCGGAACTTCGATCGCAGCCGCAGGCGGGCGAGTTCAACGTCCACCGCGCCCACGCCCGCTTGACCGAAATCCTTGACGACCAGCGGCCGCACCCGGCCGACAGCGCCGCCAACGACGCGGTGCGTGACCAGTTGGTCAACCACCTCACCGAAATGGGGCTTCGGCCGGAAATCCGCGATGAGACCGTCTGCAACGCCCATCACAAGGCGCGCGGCGTGGCCTGTGCCCGGGTCCGCAATATCGTTGTCAGCCTGGGTCCTGCGATCGGGCGGCGGGTGCTGCTGTCCGCGCATTACGACAGCACGCCGGTCGGCCCCGGCGCGGGCGACGCGGGGGCCGGTGTCGCTGCGATGCTGGAAACCGTTTTCATTCTCAAGGATCGGCCGCTGCAGCGCCCGGTGACCTTCCTCTTCAACGAAGGCGAGGAGCTCGGTCTGCTCGGCGCCCGCGCCTTTGTCGATCGCGATCCACTCGCGCGGCAGGTCGACAGCCTGATCAACCTAGAGGCCCGCGGCGTCACCGGACCCGTCCACATGTTCGAGACCAACAAGCCGAACGGCGCGGCGATCACTGCCTTCGCCCGCGCCGTGGATGTCCCGGTCGCCAACTCGCTCTCGACCGACGTCTACCGGCTGATGCCCAACTACACCGACGTCAACACGTTCGAGCCGCTGGGCTGGACCACGCTCAACCTCGCGATGATCGGCAACGAGACCCGCTATCACAGCGCCGGCGACGACATTGGAGGGCTCGACGCGCGCAGCCTGCAGCACATGGGCGACCAGGCGCTCGCGCTGGCGACCGAACTGTCGTCGAACCCGCCGGAGGCCGGCGGCGAACGCATTTTCATGGACATGCTCGGAGTCGAGCTCATCCACATGCCAATGCTGGTCGGGGTGCTGCTGTTCGCGGCGCTCCTGATCGGTTTTGCGTGGAAGGCGTGGCGGCGCCAGGCACTTGGCTGGGCGCTACTCACCGTCGTTGCAACCGTATTGCTGTCGGCGGTCATCGCTTTCGTTGCCCAGTCCATCGTCGGGCTGCTTCGGACCGGCTTGTTCTGGCGCGCGGACCCGATGTGGACGCACCTTGCCGCCTATGCCTCGGCTGTCCTGGCCGCGCTGATCGTGCTGCCGATCCTCGGGCGGCGGCTGGAGGTGTTCCAGCTGCGAACCGCTTTCTGGCTTTTCTACCTGCTGGCCGGGCTAGCCCTCGCGCTGGTCGCCCCCGGCGGGCTGATCTATTTCCTGTTCCCGCCGCTGCTGATGTTCTTCGCTTCGCTCGGCGGCAGGAGCAATCGCAAGACCGAACGCTGGGCGGGGCTGGCCGCAGTGCTCCTGCTCTACCTGACGCTGGGGGTCATGCTCGCCTCGCTCGAAGAACTGTTGAGCCGCGGACCGATCTGGATCTTCGCACCGCTCGGAGCGCTGATCCTGCTGCCGGCGCTGATCGAGGCCAAGCCGCTGATGACGGAGGTTCGCCGTTCGCGGCTGCTCGCCATCGGCGGCGCGTTCGCGCTGCTCGGCTGGGGCATCGCGGCGGCGGTCCCGGCCTACTCCGCCGACCGGCAGCAGCAATTCACCATCGAGCATGTGACGGACACCCAGGCGCAGCGCTCGAGCTGGTCGATCCTCAACGACATGGCGAGAGTGCCTGACGGCTTCGGCGGCGATGCGCGGTGGAAGCTCGACGCCTTGCCCCACAGCAAGCGTAAACGCTGGCTGGCGGCGGCGCCGGCCGCAGACGTTCAGGCTCCGTCGATCCAGCGCATCGGGTCGGCACCGGCAGCAGGCGGCGCCCGCCGCGTCCGCATCCGCCTGACCGCCAATGGCGCGCAGTCGGTGGCACTGATCGCGCCCGAAGATGCGCAAATTCGTGCGGCGGGAACCGGCGCGTACGTGCGCCCGATCGACAGCAATGCCGCCAAGGGCGATTATTCCGTGCGCTGCTTCGGTAGAAGCTGCGACGGGATGGTCTTGGATCTGGTGATCGGCAAGCGCGACCCGGTAGGTATGATCCTTACCGGCTGGAGTCCGGGGCTCCCGGCCTCCGCGCAGCCGCTGGTCGCGGCACGGCCAGCCAACGCACGCCCGCAATATACCGCGGACGGAACGCTCACACTAACCCGCGTGCGCCTCTGATGCGTCGTTGAACGGAAGCCAGGCCCCGTAGAACCCGGCAACCGGAACAGCTTAGCCCTCGCTACCGCCCGGCACTTCCGTCTGGGCGCCTTTACCGCCGGGAGCATCGCGGCGGACGTCGCGGCGCTCGGCGATACGGGCCGACTTGCCGGTGCGGCCGCGCAAATAATAAAGCTTGGCGCGACGGACGACGCCGCGGCGGACCACCTCGATCTTGTCGATCGCGGGGGAATAAAGCGGGAAGACGCGCTCGACGCCTTCGCCGAAGCTGATCTTGCGGACGGTGAAGCTGGACCCGACGCCCTTGTTCGACCGGGCGATGCACACGCCTTCGAAATTCTGAACACGGCTGCGCTCGCCTTCAACGACCTTGACGCCGATGCGGAGCGTGTCGCCTGCGCGGAATTCCGGAATGGGCCGGTCCTGGGTGAGCGCCTCAATGGCTTCGCGCTCGAGCGTCTGGATGATGTTCATCTTTTCTTGCCTTCATTGTCCCGCCGCGCGCCAGAGGGCGGTGCCTGCGATGCGCCCCTGTGGCGCTCGATCAGGTCCGGCCGCCATAGCCGTGTATCTTGCGAAGCGCGCTCGTGTCTCCACGCCGCGATCCTCGCATGATCCCCCGATCGCAGCACTTCGGGGATCGTGCGCCCTTCCCATTCATAAGGTCGGGTATAGTGCGGATATTCCAAGAGCCCCTGTTCGAAGCTCTCTTCCTCTCCGCTGGAGGCCGCGCCCATTACCCCGGGGAGCAGCCTTACGCAAGCGTCGAGGATGACCATCGCGCCGACTTCTCCGCCGGACAGGACGTAGTCGCCGATCGAGATGGGTTCTAGCGGCCGCGCGTCGAAGATTCGCTCGTCGAACCCCTCGAAGCGCCCGCACAGCAGGATCGCGCCCTCACCCGCTGCAAGTTGCCGTACGCGAACCTGGGTCAGCGACTTACCGCGCGGAGTCAGCGCCAGCATGGGCCGCCCGTCCGCCACGCTGTCGAGCGCAGTCGCGAGCACATCGGGCCGGAGCACCATCCCCGCACCCCCCCCCGCAGGCGTGTCGTCGACGCTGCGATGCTTGTCGGTGGCGAAGTCGCGGATGTTCTTCGCGTCCAACGACCAGATGCCCTGGTCAAGCGCCCGGCCCGCCAGGCTCGAGCCCAGCGGCCCGGGAAACATCTCCGGATAAAGGGTCAGGACGGTCGCTGCAAAAGCCATGGCGGCGGGCTAGTCCGGAACCGCCAGCGCAGCAATCCATTGGGCGGCAATGGACAAACCCCTCGACTGCCTGATCATCGGCGGTGGCCCGGCCGGGCTCACCGCGGCGATTTACCTCGCCCGCTTTCACCTCGACATATTGGTTGTTGACGCCGGCAAGAGCCGTGCGGGCTGGATCCCGTGCACCCACAACCACGCCGGCTTTCCCGAAGGGATCAGCGGCAAGGAGCTGCTTGAGCGGATGCGCAGCCAGGCGCAGAAATATGGCGCCAAGATTGTCACCGACCGCGTGTCCAAGCTGGCACGGGACGAAGACGGCGGCCTATTC
Organism: Pseudomonadota bacterium; assembly: GCA_030856365.1. GTDB lineage: Bacteria > Pseudomonadota > Alphaproteobacteria > Sphingomonadales > Sphingomonadaceae > Sphingomicrobium. The sequence goes on from JALYPM010000018.1 coordinate 18,798, forward strand.
ACCGCCACCTGGGGTTCGGGCTGCGAAACGGCCCGGGCGGTGCTGCTGGCGACCGGAGTCACCAACCGCAAGCCGGCGATGGACGAGGACCTTCATGATGAGGCGCTGTCGCGCGGCCTCATCCGCTATTGCCCGGTTTGCGACGGCTATGAAGTCACCGACAAGAAAGTCGGCGTCATCGGCAGCGACAGCCACGGCGTCGCCGAAGCGGTCTTCCTGCGCGGCTTCACCTCCGATGTTACGCTGATCGCCCCCGACACGGCGCTCCAGCTCAGCGACGAAGACCGCAAGAAATTGAAGCTCGCGTCGATCGGCTGCATCGACGGACCCGCGCAAGCCGTCGCGATCTCCGAAAATTGCATCGTCGTCGACACCGCCGAAGGCCATTTCACCTTCGACAGCGTCTACCCGGCGCTCGGCTCCGACACCCACACCCAGCTTGCCGACCAACTCGGTGCCCGCCTTAGCGACCAAGGGTGCGTCGGCGTCGATGCCCACCAGCGTACCAACGTGGCGGGTTTCTATGCCGCGGGCGACGTTGTGGTCGGCCTCGACCAGATCAGCCACGCGATGGGTGAAGGCGGGGTCGCCGCCACGACGATCCGCAACGACCTGGCGAAACAACAGCCGATGTTGCGCTAAGCGAGAAAGTCCGGGTCGAGGACGATCCGGCCTTCGACGAGGTCCGCAACCCCTTCGGTGAACGAAATCAGCGAGCGCTTGCCGCCTTCCAGCTCGACCTCGAGCAGGTCGGCGGCGCCGTAATTCTCGACTGCAACAACGCGCCCGACCGGCTTCCCCTCGCCGTCTTCGCAGGGGAGCCCGATCAGGTCGGCGTGATAATATTCGCCGTCGGCGAGCGGCGGCAGCGCCGATTGCTCGATTTCGATCAGCTGCCCGCGAAGCGCTTCGGCGGCAGACCGGTCCGGGACGCCTTCGAACCGCGCCACGGCCATCCTGCCGATCTTTCGCACCTCGATCAGCCGCCGCTCCGACCCGCCGACGAACAGCCGCTTGTGCGCGGCGAGGCTTTCAGCGCTGTCGCTGAACAGCTTGAGCTTGAGCTCGCCCCTGATCCCATGCGCACCGGCGACGGCGGCCAGCGCTACGCGCTCGCCTGCTCCGCTCGCCGGTGCAGCCATGACGGCTTAAGCCTGCTCGGCCTTTTCAGCGCCCTCGGCGGGAGCCGCTTCGTCGGCGCCTTCGGCCGGCTGGTCGGTCGACTCGCCCGACGCATCGCCGGTGGCTTCCGAAGCAGCGGTCTCGGCGCCCTCGGCGGGTGCGTCCTCGACAGCGCCTTCGGCCGGCTCGTCGGTGGACTGGCCCTCGTTGGTCGCTTCGGCGGCCGGAGTCGGCTCTTCGGCAGCGGGGGCTTCCTCAGCAGCGGGAGCTTCCTCAGCAGCCGGAGGTTCCTCAGCGGCCGGAGTCTCGGCGAGAGCCTCTTCAGCAACCACTTCCTCAGCGACGGGCTCATCAGCAGCCGGCGCCTCTTCGGCCGGCGCTGCGGCAGCCGCTTCGGCGGCCTCGGCGGCTTCCGCGGCCTTGGTCTCACGCTCCTCGGCGCGCTCCTTGGCCTTGTCGCCCGGCTGGCCTTTGTTCGGGTTGTTGCGAGCGGCTCGCTCCTTGATTCCGGCAGCATCGAGGAAGCGAAGCACGCGGTCCGATGGCTGGGCTCCAACCGACAGCCAATGCGAGATGCGGTCGGAGTCGAGCTTCACGCGCTCTGGCGAATCCTTCGCCAGCAGCGGATTGTAAGTGCCGAGCTTCTCGATGAAGCGGCCGTCGCGGGGGGCGCGGCTGTCGGCGACGACGATGCGGTAATAGGGCCGCTTTTTGGCGCCGCCACGGGCGAGACGAATAGAGAGTGCCATTTCGATAGTCCTTTCAGTGTGTTCTTCTATTTCTTTGTGAACTTATTGAAACCAGGTGGGAGGTTAAACGGGGCGGAGCCGCCAAGTCCGGGAAGCCCTGCTCCACCGAAACCGCCGGGCGGAAGCGCTCCGGGCGAGACGCCGCCAAGCGCGCCTTCCAGGCCGCCCTTGCCGAACATGGCCGCCAGCTTGCCAAGGCCGCCCATCTTCTTGAGCCGCTTCATGACGTTGGCCATTTCCTGGTGCATCTTGAGTAGCTTGTTGACCTCCTGAACGGTGGTCCCGCTACCCTTGGCGATGCGGATCTTGCGCTTGGCGTTGATGACGTCGGGCTTAGCCCGCTCCTTGCCCGTCATCGACGACAGGATCGCTTCGAGGTGGACCAGCGCCTTGCCGTCCTGCGCCTTGTCCATGGCGCCCTTCATGCCTTTCATTCCGGGCATCATTCCGGCGAGCGCGCCAAGGCCACCCATCCGCTGCATCTGGCCGATCTGAGAACGAAGGTCGTCGAGATCGAACTTGCCCTTGGCCATCTTCGCCGCGAGCTTTTCCGCTTCCTCGACCTGGATCGTCTCCGCCGCCCGCTCGACCAGGCCGACCACGTCGCCCATGCCCAGAATGCGCCCGGCGACTCGACTGGGGTGAAACGCCTCCAGCGCGTCGATCGCTTCGCCGGTGCCGGCGAACTTGATCGGCTTGTCGGTGACCGCGCGCATCGACAGCGCCGCGCCGCCGCGGGCATCACCGTCCATGCGGGTGAGGATCACGCCGGTGAGTTCCACTTCGCCGGCAAAGCCCTTGGCGACGTTGACCGCGTCCTGACCGGTAAGGCTGTCGACAACCAGCAGGGTCTCGGTGGGGCTGGAGGCGGCGGCCACGGCCTTCATCTCGGCCATCAGCGCATCGTCAACGTGAAGCCGGCCGGCGGTGTCGAGCAGGACCACGTCATAGGCCTGGAGTTTCGCCGCCTGGACGGCGCGCCGGGCGATGTCGACCGGCTGCTGGCCCGGCACGATCGGGAGCGTGTCGATGCTCGCTTGCCGCCCGAGCACCGCCAGCTGTTCCTGTGCGGCCGGCCGGGCAACGTCGAGCGAGGCCATCAGCACCCGCTTGCGATCCTTGTCGGTCAGTCGCTTGGCGAGCTTGGCCGTGGTCGTCGTTTTGCCCGAGCCCTGAAGCCCGACCATCATCAGCACCGCCGGCGGATTGACGTCGAGGCAAAGCTCCGCGGCTTCCGATCCGAGCATCTCGACCAGCGCATCGTGGACGATCTTGACCACCTGCTGCCCCGGGGTGACCGAGCGCAGAACTTCGTGGCCGACGGCCTTTTCGGTGATCTGGTCGACGAAATCGCGAGCGACGGGGAGCGCGACATCGGCCTCGAGCAAGGCCACGCGCACTTCGCGCATCGCCGCGCGCACGTCCGCTTCGCTGAGCGCGCCGCGCCCGCGGAGTTTGTCGAATACGCCGCCGAGCCGGTCACTCAGGCTGTCAAACATCCATTTCTCTCCCGCGATCATCGCGAAACGCATTTGCGCCGGCGAACGAAACCTCGTCGGCCGGCGGGCGCCCTTGGGCGCTGGTCATCAAAAGCGTCGAAAACGACGTGCGCGCCCTAGCGGAAGGGCCCCACGAAATCAACGGTAGTCAAACCGCGTGGTGCGGCTCAGGACATCCGGGGCTTTCCCTTGGGCGGCCGCGGCCGGCGCGGGGCGCCGCCCGGCCCCTTGCCAGGTCCCCTTCCCGGTCCCGCTCCCTCCGGTTTGTCAGGACCACCCGGCGCGCCTGCCGGTCTTGGCGCGCGGGGCGGACGTCCGCCGCGCACGACCGGCGGACCGCGATGCTCGCGCCGAGGCGACGGCGGGCTCATGGACCGCCCTTGCCCTGGCTGGCTCGCGAGGACGGAATAGCCGTCCTTCAGAAGCTGGGTGAAGGCGGAACGAACACTGCTGCGGATCGAATCCTGGAGCTCCTTCGGCAGGTCGGCGAAGGTCGTGTTGGAGTGAACGCTCTGCACCTCGCGCAGCAGGTTGTTGGGAAGCCCGCCAGAGGCCGCTTTCAACGCGGCAACCGCCTCAATCACGGCGGAGAGGATAATCCCCTCCATGACTTCGGTTGCGGCTCGCTGCATTGTCCTGTCCCATCCATGGCAAAGTGGACTTGGCGCGCGACCGTTCCTAAGTGCGCGGCCAAGCATGACGCGTTCCTTCCACAAGATGCATGGTCTCGGCAATGACTTCGCCATCTTCGATGCGCGCGAGGAGCCGCTCGCCATCGATCCAGCGCTCGCCAAGAGCATTGCCGACCGGCGCACCGGCGTCGGCTGCGACCAGCTGATCCTGCTCGAGCCGTCGCAACAGGCCGACGTGCGGATGCGCATCTGGAACCATGACGGCGGCGAAGTCGAAAGCTGCGGCAACGCCTCGCGCTGCGTCGTCGCGCTGACCGGCGCCAGGACGATCGAGACTGGCGGTGGAGTGATCAGCGGCGCCGGGAGCGGCAGCGAGATCGAAGTCAGCATCGGGGAGCCGAAGTTCGCCTGGAACGAGGTGCCTCTCACCTACCCGATGGACACCGATGCCGTGCCGCTCGGCTGGGGTCCGCTCGAAAAGCCGATCGCCCTGTCCGTGGGCAACCCGCACCTCGTCTTTTTCGTGCCCGATGTCGCGCCGATCGATCTGGTCGATCTGGGCCCCAGCATCGAGCATGATCCCGCCTTCCCGCAGCGGATCAACGTCAATGTCGCCGCAGTGCAGCCTGACGGCAGTTTGAAGCTTCGCACGTGGGAGCGCGGCTCCGGCCTGACCCGCGCCTGCGGCACTGGCGCCTGCGCCGCGGCCGTCGCTGCCATCAAGTCCAAGCGCGTGCAGTCGCCGGTGCGAGTTTCGATGCCGGGCGGCGATCTCACCATCTCCTGGGCGCCCGGATCGCCGATCCTCATGCGCGGGTCGGCGACGTACGTGTTCAAGGGGGAAATCGACCTTCAGGCCGTGACCCGATGAGCGTGCACAGCATCTCGCTCGGCTGCCGCCTCAATTTCGCCGAGAGCGAAACCATTGCCCGCAACGCGCCCCCCGGCGACTGGGTGGTCGTCAACAGCTGCGCCGTCACCAACGAAGCCGTGCGCCAGACCCGCCAGGCGATCCGCCGCGCGAGCCGGACCCATGCCGGCGCAAAGATCATCGTCACCGGCTGCGCGGCCGAGCTCGAGCCGGAAGCCTTCGCGGCGATGCCGGAGGTGCACCTGGTGGTCGGAAACGCCGGGAAACTCTCCCCGTTCGTGTCGAGCGAAACGAGTGCGGCGTGGCTCGCACCCTCCGGCACCCACTCTCACGTCCGTGCATTTGTTGCGGTGCAGACCGGCTGCGATCACCGCTGCACCTTCTGCGCCATTGCACCTGCCCGCGGACCGAGCATCTCCTACCCGTTCGACGCCATTCGCGACGCCATCGCTCGAGAAATCGACCGCGGCGCCAGGGAAATTGTTTTTACCGGTGTCGACATCACCAGCTATCGCGATGCGCACGGCGGTCTCGGCAAGCTGATCGAGCGGCTGCTCGCTGCCGAGCCCCGGCTCCAGCGGCTGCGCCTCTCCTCCATCGACAGCGTCGAGATCGACGAGGCCCTGTTCGCCCTGATTGCCGGCGAGCCGCGCCTGCTCCCGCATTTTCACCTCTCGCTGCAGGCCGGCGACGACATGATCCTCAAGCGCATGAAGCGCCGCCACAGCCGCGCCGATGCGGTGCGGATGGTCGAGCGGATCAAGGGGGCGCGTCCCGACGCGACGATCGGTGCCGATCTGATCGCCGGATTTCCCACGGAAACTGAAGAGATGGCGCTGAACACACTGAACTTGCTGGACGATTGCGAGATCGTCGCCGCTCACATTTTTCCTTTCTCACCGCGCGAGGGAACGCCGGCCGCACGCATGCCGCAGGTAGAGCGTGGAAGGGTGAAAGCCCGCGCGGAGCGGCTGCGCAAGGCGGCGACGACGCGCCGCACCGGCTGGCTCGACAGCCTCGTCAGCACCCGCCAGCGCGTGCTGATGGAAGCGGGCGAGAAGGGACATAGCGACGGCTTTGCACCCATCGCCATCGCCGGCGCCGAGCGCGGCATGCTGGGCGATGCGCATATCGTCGCGCGCGAAGGCTCGCACCTGGTCGGTGCCTGGGCATGAGCTGGCTAGAGAAACTGCGCGGCGGATTCAGCAAGACCGCCGAGCGGATGGGCGACAATCTCAACGGCCTTACCTCCCGCGCAGCGCTCGACACGTCGACGCTCGACGATATCGAGGAAGCGCTGATCGCATCGGACCTCGGCCCCCAGGCTTCGCGCCGCATCCGCGAGGCGATCGCCGCCCGCCGGTTCGAACAGCTCGACGAGCGCGGCCTTCGCACCATCCTCGCCGAAGAGATCGAGAAGATTCTAACGCCGGCCGCCAAGCCGCTGGAAGTCTACGGTTTTCCTCGCCCGCACGTGATCCTTGTGATCGGCGTCAACGGCTCCGGCAAGACGACCACCATCGGCAAATTGGGCCAATGGCTGAAGGAGCAGGACTATGGCGTTATGCTCGCCGCCGGCGACACGTTTCGCGCTGCGGCCATCGAGCAGCTGCAGATATGGGGCGAGCGCATCGGCGCTCCGGTGATCGTCGGCAAGGAAGGCGGGGACGCGGCCGGAATTGTCTTCGACGGAGTCAAGCGCGCGACCGCGGAGGGCATCGACGTGCTCATCGTCGACACTGCCGGGCGGCTTCAGAACAAGACGCATCTGATGGACGAGCTGTCGAAGATCCGCCGCGTGCTGGGCCGCCTCAACCCCGACGCGCCGCACGATGTATTGCTCGTGCTCGACGCCACCACCGGCCAGAATGCCCTCACCCAGGTCGAAGTGTTCAAGGAGACTGCCAACGTGTCCGGACTGCTGATGACCAAGCTCGACGGGACGGCGCGGGGCGGCGTTCTGGTCGCAGCGGCCGAGAGATTCGGGCTTCCGATCCACGCCATCGGCGTCGGCGAAGGCGCCGCCGACCTGCGCCCGTTCGATGCCCGCGCGGTAGCCCGGGCGATTGCGGGGTTGGCGCCATGAGCAAAGGCAAGCGGGAGCCCTCGAACGGTGTAAAATTGTTGATCGACGTTGGACCGTTGGTCTTGTTCTTCTTCGTCAATTGGTGGTTCGGCGTCTTCGCTGCCACGGGGGCTTTCATGGCCGCGATGATGATCGCGATGATCCTGTCGCAGGTGCGCTACGGTCAAATCTCGCCGCTGCTCTGGTTCTCGGGTGCGATGGTCCTACTGATGGGTAGCGTCACTTTGTGGCTTCACAATGAGACCTTCATCAAGATCAAGCCGACGCTCTATTATGCGCTGATCTCCTCGATCCTGGCGTTTGGGTTGTTCACCGGGCGCCCGCTGTTGAAGGCGGTGCTTGAAAGCGCTTATCCCGGCCTGGATAATGATGGTTGGCGCAAGATCACGCGCAATTGGGCGCTGTTCTTCCTGTTCATGGCGGCTCTCAACGAGGCAGTTTGGCGCAACAGCACCACGGACTTTTGGGTCGGCTTTAAATTGTGGGGCGCTATCCCCCTCACGTTCGTCTTCGCTCTTGCTAACGTACCAATGCTATTGCGTCACGGGCTCAACAGCGACGAAGCGAAGGCGGTCGAACCGGGACCGGTCGAATGAGCGATCCGATTCTCTCCATCCGCGGCTTGCGGAAAGCCTATGCGAGCGGCACCGAAGCGCTGAAGGCGGTCGACCTCGACATCCGCCGTGGCGAGATTTTCGCGCTGCTCGGGCCCAACGGCGCCGGCAAGACGACCCTGATCAGCATCGTCTGCGGCATCGTCACCGCGACCGCGGGCGAAGTGCTGGTCGATGGCAAGAACTGGCAACGCCACTTTCGCGAAGCCCGCAAACGGATCGGGCTTGTCCCTCAGGAGCTGACGATGGACGTGTTCGAGCCGCTGCTCAGCACCGTCAGCTTCAGCCGCGAGCTGTTCGGCCGCGCGCCCGATCCGGCGCGCATCGAGCAGATCCTCCGCGACCTGTCGCTGTGGGACAAGCGCAAGTCGATCCTCAAGGACCTCTCCGGCGGAATGAAGCGGCGCGTGATGATCGCCAAGGCGCTGGCCCACGAGCCCGACATCCTGTTCCTCGACGAACCCACGGCCGGCGTCGATGTCGAGCTTCGCCGCGACATGTGGCAGCTGGTGCGCGGGCTGCGCGAGCGCGGCACCACCATCATCCTCACAACGCACTACATTGAGGAAGCGGAAGAAATGGCCGACCGCGTCGGCGTTATCAACAAGGGCGAACTGATCCTGGTCGAGGAGAAGGACGTGCTGATGCAGAAGCTGGGGCGCAAGCTGCTCCACCTGCAGCTGACTGAGCCGCTCGATGCCGTTCCCGAGGCGCTTGCCCCGTGGGCGCCAACGCTAACGGACGAGGGTTCGACGCTAACGTACGAATTCGATGCAAAGGCGGAGCGGACGGGCATACCGTCGCTGCTAACCGCGATGCGCGACGCCGGTATCAACTTCAAGGACCTCGACACCAAGCAATCGAGTCTCGAAGACATCTTCGTCGACCTGATCCACGAACGCCGAGGAGTGAAAGCATGAACTGGCGCGGCGTTTGGGCAATCTACAAGTTCGAAATGCACCGCTTCCGGAGGACCTTGTGGACCGGGCTTGCGGTCCCGGTGATCACCACCTCGCTTTATTTCGTGGTGTTCGGCGCCGCGATCGGCAGCCGGATGAGCGAGATCAACGGCATCGACTATGGCAGCTTTATCGTCCCCGGCCTGATGATGCTGTCGCTGTTCACCGAATGCATTTTCAACGCCAGTTTCGGTATCCACATGCCGCGCTTCACCGGCACCATTTACGAGATATTGTCGGCGCCGCTGTCGGCCTTCGAGACGGTGCTCGGCTATGTCGGAGCAGCAGCGACCAAGGCGATGAGCGTGGCCCTGGTCATCCTCATCACCGCCAATTTGTTCGTGGACGTGCGCGTCGAGCATCCCCTGTGGATGTTGCTCTACCTGCTGCTGGTGGCGGCGACTTTCTGCCTGTTCGGCTTCATCGTCGGCGTCTGGGCCAAAGGGTTCGAGCAATTGCAGATCATTCCGCTGCTGATCGTCACCCCGCTAACCTTCCTCGGCGGCGCCTTCTACTCGATCGACATGCTGGCCGAGCCGTGGCGGACGATCACCCTGTTCAATCCGGTGGTCTATCTGATCAACGGTTTCCGCTGGACCTTCTTCGGCACCGCGGACGTGGCGGTCGGCGTCAGCCTTGCCGCCACCTTCGCTTTTTTCCTCGCCTGCCTGGCAGCGGTGTGGTGGATCTTCCGGACCGGCTACCGCCTGAAGCAGTAGCCGGTCCTGGGGATCAAAGCGAAACCACCGCCTCGTTCCGGCCAGCTGCCTGGAGGCGCTCGGCCGCCTTACCCCAGTCGACGACCTGCCACCACGCCTTCAGATAGTCGGCTCGGCGGTTCTGGTAGGTGAGATAGTAAGCATGCTCCCAGACGTCGTTGCCGAGGATCGGCGTGCCGCGAACGTCGGCGACGTCCATCAGCGGATTGTCCTGATTTGGCGTCGACGTGATTTCCAGTCCGCCGCCGTCCGTAGCGACCAACCACACCCAACCGGAGCCGAACTGCCCGGTGCCTGCTGCGTTGAACTTCTCCTGGAATTCCTCGAGCGAACCCCATTTGGAGGTGATCGCGTCGCGAAGCTCGCCTTGCGGGTCGCTGCTTCCCGGCCGGGTCATCGCTTCCCAGAAGAATGAGTGGTTCCAGTGGCCGCCGCCGTTGTTGCGGACGACCTTGGGCAGGCTCGCCGCGTTCCGCAGGATGTCGGCAAGCTCGCGTCCCTGCAGTCCGGCATCCACCTCCAGCGCCTTGTTGAGGTTGTCGACATAGGCCTGGTGGTGCATGTCGTGATGCAGCTTCATCGTCTGCTCGTCGAACACGGGCGCGAGCGCTGCATAGTCGTAGGGAAGCGGCGGGACGGTGTAGGCCATGTCTGTCTCCTGTGGTCAGCTTGCCATATCAACGTAGGGTGGCGCGCGCCCGCTCCAATAGCGCCGTGGGACCGGCCGGCAAATGGGCGCGACTAGCTGCCCGCGTCGAGGAGCTTATGACGCTTGAGTGCGTGGCGAAGCTGGTCGTAGCTGAGACCGAGCGCGGACGCCGTCGCCCGCTGATTGTAGCGGCAGCGAGCCAGCGCGTCCTCGAGCAGCGCACGCTCGTAACTCACGACGGCACCTCGAAAATCGGTGGTAGAGGCAGGCGCAGGCTCAGCCGGTGGTGATGTTTCGGCGACTGGCGCCGGCGTCGGCAGCGAAGGCGCTTCGGCAGGAGCAGCGGATGTGGTTCCGGCGGGAGCCCAGGGCGAACTGAATGGGTCGAACTGGATCTCGTCAATCTCCCGCTCCGGATCCTGCGCGCGATAGACGGCCCGCTCGACCGCATTGCGAAGCTCGCGGACGTTGCCGGGCCAGTTATACGCCTCAAGCGCCGCCATCGCCCGGCTGCTGAACCCGGGCCAGTTCGGCCAGTCGAGCTCCAACGCCATGCGCCGCCCAAAATGCTCGACCAGCAACGGAATGTCGCCGGTCCGGGCGCGCATCGGCGGCAAGGTGATGACCTCGAAGGACAGCCGGTCGAGCAGGTCGGCGCGGAACTTGCCCTCGTCGACCAGCGCCGGAAGATGGGCATTAGTCGCCGCGACGATGCGCACGTCGACCGAGATGGGCTTCGAAGCGCCGATCCGGGTCACCTCGCCATATTCGACCGCGCGCAGCAGCCGGTCCTGAGCCGGCGCCGACAGCGTGCCCAGCTCGTCAAGGAAAAGCGTTCCGCCATCGGCTTCCTCGAAGCGCCCGTGCCGTGTCTTTGCGGCGCCGGTGAAGCTGCCCGCCTCATGGCCGAACAGCTCGGCTTCGATCAGATGCTCGGGCAGCGCCGCGCAGTTCATCACGATCAGCGGCCCGGCCCAGCGCGGCGACAAATGGTGAAGCCGCTCGGCGATCAATTCCTTGCCCGTCCCGCGCTCGCCAATCACAAGAACCGGGCGGTGGAGCGGCGCGGCACGGCTGGCCCGCTCGACGGCGTCGAGGAAGGGCAGGCTCGAGCCAACGAACTGGGTGGTGCGCTCCATGTGCGACAATTTGGTGGTGAATCCCATCTCTTGGCAAGATGTTTCGGAGCTTTGGCAGCTGAAATCTCACACTTTTAGCGGATTTCCAGCGAATCCTGCGAGCTGGCACGGAGCTTGAATAGGGAGTGGCAGGTACAGGCCCTGATTTCGCGTATTTGGAGTAAATGATGGGAATTTTCTCTCGCACCCGCGACATCTTCGCGGCGAACATGACGGAGCTGCTCGACCGCTCGGAAGACCCGGCGAAGATGATCCGCATGATCATTCTTGAAATGGAAGAGACATTGGTCGAGGTCCGCGCATCCGCCGCGCGCTCGATCGCCGACGGCAAGGAAATGCGCCGCGCCGTCGGCCGGCTCGACGAGCTTCAGACCAGCTGGACCGAGAAGGCCGAACTGGCCTTATCGAAGGATCGCGAGGATCTCGCCAAAGGGGCGCTGGTCGAGCGCCAGAAGGCCGCCGACATGGCCGACGGCCTGCGTGCCGAGATCAAGGTCATCGACGACACGCTGCGCAGCTACGAAGGCGACATCGCCAAGCTGCAGGGCAAGCTGCGCGAGGCGCGCGCTCGCCAGAATTCAATTCAGTCGCGGATCG
>JALYPM010000076.1 GCA_030856365.1 Pseudomonadota bacterium
CGCAATGACCCTCTCCCCCCAATTCCTCGACGAGCTTCGCGCCCGCACCACGCTGTCTGCCGTCATCGCGCCGTCCGTCAAACTCACCAAGGCCGGCCGCGAGTTCAAGGCCTGCTGTCCGTTCCACAACGAGAAGACTCCCAGCTTCACCGTCAATGACGAAAAAGGCTTCTACCATTGCTTCGGCTGCGGCGCACATGGCGACGTCATCCGCTTCCTCACCGACGCCCGCGGCCTCCCCTTCATGGACGCGGTCAAGGAGCTTGCCGGCAAGGCGGGCCTCGACGTCCCCGCTCCCGACCCACAGGCGCGCGAGCGTTCCGAACGCACCGCTTCGCTGACTGACGTCATGGCGGCAGTGCAGGCCTGGTACGCCGATCAGCTCCACGGGCCCGGCGGCGCCTCCGCCCGCGATTACCTCAAGAAACGCGACATCGACTCCGCCGCGGCAACCCGCTTCGGCATCGGCCTCGCCCCCAACAGCCGCACCGCGCTCAAGACCGCCCTCGCCCACGTCGAGGACAAGCTGGTCGAAACCGGTATGCTGATCCAGCCCGATGACGGCGGCCCGTCCTACGACCGCTTCCGCGGCCGGCTGATGATCCCGATCCGCGACCAGCGCGGCCGCGTCATCGGCTTTGGCGGCCGCATTCTTGGGCAGGGCGAGCCGAAATATCTGAACTCGCCCGAGACTCCGCTCTTCGACAAGGGCCGCACGCTCTACAATATCGACCTCGCCGGCCCCGCCAGCCGCCAGGCGAAGCGGCTGATCGTCGTCGAAGGCTATATGGACGTGATCGGTCTCGACCGCGCCGGCATCGCCGAGGTCGCCGCCCCCAACGGCACCGCGCTCACCGAGGCGCAGCTCGAGCGGATGTGGCGGCTTGAGCCCGCTCCGATCCTCTGCTTCGACGGCGACAGCGCGGGGCAGAAAGCCGCAATCCGCGCCGCCCTTCGCGCCCTCCCCCACATCGGCCCCGAGCGCACGCTCCGCTTCGTCGAGCTTCCGGCGGGCCAGGATCCCGACGACCTGGTGAAATCCGGCGGAAGGCCGGCCGTCGAAGCGCTGCTGGAGAAACCCGAAGGCCTCGCCGACCGCCTGTGGCGCTACGAGCTCGGCCAGGCGCCGCTGGAAACGCCCGAGGCCCGCGCCGCCGTGCGCCAGCGCCTGCTCGACCATTGCTCGACCATCACCGACCCCGCCCTCCGCCGCCTCTACCGCGACGAATGGCTCGGCCGCTTCGAGGAGCAGTTCGCCCGCGCCCGCCCCGCCTTCCAGCATCATGGCCAGCAGCGCGGCCAGCAACCGCAGCAACGCCGCGGCACCTTCGTCAAGGGCCGCTTCGTGCCGCCCGAGCCGCCCACCAGCGAAGGCGCCCGCGCCATTGGCCGCTCTGGGATCGACGCCACCACCGCCCGCGCGCTGATCCTCGGCTTCACCAATTTCCCCGAGGAGTTGCCCACCCATTGCGAGCTGCTCGCCGGCCTCGCCATCCCCGATCCTGCCACCGCCAGGCTGCGCGACCAGCTGGTCGACGCCGCCTTCCTCGGCCTTGCGCTTGATCGCGAGGGCCTTGCCACCATATTGGCAGGCGACGGAGCGGCGGGCGGAATTGCCGGGCGCACCTCGCTGGGCTTTTCCTTCACCCGCCGTGACAGCGATCCCGCCCGCGCCCGCGAAGATCTCGCGGCCGCGGTCGAAATCATCGCTGCGGCGGAGGAAGTGGAAAAGTCCCTGGACTATGCAACGGAGCGGCTGAAGCGGGACTTTACCGACGAGGCCTATGAGGAGCAGCAGCGCCTGATTGAGGCGCAGCAACGTTTGAACCAACGGCTGGCGTCCCTCGCCGGCAGCGACTAAGCGGCGCAACGAAGTATAATTGGGCACTTATGGCAAAGAACGAACCTCAGGAAGTCGACAGTGAAGCGACCGACGGCGGCGATGCGCCGCTGATCGATCAGCACGAAGCGGCGATCAAGAAACTCAAGGCGCGCGCCAAGAAGCGCGGCTTCGTCACCGTCGACGAGCTCAACGAGGCCCTGCCGCAGGAGCATCTGTCGTCCGAGCAGATCGAGGACGTCATGGCCGAGATCTCGGAAATGGGCGTCAACATCGTCGAGAACGAAGATGCCGGCGACGACGAGGACGAGAAAGAGAAAGAGGCCGAGCCCGAAGACGAAGTCGATCCGCTTGACGACGGCGGCCCCCGCCCGGCCGCGGCGACCAAGAAGGAGCCGACCGACCGCACCGACGACCCGGTCCGCATGTACCTGCGCGAGATGGGCGCGGTGGAACTGCTCAGCCGCGAGGGCGAAATCGCCATCGCCAAGCGCATCGAGGCCGGCCGCGACATCATGATCTGGGGCCTGTGCGAAAGCCCGATCACCTTCAACGCGATCATCGACTGGTCCAATGCCCTCAACGAGGGGCAGATGCAGTTGCGCGAGATCATGGACCTCGAGGCGATGCTGTCGAAGGGTCCGACGATCGAGCAGATCAACGCCGACGAGGAAGGCGGCGAAGGCAGCGACGGCGAAATCAGCGAGAAGAACGCCGGCCCGACCATCAAGGAAGAGGAAGAGCCCGAGGAAGAGGCGCCCGCCGCCGACGACGAGGACGAACTCAACGAGCGCCGCGCCAAGCCCGCGGTCGAGGAAGAGGAGGAGGACAACACTCTCTCCCTCGCTCAGATGGAAGAGACGCTAAAGCCGCAGGCGCTCGAGAAATTCGCGACCATCACCGGCCTCTACAAGAAGTTCGCCAAACTGCAGGGCTCGCGCCTCGACGCGCTGGGCGCCGGCACCGACTTCCCCGCGTCCGACGAAAAGAAATACCAGAAGCTGCGCGAGCAGCTCACCGCCGAGGTCGAGAGCGTGCAGTTCCACGCCAGCAAGATCGAATATCTCGTCGACCAGCTCTACAGCTACAACCGCCGCCTGATGGCGCTGGGCGGTCAGATGCTGCGCCTCGCCGAGCGCCACAAGGTGCCGCGCCGGGCGTTCCTCGAAAGCTACAACGGCAGCGAGCTCGACGACCGCTGGCTCGAGCGCGCGGCCAAGATCGACAAGAAATTCGCCGCCTTTGCCGTCGCCGAGTCCGATACGGTCGAGCGCATCCGCCTCGAAATCTCCGACATCGCCCAGGCGACCGGCACCTCGCTCCCCGAGTTCCGCCGCATCGTCAACATGGTGCAGAAGGGCGAGCGCGAGGCCCGCATCGCCAAAAAGGAAATGGTCGAGGCCAACCTCCGCCTCGTCATCTCCATCGCCAAGAAATACACCAACCGGGGCTTGCAGTTCCTCGACCTGATCCAGGAAGGCAACATCGGCCTGATGAAGGCGGTCGACAAGTTTGAATATCGCCGCGGCTACAAGTTCAGCACCTACGCGACCTGGTGGATCCGCCAGGCGATCACCCGCTCGATCGCCGACCAGGCCCGCACCATCCGCATCCCGGTCCACATGATCGAAACGATCAACAAGCTGGTCCGCACCGGCCGCCAGTTCCTCCACGAAACCGGCCGCGAAGCCACTCCGGAGGAGCTCGCCGAGCGCCTCTCGATGCCGCTCGAGAAGGTCCGCAAGGTGATGAAGATCGCCAAGGAGCCGATCAGCCTCGAAACCCCCATCGGCGACGAGGAAGACAGCCACCTGGGCGACTTCATCGAGGACAAGAACGCGGTGATTCCGGTGGATGCGGCGATCCAGGCGAATTTGAAAGAAACCGTGACGCGGGTGCTGGCGTCACTGACGCCGCGCGAGGAGCGTGTGCTGAGGATGCGCTTCGGGATCGGGATGAATACCGATCACACCTTGGAAGAGGTCGGGCAGCAGTTCTCGGTGACGCGTGAGCGGATTCGGCAGATCGAGGCGAAGGCGCTGCGCAAGCTGAAGCATCCGAGCCGTTCGAGGAAGATGCGGAGCTTCCTCGACCAATAGGACCGCTTGCACCGGCGCCTGCCAATTGCTAGGTTACATGTAACCAAGGAGTCTGGATGCCCTCGCCCGCGCCTCGCGCCAGTTCCAAAAACAAGGTTCGCGATCATCGCGAGCGGCTGCGCGCGCAGGGCCTGCGCCCAATCCAGATCTGGGTGCCCGATGTTCGCGCCGCCGGCTTCCGCGCCACCGCGCACCGGCAGAGCGGAGCGGTCGCGGCGAGCCGCCATGCATCCGATGATCAGGCATTTATCGACGCGCTGTCGACCG
>JALYPM010000200.1 GCA_030856365.1 Pseudomonadota bacterium
CCGAGCACGCCGTGTTCCAATTCCCCGGCGGCCTCGCCGACCACCTCGCCGATCAGCTCGGCGAGCGGGCCACCGTCACCAACCAGCCCTTCACCGGCCGCCAGGACTTTCCAAACGCTCAGGGCTCAGCCGAATGGGCGGTCGCCTGGCCGCTCTATTCCGACGGCTCGGAAAGCTATTACTGCAACACCATCCCCACCCCCGACGGCGGCACCCACGAAGCCGGCCTTCGCGCCGCTTTGACCAAGGGCATCCGCGCCTTCGGCGAGCTGGTCGGCAACAAGCGCGCCAAGGACATTTCCGCCGACGACGTGTTCGACGGCGTCGAGCTGATGCTCAGCGTCTTCATCCGCAATCCGCATTTCCAGAGCCAGACCAAGGACCGCCTCACCTCCCTCGAGGCCGCGCGCTTCGTCGAAGCCGCGGTGCGCGACCATTTCGACCATTTCCTCGCCGACAATATGGACCGCGGCCGCGCATTGCTCGGCGCGATCGTCGAGCGGATGGAGGAGCGTCTCAAGCGCCGCGCCGAGCGCGAGGTGAAGCGCAAGACCGCAACCTCCGCCCGCAAGCTCCGCCTCCCCGGCAAGCTCACCGATTGCTCCAGCGACGATCCCGACGGCACCGAACTGTTCATCGTCGAAGGCGACAGCGCCGGCGGCTCGGCCAAGCAGGCGCGCAACCGCAAGACGCAGGCGATCCTCCCCATCCGCGGCAAGATTTTGAACGTCGCCTCGGCCACCGCCGACAAGATCCGCTCCAACAACGAGATTGCGGACCTTCAGCTCGCCCTCGGCTGCGGTATCCGCGACCAGTTCGACGAGGCGAGCTTACGCTACGAGCGGATCATCATCATGACCGACGCGGACGTCGACGGCGCCCACATCGCCACCTTGCTGATGACTTTCTTCTTCCAGGAAATGGCCGAGCTGGTGCGCCGCGGCCACCTGTTCCTCGCCCAGCCCCCGCTCTACCGCCTGACCGCCGGAGCCAAAACGCTCTACGCTCGCGACGACGCCCACCGCGCCGAGATCGAGGCGAAGGAGTTCAAGGGCAAGAAGGTTGAGGTCAGCCGCTTCAAGGGCCTGGGCGAGATGAACCCCAACCAGCTCAAGGAAACGACGATGGACCCGGCGACCCGCTCGCTGATCCGGATTACGCTGCCGGTCGAGTATGAGGACCGCCAGCCGATCAAGGACCTGGTTGAGCGGCTGATGGGCCGCAACCCCGAGCACCGCTTCGCCTTCATCCAGAACAGCGCCGCGGCGGTCGATGAGGACGCCATCGACGCTTAGCCCGGGGGGCTAAGCCAAAGATGGCGTGTCGACGCCTAGCCGCCCGGGAGAGTCGCCGTTTGCCGCAACGCCTCGCCAAGTGCGAGCGCCGTCGCCATCGCCAGGTTGATCGAACGCACTTCCGGCCGCATGGGAATGCGCACCCGTGCGTCGCACGCTTCGGCGACGGCAGCGGGCACGCCCCCGCTCTCCTTTCCAAACAGCAGGACATCGTCGGCCATGAACCCGAAGTCGTAGGCCGAATGACGGCTCTTGGTGGTGAACAGCACCAGCCTCCGCGGCCCCACACTCGCCCTGAATGCGGCAAAGTCCGCATGGCGTGTCGCTTCGACATGATTGATATAGTCCATCGCGGTCCGGCGCACGCGTCGATCATCCCAAGCGAACCCCATCGGTTCGATCAGGTCCACAGCCGCCCCGAGGCAGGCGCCGAGACGCAAAACGGCACCGACGTTGCCGGCGATTTCCGGCTCGAAAAGAGCAATACGCATTCCGCCTGAGTGGCCGCGGCAAACGCGCCATGCAAGCGTGCGGTGAGGTGCTCTGAAGTGGCGTCAAGCCCGCGGTTAGCCACTCATCGCGCGGCGGCCACCTGCTCCCAGGCTTCTCTCGTGATCGCCCAGTCGACTTCGCCGCGGCGTGCCGCACCCGATCTTCTACAAAGGAGAGCAGGTTGGCGAATGGCGCCACTTCGACGAGCGCCTGACCATGTTCCTGCTGCGCACGCCGCGCAAGGAACGGTTCAGCCGCTGGGTCGAACTGGGACCGCCCGACCCCGAGGATCCCGACGCCGACTCCGCGCTCGCGCTGGACGGCGGGATCGAGCGGATCGAGTGGCACCGTGAACACGACCTCCCGCCCGAAGCCCACGAGGGTCCTTCGGACGTCGCCGATGCCGCGTCCAACCACGGTTCGGACGAGGGCGACCAGTGCGCCTGAATCGCGCGCGCGCGTTGAGGACGCAACTTAGACAACTTTCATCCTGAGCGTGTCGAAGGGTTCCGCGCCTCGATTTTGCCGGAAACTTCCCCTATATCGCGCCTCTTCCATGAACGTCACCACTCTCCCGAAGCCCCCGCGCGTGGGCCTGGTCTCGCTCGGCTGTCCCAAGAATCTGGTCGACAGCGAACGGATCCTGACCAAGCTGCGCTCCGATGGCTATGCGATGGCGTCCGATTATGCCGGCGCCGACGTCGTGCTGGTCAACACCTGCGGCTTCCTCGACAGCGCCAAGGAGGAAAGCCTGGAGGCGATCGGCGAGGCCATCGCCGAGAACGGGCGCGTGATCGTCACCGGCTGCATGGGCAAGGAAGCCGAGACCATCCGCGCCCGCTTCCCCAAGGTGCTCGCGATCACCGGCGCCCACCAGTACGAGGAAGTCGTCGGCGCCATTCACGAAGCCGCGCCGATGCCGGCCAATGCCTTCCTCAACCTGGTGCCGGAAAGCGGCCTCAAGCTGACGCCGCGCCACTATAGCTATCTGAAGATCTCCGAAGGCTGCAATCACCGCTGCGCCTTCTGCATCATTCCTTCGCTGCGCGGCGATCTCGCCAGCCGCCGCCCCGACGCGGTCCTGCGCGAGGCCGAGAAACTGGTCGCCGCCGGCACTCGCGAGCTGCTGGTGATCAGCCAGGATACGTCGGCCTATGGCGTCGACCTCCGCCACGCCGCCTGGCCGTGGAGGCCCAAGGATCGCGAGCGCACCGAAGTCCGCGCCCACATGACCGACCTCGCCCGCGAGCTCGGCATGCTGAGGACGCCCGAAGGCGAAACGCCCTGGGTCCGCCTCCACTATGTCTATCCCTACCCGCACGTCGACCATGTCATCCCGCTGATGGCCGAGGGGCTGGTCCTTCCCTATCTCGACATCCCGTTCCAGCACGCCAGCCCGAAGGTGCTTCGGGCGATGAAGCGGCCGGCCAACGACGCCAAAGTGCTCCAGCGTATCCGCAACTGGCGCGCGACCTGCCCCGACATCGCTATCCGCTCCAGCTTCGTCGTCGGCTTCCCTGGCGAGACACAGACGGATTTCGACTATCTCCTCGGCTGGCTCGAGGAAGCGCAGCTCGACCGCGTCGGCGCCTTTACCTTCGAACCCGTCGAAGGCGCGGCCGCCAATGCCTTGCCCGACCACGTCCCCGCAGAGGTGAAGGAAGAGCGCTACGCCCGGGTGATGGAGCTGTCGGCGCGGATTTCCGCGGAGAAGCTGCAGGCAAAGATCGGCAAGACGATCGAAATCATCATCGACGTCATCGACGCGGAAACCGGTGGCGCCACCGGCCGGTCGAAGGCCGACGCTCCCGAGATCGACGGCGAGGTCCACCTCCGCGACGCGGCCGGTCTGCAGTCGGGCGATTTCGTCACCGTTTTGGTCGAGGATGCCGACGAGCATGACCTGTTCGGCGTAAGCACCTGAATCCTCGAGGAAGACTGTCGCATTTTCAACCCGATGTTAACTTCCAGCTGCGATTGCCCTGGGCATGCAGGCAGTCATCCAGATCCCGGCATCGGGCCTCGGAGGCGTATCGTTCCAGACGGGGGCGGAGTGGACCACCAGCTCGCCCCGCCGCACCTTCCTCGGCTACACCGCGCTCGCTGCGCTGATGCCCCTCCTGGTGGTTCAGCTGATTTCCATCGGAACGCGGCAGCTTCCGGCCGCCGCCGAGGTCCTTCCCTTCCTGATCTGACCGGCAACCGCTCCGGCGGTTCCCGCGCAGTTGCCATCCGGCTATGACGCAAGCGATGACCGACTTCGCCAGCCTGCTCCAGCCCGACCGCGGCCAGCCCGCCCGCACCGTCCACCTTGTCGACAAGGACAGCTTCGAAAGCTGGGCCAAGGCCCGGCCCGCCGCTGACCGCGCGCTGCTGGCGGCGCAGCGGTTTGAAGGCAAGACCGGTTTTGCCAGCGCGCTGCTGCCAGGCGGTGGTGACTTCGAAATCGTGTCCGCCGTCGCCAGCATCTCCGCGCTCTCCCCCTGGTGCCTCGCAAAGCTGGGTGAGACGCTGCCCGAAGGAAGCTATCGCCTCGCCTCCGGTGACGCAGGGAAGGCGGCGCTCGGCTGGCTGCTCGCCCAGCATCGCTTCGACCGCTACCGCACAGCCAGGGACGCCGAGCCGCGTGGCCCGCGCGTCCTTCTCACCCGCGATGTCGCGCGGATCGGGTCGACCGTCGCCCAGGCCGAAGCGACCGCCCTCGTCCGCGACCTCGTCAACACACCGGCGTCCGACCTCGGCCCGGCCGAACTCGAGCAGGCGGTCCGCGAGCAGGCGGACGCGTTCGGCGGAAAAGTGCGGGTCACCTCCGGCGATGCACTGTTAGAGGGCTATCCGCTGATCGCCGCGGTCGGGGCGGCAGCGGTGCGCGAGCGGGCGCCACGGCTGATCGAGGTCGAGTGGGGCAACCCCGCGCACCCGCGCATCGCCATCGTCGGCAAGGGCGTCTGCTTCGACAGCGGCGGGCTGAACCTAAAGCCTGGCAACGGCATGCGGCTGATGAAAAAGGATATGGGCGGCGCTGCCCATGCGCTGGCGCTGGCGAAGCTGGTCGCCGCCAGGCGGCTGCCGGTCCGGCTCCACCTGCTGATCCCGGCGGTCGAGAATGCCGTCGCCGGCAACGCGCTTCGTCCGGGCGACGTCGTGCGCTCACGCCAGGGCCTGACCGTCGAGGTTGACAATACCGACGCCGAAGGACGCCTGATCCTTGCCGACGCGCTGACTCGTGCCGGCGAGGAAGAGCCCGAGCTGATCCTCGATTTCGCCACCTTGACCGGCGCGGCAAGGGTCGCGCTCGGTCCCGATCTCCCCGCTCTCTTCGCCACGCCCGATTCGCTTGCTGCTGCCTTGGAGACCGCCGCGGGCGATGCCGAGGACCCCTTGTGGCGGATGCCCTTGTGGGACGGCTATGCCGACATGCTCAAGAGCGACATTGCCGACCTCGTCAATTCGACCGGCTCGTCGATGGCCGGCGCCGTGACCGCAGCGATTTTCCTCAAACGTTTCGTCCCCACGAGTGCCGAATGGGCCCATTTCGACACCTTCGCCTGGCGCGACAAGCCCAAGCCCGGACGTCCGAAGGGCGGCGACGCCCTCGGCCTCAGGGCTGCATTCGCGATGCTCGCCGCCCGTTACGGCGAGGGCACGAATTGAGTTGGTTCCCCAAAATCCTCTGCGTTTTCCGTCATTTTTCCGTTCCCTGCCTGAAACAATTCGCCCCGTGACCTGTTTACTGGAGGATTGTGCGACGAGAGGTAACGGCACTCATGGGCGACGAATCCCTGGCGAGTTGGATGCGGGCATTGATCGCATACGTTCGCTCGGGCGAGCCCGATCTGACGAACCGGCAGATGGCATTGCTAATGCTGGTCTATCTGACCCCCGGTCCACATACGGTCCGGGGCCTGGCGAAAGTCCTCGGCGTCTCGAAGCCGGTAGTGACGCGTGCCTTGAACACCCTTGGCGCTCTCAGCTATCTTCGCCGCGAACGCGACCAGGACGACCGTCGCAACGTGTTCGTCGTCCGCACTTCCAACGGGGCCGATTTCCTTGAAGGTTTCAAGCGAAAACTCCGCGAAAGCGACCGCGTCGCTGCCGCGCACCGGCCGATCATCGGCCAGTCCCCCGCCTTCGCTCACCAGCGCTGAACCGATCTCGCTCGCGGGTCCATCGGACCTGCCCGATCCTGCTCGTTGCGCCTATCGCCGCGACCTTGCCGACGTTGCCCTGGCAGGGCGCGTGATCGCATCGCACTATGCCGAGCCGGTTGAGCGGAAGCTCGCGAGGGCAGAAGATTTGCTGGCGGCACCCGCGGCCGAAACCGAGAAATTGGTTCGTCTCGCAGCTGGCGCGACGTTCCGGCTGCTCGACGACAGCCTCGGCTGGGCATGGGGCTACGGCGGAGCTGAAGCGATCGTCGGCTACGTGCCCTCGGAATCGCTGACTCGCTAGTTCAGCACCGAGGTCTGCACCCAGAAGAGTTGGTAAAAGGCCGCAAGGCCGACGATGGCGAGCAGTCCGCCCACCAGCCAGTCACGCCGCGGCGCGCGCGGTCGCCGCTGCGGGAACAGCAGGTAGGCCGCCAGTGCGGCCAGCAGCAGCGTTCCGATGGCGGTGTTGCGGATGAAAATCGCGATTGAGGCGCGGACATGATCCAGCCCCGACCCGGTCGTCTCTTGATGAGGGCTCATCATCAGCGAAGTCCCAAGCACGATGACCGCCGCGAACAGCAGGATCCCGCCCATGAACATCCGCCCGCGGCCGATCCCCCGGTTTCTCACATCTCGCCCCGCGCCCGCCGAATGGCATACCAACGCTGCACGTTGCGCTGATGCTCTTCGAAGGTCTTGGCGAAGATGTGTCCCCCGGTCCCGTCAGCGACGAAGTAGATCGCGCTCGTCTGTGCAGGGTTGAGCACCGCGGCAATGCTCTCGCGTCCCGGGTTGGCGATCGGCCCGGCGGGAAGTCCCGGCTTCTTATAGGTGTTGTAGCCGGTGTCGGCATTCAGCTCGGACCGCAGGATGCGGCGGCCGAGCGGCTTGCCGTTGGTAATCGGGTAGATGACCGTCGGATCGGCATCGAGCTTCATGCCGATCTTCAGGCGGTTGCAATAGACGCCCGCGACCGTCCGCCGCTCCGACGGCTTGGCGGTTTCCTTTTCGACGACCGACGCCAGCGTTACCGCCTCCTGCGGCGTGTTGACGGGACAAGCGCCAGTGCGCTTGGGCCAAAGTTCGGCGAGCGCTTTGTCCATCGCCGCCTGCATCCGCCCAGCCACCGCCGCCCGCGTTTCGCCGCGCTGGAAGCCATAGCTGTTGGGAAGCACCGCGCCTTCGGGCGGCAGCGGCGCCGGCCCGGTCAGATACTCCACCGCTGCCAGCTTCTCCTGGACGACGATCGATGGCGTGCCCTCGGGAATGGTAATTAGCCGCTGTACCGGGCGTCCATGCTGCAGAAGCTCCAGTATCTGACTGCCGCCGGTGCCCTTCGGAACCTCGAACTCGCCGGCTTGCACGGGATCGGAGGAGCCGAGCACGCGCGCGAAAATCCGGTAAGTGGTGGCGGTGCCGGGAATCGCGCCCTGCCCCTCCAGCTGGCGAGCGACCGAGGCGAGGCTCGATCCTTCCTCGACGATGACGCTGTGCGGGCCGGCCTTCGGCCCAGGGCTCCACCACAGCAGCCAGACGGCGACCAGCGCCGCGACGAACGCTGCAACGGCGCCAGCAAGGAGGAATTTCTTCAAACCGCCTTCATCACCAGGCTGGCGTTGGTGCCGCCGAAGCCGAAACTGTTGTTCAGCACCGCCTTGACCTTGCGCTGCTTGGCCTGGTGCGGAACGAGGTCGACCCCTGCGGTGCCCTCGCTCGGATTGTCGAGGTTGAGCGTCGGCGGGACGATCTGGTCTCGCATCGCGAGGATGCAGAAGATGCTCTCCACCGCTCCGGCGCCGCCGAGCAGGTGCCCGATCGCGGATTTGGTCGAGCTCATCGACAGACTGTCGATGTTGTTGCCAAACAGACGCCGCACCGCGCCAAGCTCGAGCTCGTCGCCAAGCGGCGTCGAGGTTCCGTGGGCGTTGATATAGTCGATATCGGCCAGATCCAGGCCCGCACGCTCCATCGCGGCCTGCATGGCGCGGAAGCCGCCGGCGCCTTCGGGGTGCGGCGCGGTGACGTGATAGGCGTCGCCGGACATGCCGTAGCCGACCAGCTCGGCGTAGATGTTGGCGCCGCGTTTCTTCGCCCGCTCATATTCCTCGAGCACGACCACGCCCGCGCCTTCGCCCATGACGAAGCCGTCGCGGTCCTTGTCGTACGGGCGGCTGGCCCTTTCCGGCTGGTCATTGAACGCCGTGGACAGCGCCCGCGCCTGGGCGAACCCGGCAATCCCAATCGGGCAGATAGTCGCTTCCGCGCCGCCGGCCAGCATGACGTCGGCATCGCCAAGCGCGATCATCCGCCCAGCGTCGCCGATCGAGTGCGCGCCCGTGGAGCAGGCAGTGACAACCGCGTGGTTGGGGCCCATCAGGCCGTATTTGATGCTGACCTGGCCCGAAACCAAGTTGATCAGCCGGCCGTGCACGAAGTGCGGACTGACCCGCCCGGGGCCCTTTTGATGAAGCACCAGACTTTCGGACTCGATGCCCGGCAGCCCGCCGATTCCGGAGCCGATCGAAACACCCGCGCGGAAGCGTTCTTCCTCGCTCATGTCGGTGAGGCCGGCATCTTCGATCGCCTGGCCGGCGGCGTCGATGCCGAAGATGATGAAGGGATCGACCTGCCGCTGGACCTTGTGGTCGACGCGCTTCGACGCATCGAAGCCATATTCGTTATCCGCCGGCTTCACCTCGCAGGCAATCCGGCATTTATAGTCACTGGCGTCGAAATGCGTGATCGGGCCGGCGCCGCTCTTGCCGGCCAGGATGTTCTTCCAGCTGGTCTCGACGTCGGCGCCAAGCGGCGTCACCAACCCCAGACCAGTCACCACGACACGACGCATCAGCTCATCTCCACGATCTTCAAGAACAAACGGCCTCCCGAATAGTTCGGGAAGCCGTTCGTGCCGCCGTCACCGGCGATAATGGGCGGCGGCGATCGGCCGGTTCTCAGCTCTTATTCTGGTCGATGTAATCGATCGCGTCCTTGACGGTCGTGATCTTCTCGGCCGCATCGTCGGGAATCTCCACCCCGAACTCTTCCTCGAACGCCATGACCAGCTCGACGATGTCGAGGCTGTCGGCACCGAGATCGTCGATGAAGCTCGCCTCTTCCGTCACCTTTTCCTGCTCGACGCCGAGATGTTCGACGACGATCTTCTTCACCCGATCGGCGGTCTCGCTCATGGAAAATTTCCTCCGTTTCTATTTTGCGATGCCGTAGCCGCGCCGCCCCAAGCCCGCAAGTGGCCCCGCGAGCTTGGCGAAAGGGTGGGTTCGGCCTAGTCGCCCGCCATGGCCGACGACCGCCCCCTCACGTCCGGAGAAACCGCTCTTGCGCGATCGGTCTTCGGCACGGCAATCGACTATTCGCGGGTTCGGCTGGTGCGGCGCAAATGGTTCCCGTTCCAGCCTCGCGGGACGGTGATGGCCCCGACCGGACGCATCCATTTCCACCCGCACAGCGACCTTTGGTCCGACGATTTCTCCGCCGAGCCGCTGCATCGGCAGGGGCTTTTCATCCATGAGATGACCCATGTCTGGCAGTCGCAAAAGGCCGGACGCTTCT
>JALYPM010000105.1 GCA_030856365.1 Pseudomonadota bacterium
GGCGATTTCCGAAGAGGTCCACAGGGCGCTCACGACGCGCACTCCCGCGCTACCAGCGCGTCATCGAACGGCAGCACGCGGTCTCCGATGATCTGCCCGGTCTCATGCCCCTTGCCGGCGAGCAGGACGATGTCGCCAGACCCGGCCATTGTGATCGCGGCGGCGATCGCTTCGCGGCGTCCAGCAATTTCGGTGGCGCCGGGAGCTCCGGCCAGCACTTCGTGACGGATCTTCGCCGGGTCCTCGCCGCGCGGATTATCGTCGGTGACAATCACGATGTCCGACAATCGCTGCGCAACCGCGCCCATCTCCGGCCGCTTGCCCTGGTCGCGGTCGCCCCCGGCACCGAACAGGGTAATCAGCCTGCCCGCGACGTGCGGCCGAAGCGCGGCGATTGCCGCTTCCAGCGCGTCCGCGGTGTGGGCGTAATCGATATAGACCGGCGCGCCGCTGCGGCTGATCACTGCGCGCTCCAGCCGCCCGCGAACCGGCGACAGCCGCTGCATGGCCGCAAAGGTCAGCTCCCACTCCCCGCCGGTCGCCAACACCAGGCCGGCGGCCGTCAGCACGTTCGCGGCCTGGTATGCGCCGATCAGCGGAAGCGCGAGGCGGTGCTGCCTCCCTTCATGCTCGAGCACCAGAGTCTGCCCCAGCGGCGTCGGTGCCTGTTCCAGCAGCCGGATCGTCTCGCCCCTGCGCCCGACGGTCGACAGGCGCGCGCCGCGCTTGCGGACATGCTCGATGACCGCGTCGGACCTCGGATCGTCGGTCCACACGACAGCAGTGCCGCCAGCGGGCAGAAGCTCGTCGAACAGCCGCATCTTGGCCTCGAAGTAAGCTCCCATCGTCGGATGGTAGTCGAGGTGATCGCGGCTGAAATTGGTGAACGCCGCGGCGGCCAGCGGCACTCCCTCGGCGCGGTGCTGGTCGAGCCCATGGCTCGACGCCTCATAGGCGACGTGGGTGATGCCCATCCGCTTGAGGCCGGACATGTTGGACAGGAAGGTAACAATGTCGGGCGTGGTCAGGCCGGTCTTCACCTGGTCGTCGGAGGTGGTCACTCCCAGGGTCCCGATCGACGCAGAACGGTGGCCGGCCATCCGCCATAATTGTCGGGCCATCTCGACGGTCGATGTCTTGCCGTTGGTGCCAGTCACCGCAACGACAGTCTCCGGATAGGGGCCGTAAAAACTGCCGGCGAGCTGCGCGAACAGCCGGCGCGGCTGCGGATCGGCAAGGTGAACCGCTCCATCGACTGAAGCTTCAGGGCGGGCAACAACGCCGAGAGCGCCGCGGCTAATCGCCTCGCCGATGAAATCCTCGCCGTTAAAGGCGCTGCCGCGAAAGGCGCCGAACAGGCTTCCCGCCGCGACCTTGCGATGATCGATTGCGAAGCCCGTCACTTCGGAATCGCTGTCGATGCCGGCCAATTCGCGCAGGCGCACCGTCACTTCTTCGCTTTGGGCTTAACGAACGGCAGCACCTCGGCCATGTTCGGCTCCCGCTGCTTGTCCGGCCGGACACCCAGCATCGGCGCAATCCGGCTGACGGTCTTGCTGACCACCGGCGCAACGTTCCAGCCGGCGGTGCGGAAGCCATAGGTCGCCGCCGTGGCCTTGGGTTCGTCGAGCATCACCACGATCACATAGCGGGGCTCGTCCATCGGGAAAACGCCGGCGAAGGTCGTCACCAGCAGCGAGCGGTTGTGATATTTCTCGGCGCTGCCGGTCTTCCCGCCGACGCGATAGCCCGGCGCGTCGGCCTTGCGACCGGTGCCGTCAGTCACCACCAGCCGAAGCAGCGAGCGCATCTTGTAGCTGGTCTGCTCGCTGAACACGCGGCGGCCCTTGCCCACCGCATGGCGGCGATCGACCTTCAGCAAAGTTGCGGGACGGAACACACCGCCGTTGAAAAGGGTCGCGTAGCCGGAGGCGAGATGGACCGGAGTGACGGCGATTCCGTGGCCGTAGCCAACCGTCATCGTCGCCAGCTCGCCCCAGTTGGAGCCGGGCGACAGCGTCCGCCCCTTCTCCTTGAGCTCGATCGCGACCGGATCAAGGAAGCCCATCTTCTCGAGAAAATGCTTTTGGCGTTCACCACCGACCTGGGCGGCAATTTGCGCCGTTCCGATGTTGGAGCTTTCCTGCATGATCTCGGCGACGGAGCAGGCGCGTCCGAACGGATGCGTGTCGTTGATGGTGAACCGGCCCATCGGCAGCGCGCCAGGGCAGTTGTACATCTGCCCCATCGACTTCACCGTGCCCGCATCCATCGCCATCGCTACCGTGAACGGCTTGAAGGTCGATCCAAGCTCATAGACGCCGAGCGTGGCCCGATTGAAGCGAGCCTCGGGAGTGCCCTGCCCGGCAGCGTTGGGATTAAGCTGCGGCAACGACGTCAGCGCCAGCAGCTCGCCGGTGTGGATGTCCATGATCACGCCCGCCGCGCCGATCGCCGAATAGGTCGTCATGGCCGCGAGCAGTTCATGCTCCAACGCCTGCTGGATTTTGCTGGAGATCGACAGTTGCAAAGGTTCCGAGCGAGTATCGGGATCGGAGAGCTTCTCGTCGAACGCCCATTCCATTCCGGCGACGCCGTGGCCATCGACATCGGTGTAGCCGACGACATGGGCCGCGAGGCTCGTCTGGGGATAGAGCCGGTCCGGCTCGCGGTCGATCGCCAGGCCCGGCTCGCCCAGGGCATTGACCGCTTCGACGAGGCTGGGGGAAGCGCGGCGGCGCAAGTAGTAGAAGCGCTTCCCCGACCGCAGCATCGCATAATAGTTGGCCTCGTCGCGCTCCGGCATCAGCCGGGCAAGGCTGCGCGCGATGTCGAGCCTGTCGCCGATGATTTTGCTCGGGTGCAGGCCGATGGTCCAGGCGTCGATGGTCCGCGCCAGCGGCTGACCGTCGCGGTCGAGGATGTCGCCGCGCGGCGGCACCAGGCTCGTCGCTCCGACCTTGCGTCCGGCATGGTCGCCGAACGCCGCAAGGTAAAGGATTCGAAGCACAATGAGGGCGACGACCCCACAGTAAACCAGCATCCCGAACATCAGCCGCTGGTGCATGACGGCCAGGATTTGCCGCCGCTGTCCGACCAGACGGAGCCGCTCGGGCCGGGCTGCGACGAGAGCGGGCGTGGGTGCGTTCATCGCGTCGAGCCGAGGTCCTTGGCTGCTTTGGTCTTGCCCCCAACCGTAAGCGGCGCGAGCGGATCAGCCTTCGCAAGCCGGGCCGGCTTTGTCACCGGCTTGGCGAGCGCCGAGTCCTTCTTTTCTGTGGACTTTTTATCCACAAGCTTTGCTGCCGGCTTGGTCGCAGCTGCTGTTGACGAACCCTTGGACACCGGCGTGGCGAACGCCTTCGGCGTGGACTGCTGCACAGCCTTCGGAGCCGGCTTTACGACTTGCTTTGCCGGCTTAGCCACGGTGATAGCCTTCGTTCCCGCGGGCTTAGGAGCTTCCGTCACCCCTTTCAATTTGGTGCGACCGAGCTCCGCCTTCGGCGTGTCCAGCCGGACCACCCTCCTGAAGCTCGCTTGGTGGACCAGCGACGCCGGACCCGTGCGCGGCGTCGAATCGCCGTCCTGCTCCGCCTCGGCCAGCACGTCGGTCTCCTCTGCCGCAGGAGCGGACGCGAGCACGACCGGCGCTGCCGGATCGATCATCTCTTGCGGACGTGCCAGCTTGGCCAATGCAAACCCGCCTTCGAGGAACTGGTCCGCGCTGGGCGCGGACAGCGCCAGCACCTTCACGTTCCAGCGCTCAAGCTGCGCGAGGCGTCCGCGGGTTCCAATCTCGGTCTGCAGCAGGCGAATGTCGCGCTCTGCCAGCACGATGCTGGTCTCGACATCCTCCAGCGCCGCCCGCTCCGACGCGACCCGGAGCGACACCAGATAGCAGCCGAGCGCTGCCCCGGCGC
>JALYPM010000205.1 GCA_030856365.1 Pseudomonadota bacterium
GCCGCTCGTAGAAAGGCAGGTCGGCGACGTAGGCGGTGGGGTTGGACGGATAGCCGATCACCAGCACCTTGGGGCGCGGCACGGTGTAGCGCATGGCGAGGCGCAGCCGCTCGAAGAAATCCTCGCCCGGAGCGGCCGGTATCGAGCGGATGGCGGCGCCGGCGATGATGAAGCCGAAGCTGTGGATCGGGTAGCTCGGGTTGGGAGCAAGGACGACATCTCCCGGCGCGGTGATCGCCTGGGCGAGGTTGGCGAGGCCTTCCTTGGAGCCCAGAGTGACGATGACCTCGCGATCGGGATCAAGCGTGACCCCGAAGCGCCGCTCGTAATAGGCCGCCTGAGCCTTGCGCAGGCCGGGGATTCCGCGGCTGGCCGAGTAGCGGTGCGCGTCCGGCTTGGCCGCGACTTCGGCGAGCTTCGCCACCACATGGGCAGGGGGAGCGCCGTCCGGATTGCCCATGCCGAGGTCGATAATGTCCTCGCCACGCGCCCGCGCCGCGGCCTTCATCGCGTTGACTTCGGCGAAGACATAGGGCGGCAGGCGGCGGATGCGGTAGAAGTCGGTGTCCATCGCCGGGGACAATAGGTTGCTGCTGTGGTGCAGCAAGAGGGATCAGTCGCGATAGGCCGGAAGCGACCAGCCGCGGTGGATCGCCAGACCACGCAAGGCGAAACCCGCGACTCCGGCAAACAGCGCAGGGATCGCTCCGTCGAACCCGAGCAGGCTCAGCCCGACGAACAGGCCCGCCGCCAGTGCCGCTGCCGTGACGTAAAGCTCGGGGCGCATCAGGATCGACGGCTCGCCGGCGAGCACGTCGCGGATGATGCCCCCGGCGCAAGCGGTGAGGACGCCCATTCCGAAGGCCGGGACAGGGGCAACGCCGTAGCTAAGCGCCTTTGCCGCGCCATATGTCGCATAGGCGGCAAGTCCCGCGGCATCGAACCACAGCAAGGCCGCCCTCGCAAACCTGCGCCGGCTCGCCGCCCACACGATCACGGCCGCGGCGATGCAGATCAGCAGGGTCGCGTTGGTGCGCACCCAGAATATTGGTGCGCCGATGAGCAGGTCTCGCAAGGTGCCGCCGCCGACGCCGGTGACGACCGCAAAGAAGGCGAAGGTCACGAACGTCTGCCGCTTCTCGGCCGCCACAAGGGCTCCGGAGGCGGCGAACACCGCGATCCCGAAATAGTCGAGCAACTCGAGCGCCTGGGGGAGAGCAACAACTTCCATGCTGCGCGCTGTTTCGTCGTTGCCGCCGCCCGACGCAACCAGCGCAAAATTGGCGACGGCGCCGGAAAAGTTCTAAAGCCGCGAAATGGCTGACGAAAATAAACCGGACGCGGGCGGAATGCCGACGCTTGAAGACTGGCAGCACTGGACCTGGGTGATGGGCCGGGCGCAGCAGATGATGATGGAGTCCTGGTCCGCCGGCGTCGCCACGGAGCGGCCATCGACGTCGTTCAATCCATGGGCCATTCCCGGCTATGGCGGGGCGAGCGCCTTCGACTTTGGAATGCCGGCGTTCGGCGCATCGGCGGGGGAAGCCGGGCCGGGTACGACCGGAGCCGTGCCGTCGCTGGATCCGATGGCGATGATGAGCGCCGGTGCCGAGGCCTGGGCGAAGGGGCTGGAGAATTGGGGCCGGATGATGGGAGTCGATCCTGCTTCAAAGAGCGAGGCAAAGGACCGCCGGTTCGCCGCCCCCGAATGGCACGAGAACCCGTTATTCGACACCATCCGCAAAACCTATCTCGCCATCTCCGACAAGATGCTCGGCAGCGTCGGCGAGATCGAGGGGCTGGACGAAGAGGCGCGCTCGCGGCTGAACTTCGCGGTTCGCAATTTCGTTGACGCAATGAGCCCGTCCAACTTCGCACTGACCAATCCCCAGGTGCTGAAGCGGACGATGGAGTCGCGCGGCGAGAATTTGCTCCGCGGCCTCGCCAATATGCTGAAAGACGTCCAGGCTGGCCAGCTGAGCCAGACGCGTGCCGGCGCCTTCGAAGTCGGCCGCAACCTCGCAATGACGCCGGGTAAGGTGATCCGCGAAACGCCGCTCTACCAGCTGATCCAGTACACTCCTGCGACCGAGGAGGTGCTGAAGACGCCGCTGGTGATCTTCCCGCCGTGGATCAATCGATTCTATATCCTCGACCTGACGCCGGAGAAGAGCTTCGTCCGATGGTGCGTGGAGCAGGGCATCAGCCTGTTCATGGTCAGCTGGAAGTCGGCCGACGAGAGCATCGCCGATACCGGGCTCGACGACTATGTCCTCAACGGGCAGATCGACGCGGTCGACACGATCCGCGACCTGCTCGATGTGGAAAGCGTCCATGCGATCGGCTATTGCGTCGCGGGCACGACGCTGGCGGCGGCGCTGTCCTACCTCGAAGCGAAGGGGGAGGCGGCCAAGATGAGGTCCGCAACCTTCTTCACCGCGCAGGTGGATTTCGCCGAAGCGGGGGACCTCAAGCTGTTCCTGGGCGACGAGACCATGGGACTGTTGCAGCAACTCACCGCGGACAAGGGCTATCTCGACGGCCGCTACATGGCCGCGACGTTCAACCTGCTTCGCGGGCGCGACCTCATCTGGAATTATGTGGTCAACAACTACCTGCTGGGGGAGGAGCCGGCGCCGTTCGACCTGCTGCACTGGAACAGCGACACGACCAACCTGCCGGCCGGCTGGCACCGCAACTATCTCGAGACGCTCTACAAGGGGAACAAGCTGGCGGAGTGCGGAGGGATCAGCGTCGCGGGAACGCCCATCGACCTTACTCGAGTGACGACGCCGACCTACATTCAGGCGGGCCGTGAGGACCATATCGCGCCGCCGCAGAGCGTGTGGAAGATGATGGACCATTTCCAGGGCGAGACGCGCTTCGTGCTCGCCGGATCGGGTCACATCGCCGGAGTGGTCAATCCGCCGTCGGCGCAAAAATACCAATATTGGGTCAACGACCAGCCGTGCGGCACGCTCGAATCGTTCATCGAGGGCGCGCGGGAAACCAAGGGGTCGTGGTGGCCGGACTGGCTCGACTGGCTCAAGCGGCAGGATCCGGCGACCGTGAAGGCGGAGGGCGCGCGAGTGCCCGGCAAGGGCAGTCTCAAGGCGATCGAGGACGCGCCGGGACGCTATGTGAAGGAGCGGTAATGCCGCTTAGAGAATTCCGCCGCCAAGCATCAGCCGGAGGACGCCGAGCACAATCACGAACAGGTTGAGATTGCGGCCGCTGTTGCTGCTCGATGCCATGCCGATCACTGCGCCGACAATCGCGAGCGGGACGATCAGCCAGTTGGCCCAGCCGAGCAGCGGCAAGAAGGCGACCAGCCCGAACAACAGCGCGACGATGCCGATAATCAGTGAAACGACGTTGAGCATCTCTGGCATCTCCCTGTGGAAGGCACCGTCCTAACAGGTTATTGCGCGGATTGGACCGGCGAAATGTCGGCGATGACCCGTCCGCCGCATTCGATCACCACCCGGCCGGGTCTCTCGCTGACCGGCCATTGCTGGCGCACATTGTGGGTGACCACGACCTGGATCGCGCCCTGGGAGGGCGGCACTACCCGCAACGTCGTGAACGCCTGGGGCGGATAGCTTTCGGCAAACCGCATCGATGGCTCGAGGGCAACGCTGTAGCCGCCGCTCCCCGTGGTCACCTTACCGCTGACGAACAGATAGGTCTGCGCCGTTCCGCCCGGCATGCGGTTGATCCACGCGCGCCAGTCGCTCGACCCGGCGATCGGGCAGCCGCCGGGAAGGGGCTGCTGCGACGGCGGATACTCGCCCGTCGGTGGATAAGGCGGATAGGGCGGTGCCGGTGGGTAGGGCTGGCCGGGGTAAGTGCCGGTCGGCGGGTAAGGTTGGCCCGGATAGGGCGGATAGGGCTCACCGTAGGGCGGGTAGGGCTCGCCGGGATAGGGCCCGGGCTCGCCATAGGGTGGATATTCGCCGCCCGGATATCCGCCGCCGGGATAGCCGTAGGGATCCTGCGGGTAAGTCTCGCAGGCGGCGAGGAGCGCGGCGAGGGCGATAGTCAAAAGCCGGTTCACGCTACGACAATCGCCTGCGCGCCGGAGTGTTCCTTATTCGGGAGGTGTTACCGCCGGCCGCGCCTGCCGGGCGAGCGCGGTCACGTAGAGCAGCAGCGCGATCCAGATCGCTCCGAACGCGATCGCGTGCGCGGTCGTGAAGGGCTCGCCGTAGAGCCAGACGGCAAGGATGAACTGCAGCGTCGGCGCGAGAAATTGGAGCATGCCCAGCGTGGAATAGCGCAAGCGCCGGGCAGCGGCGGTGAACAGCAGCAGCGGCGTGGTCGAGACGATCCCGGCGAGGATTAGGAGCAGGGTCTCGGTGCCGGTCGCTCCGAAACTCGGGGAGCCCGAGGCGATGCCCCACGCGAGCCACAGCGCCGCGACCGGAAACAGGATCGCCGTCTCCACCGTCAGACCTGCAATGGAATCGACCGGAGCAATCTTTCGCAGCAGACCGTAGGTGGCGAAGGTCACGCACAAAGTCAGGCTGATCCACAATTGGCCGAGCGCGCCCGCCGCGAGCGCCGCGATCCCTGCCCCGGCGAGGACGACTGCTCCCCATTGTAGCCGCGAGAGCGGCTCCTTGAGGATGAAGCGGCCGAGGAGCACGTTGGCGATCGGGTTGAGGTAATAGCCGAGGCTACCGGCAAGAATGTGCCCGCTGGTCACCGCATAGACGTAGAGCAGCCAGTTGATCGCGATGAGCGCGGCCGTCAGCGTCAGCAGCGCCATCGTCCGGCGCTCCCGAAGCACCCGCCGGACTTCCGCGACGCCGCCACTGAACCATAGCAACAAGGCAAGGAAGGGTAGCGACCACAGCACGCGGTGGGCGACGATGTCGATTGCCGCGACCTCGTCGATCGCCTTGAAGTAAATCGGCAGCACACCCCACAAAGCGTAGGCGACAAATCCGAACAGCAGTCCCCGGCGAGCCGTTTCGCGAGCCGAGTCTTCTTGGGGCGCAGCGTTCATCCGGCGCGCGCCTAGCGGCGATGAGCCCATAGTCAAAGCTTATGATGAAGCGCGCGTTGGTTGCATGTCATCGGTCACGGTGGCACCTACGCAGGCGTGACCCAGCCGATTTCCGCCATTTTGCGCGCTTGCCTGATTGCGGCGGCGGCCGCAGCCACACTCAGCGGCTGCGCGACCAAGAAGGACGGCCCGCAACCAGTGGTCAGTATCGAGCCGCCGACCAAATCGGACGCTTGGCGGCCCGTTGCGACGGAAGCGGACGAGAGCCGTCTCGATCGCATCGGCATCGCCTGGGCGACAGCGCTTGCGGAGGCCGGCAGGCGCAACCGAGGCGAGGTCGCGGTGGAGGGCGATCTGCTCCAGCCGCGCGCAGCGCTCGCTCGCCCCGAACCTACGCCCGGCAGCTACAATTGCCGCCTGGTCCGTCTCGGCCGCACGACCAACAAGGTCCCCGCGTTCGAGAAATTTCAACCCTTCTTCTGCTATGTCGAGGTTGAGGGCGACCTCCTGACCATCGTCAAGCAGACGGGCAGCGAGCGGCCGGCGGGGCGGCTGTGGGCCGACGACCGCGGCGACCGTCTGATCTTCCTCGGGACGATCGCTCGCGATGCGGAAAAAGAGCCGCTTGCCTACGGCGACAATTCCAAACGCGACGTCGCCGGCGTGTTCGAGCGCTTCGCGCCGTTCAAATGGCGACTGGTAATCCCGTGGCCGCAGGGGACGTCCAAGCTGGACGTTTACGAATTGAGCCCGGTCGCCGATCAGCCGGAGGGATGAGCGGCGCCGGAGCCCTCGCCGATCCGGCGGAGGTGCGCGCGATTTTGGTTGCCGCCGCCCGCGCCGGCGAGCCGGTGACATACTCCGAAGTGCTCGCGATGCTCGGCCATGGGTTCACGCGGCCGAAGATGCGGGCGCTGTGCAAGGTGCTGACCGCGATCGATGAAGAAGCTGGCGAGCGGGGCGAGCCGGAGCTGGCCGTGCTGGTCGTGCGCCAGTCGGACGGCCTTCCGGGGCAAGGCTGGTGGGTCGGCTGCGCCAAGGCGCACGGCTACACCGGTATATGGGAGGGCCCGGACGCCGCGAAGCTCATCCGCAGGCTCCAGCAGCAGGCGTTTCAACATTGGGCGGGACGCGAGGGCTAGCATCGGCTAATCGGCGCGCCGTGACCGAATTTCGCACCTTCATCGTCGCCGAAGACGACGACGGCATCCGGCTCGACCGTTGGTTCAAGCGGCACATGCCCGACGTCAGCTTCAACATCGTGTCGCGCTGGGCGCGAACCGGGGCGCTGCGCCTGGGCGGCAAGAAGGCCGCGCCCGGCGACCGGATCGAGGCAGGGCAGGAAATCCGCGTGCCCCCGCCCGAAGCGGCGCCGGCGAGAGAGGCCCGCCCGCAGCGCAAGATCGATCCGCTCACCGACGAGGAAGCGGAGATAGTCCGTAACATGGTCATTTACCGCGACGCCCATGCGTTCGTGCTCGACAAGCCGCCCGGACTGGCGACCCAGGGCGGCACCAAGACTCACCAGCATCTCGACCGCTTGCTCGACGGGCTCGCCGACGACGAGGGTAACCGGCCGAAGCTGGTCCACCGCCTCGACAAGGATACGTCGGGGGCACTGCTGGTGGCGCGGAGCGCGCGGGCGGCGGGGCATTTCGCCAAGGCCTTTTCCGGCCGCACCGCGCGCAAGGTCTATTGGGCATTGGTGGTCGGCGTCCCTTCGCCCGGCGAGGGGCTGATCGACCTGCCGCTGGCCAAGCAGCCCGGCAGCGGGGGCGAGAAGATGCATGTCGACGAGGAGGAAGGGCTGCCGTCGCGGACGCGCTGGCGGCTGATCGACCGCGCCGGCAATCGCGCCGCCTGGGTCGAGCTTCAGCCGCTGACCGGCCGCACTCACCAGTTACGCGCGCATATGGCGGCGATCGGCCACCCGATCGTCGGCGATGCGAAATATGGTGGGCCGGAAGCCTTTCTCACCGGCGGGATCAGTCGCAAGTTGCACCTCCACGCGCGGCGGATCCGCATTGATTCGCCCGGCGGCGGCGGGGCGATCGATGTCACCGCCGATCTCTCTCCGCACTTCGCCGACAGCCTGGCAACGCTCGGATTTGAGCAGATGGCCGGCGAGATGCTTCCGCTCGACACGCCAAAGCCGGCCGACAGTGCCGAGGTAAAGGAGCGGCGCGTGGCTGCCGCGGCCAAGGCGCGGCGGCGCGAGCGCAAGGGTGAGCGGCGCTCGCGTGGTACGCAGGAGCGGCGACGGTGATGAACCGGCTCGCGATTTTCGATTGCGACGGAACGCTGGTCGACAGCGGAGCGCCGATCCACGCGGCGCTTCGTGAAAGCTTCGCCCGTCACGGGCTGATCGCGCCGCCGCCGGAAATCTCGCAACGGGTGATCGGGTTGAGCCTGGTGCAGGCAATTGCCGCGTTGATTCCCGACGCGTCTCCGGCCGATCATGCGGCGATTGCCGAGTCCTACAAGCAATCCTTCATCCAGGCGCGCAGCCAGGGGCGGGTGGAGGAGCCGCTGTATCCGGGCATCGCCGAACTGCTCGCCGTGCTGGAGGCGGACGGCTGGCTGCTCGCGGTCGCGACCGGCAAGTCGGATCGCGGCCTCGATCACTGCCTGCGATGCCACGGCTTATCCGAACGATTCATCTCGCTCCAGACCGGCGACCGCCACCCGTCAAAGCCGCACCCGTCGATGGCGCTGCTGGCGATGGCGGACGCTGGCGCCTCCCCCGAGAGCACGATCGTCGTGGGCGATACGGCGTTCGACATGGGCATGGCCGTCGCCGCCGGAGCGCGCGGCATCGGAGCCGGCTGGGGTTATCATAATGCCGAGGATCTGCTTGCCGCGGGAGCAGTGGGCGTGGCCGATCGGCCGATGGACGTCCTCGGGCTACTAATGGAAAAAACGCAATGACCGACGAGGAGAAGTGGAAGAAGCGTTTCCACCTGTTCGCGCTGGTGCGGCTCGTGGGGCTTGCCCTGTTCTTCTTGGGGATCGCGATCGCCCTCACCGGCATCCTGCGCGAAGGCGGCTGGCCGCTCGTCGGCGGGATCGTTGCCATTCTTGGAGCGGTCGACGCGGTGCTTGCGCCCAAGATGCTCAAGGCGGCCTGGGATCGCGAGGACAGGTGAAGCGCTTCTGGAAGGCCGTCGCCGTGGTTGCGGAGGAGGGCGGTTATTCGATCCATCTCGACGGGCGGCCGGTGCGGACTCCGGCACGGGCTGCGCTGCTATTGCCAAACGAGACGCTGGCAAAAGCAGTCGCGGCCGAGTGGGAGGCCGTGGAGGATCGCATCGACCCTGGCACGATGCCGCTCACCGGACTCGCCAATGCGGCGATCGACCAGGTCGGTCCCGACAAGGAGGGGTTCGCTGCAGGCCTTGCTCGCTATGCCGAGGCGGACCTTGCTTGCTATCGGGCGGAAGGACCGCAGCCGCTAGTCGAATGGCAAGAGCAGAGCTGGGACGCGCTTCTTGGCTGGGGGCGCCGGCGTTTCGATGTGGACTTCGCCACTACCCGCAGCATCATGCATGTCGCGCAGCCCGCTCCGACGATCGAGCGGCTCGCTCACGCAATCGCGATCCTGGAGCCATTTCGACTGGCTGCGCTGTCGCCGCTGGTGACCATCGGAGGCTCACTCCTCGCCGCGCTCGCGCTCCTCGAGCTTAAGTACAGCACGCAGCAGGCCTGGGACGCCGTCACCATCGATGACCGCTGGCAGCTCGAACAATGGGGGCTGGACGCGGAAGCGGTGGTGGCGCTGGAGAACCGACGGCAGGATTTTTTCGCCGCCGCCAGGTTCCTGGAATTGCTCGATGCCTAGTGCGCGGGGCCGACGAGATCCTGGACGAACGGGTGCAGTCCAGTCTGCCGGACCCGTCTTGATCTCTCCGCGGCGACGATCGAGCGAACTTTTTCCAGGCACTCGCCCATTTCGAGATTGACCAGCACATACTGATACTCGGCCCAATGTTCGATCTCGTCAGTCGCGCGGCGCATGCGGTCGGAGATGACATCTTCGGAATCGGTGCCGCGAGCGCGCAGCCGTCGCTCCAGCTCCGCCATCGACGGCGGTAGCAGGAAGATGGTGACGAGATGCTCGCCGAAGTCCGGCTCGAGCTGACGAGCGCCCTGCCAATCGATGTCGAACAGGATGTCGCGTCCTTCGCGCAGAGCCGCCTTCACGGGTGCCTTGGGAGTTCCGTAGCGATAGCCGAACACATAGGCCCATTCGACGAACTCGCCTGCGGCGATCATGCGGTCGAACTCGGCATCGTCAACGAAGTGATAGTCAGTGCCGTGAGACTCGCCCGGCCGCCTTGGTCGTGTTGTTGCCGAGATCGACATCGTCACGCCTTCGTCCGAATCGAGCAGCATCCGCGAGATCGTGGTCTTGCCCGCCCCCGAGGGCGACGAAAGGACTATCAATAGTCCGCGACGACGGCGCGTAGGCAGATCGGGGTCCATGGCCGCTCTTGCCGTTGCGTCCCTCGGCTCGTCAAGCGGGGCTCTGCTGCACTGCAGCAAAAAGACTCTTGAAATGGCGCACTGCACCCTCTATGTTGCACTGCAACAGAGGAGATTTATATCATGGCCGACATCAAGAACAACCAGGCTGACGCCGCTGCCGCCGCTCCGGCCAAGGTCGCCGTCGCCGTCGCGGACACCGCCGAGAAGGTCGCCAAGGAGACCGCTCAGGTCGCCAAGCGCGAGCGTGCAAAGACCGCCCGCCGCACCAGGGGCGCCGCAAAAGCGACCACTGCGCGCAAGAGCACTAAGCGCAAAACCGGCGCCCGCAAGGCGACTGCCGCCCGCACCGCTGCCAAGACGGCTCGCAACACCGGCGCCCGCAAGGCCGCTTCGGCTAGCCGCAATGAGAGGACCGACACCGTGAATTTCCAGAACAACCCCGCTTTTGCAGCTTTCACTTCGGCACCGACCGCCGCACCGTTCCAGGCGCTGTTCGCCGACGCCGGTGAGCGCGGCCAGGATGCCGCCCGTCGTTCGCAGAAGGCGGCCGAGGAAATGGCTGATCTCACCCGTGAGAACGTCGAGGCTCTCGCCGAGTCCGGTCGCATCGCTGCCGAAGGCGCTCGCTCGCTCGGTCAGGACCTGGTGTCCTCGACCCGTAACGGCGTCGAGCAGGCTGCCGACGCGGTCCGCGCTCTTGCCGAGGCGAAGTCGCCGACCGAATTCGTCCAGCTGCAGGGCGAATTCGCCCGCGCTTCGTTCGACCGCATGGTCGCCGAAAGCTCGCGCCTGACCGAGACTTTCGTGAAGCTGGCCGGCGAAGCCTTCCAGCCGATCTCGAACCGCACCAGCGTCGCCGCTGAGCGTTTCAACCGGTTCGTTGCCTGATCTCTCCCCTCCCCATCAGGCAATACTGGCGGCCATCCTTCGGGGTGGCCGCTTTTTTTTGCGCCGAAGCCGGTTCGACGCGGCTTGCGGGAGCTTGGCGGCTTGCCATATTCAGGGCCAACATGATTTCTCGAGTGAAGATGGCGGGCGATGAGCCGGGGCGCGGCGATGGGCTTGAGGATATCGAGACCGGCGTTGCCACGCGCACGCGGCCGCGCACCAAGAAGCCGTCCAATTACAAGGTGCTGATGCTGAACGACGACTACACTCCAATGGAGTTCGTCGTTCTTGTCCTGCAGCAGTTTTTCAGCATGAGTCTCGAAGACGCGACACGCGTCATGCTTCAGGTCCATCAGCAGGGCGTCGCCGTGTGCGGTGTCTTCACCTACGAAGTCGCCGAAACCAAGGTCAGCCTGGTGGTCGACTTCGCGCGGGAAAACCAGCACCCGTTGCAGTGCACGCTCGAAAAGGCCTAGCGGCCCTTCTCTTGCGGGCAGGGTAGAAGCGGCTAAAGCGCGCCGGTGGACAGTATCTGGATCCGGGGGGGCAACAGGCTCGAGGGCAAGATCCCGATCAGCGGCGCGAAGAACGCGGCGCTGACCTTGCTCCCTTGCGCGCTGCTCACCGATGAGAAGCTGACGCTCGCCAACCTCCCGCGCCTGGCCGACGTCGACAGCTTCGGGCATCTGCTCAATGGCCTTGGCGTTTCGACCAAAGTGGAGGGCGTGAAGACAGGCGAGTTCGGCCGGCGGATGACGCTGCAGGCCAAGGACATCGCCTCGACGGTCGCACCGTACGACATGGTCCGAAAGATGCGCGCCTCGGTTCTGGTGCTCGGGCCGATGCTGGCGCGGGCCGGGCAAGCGACGGTATCGCTGCCCGGCGGCTGCGCGATCGGCGACCGGCCGATCGACCTTCACCTGCAGGCGCTCGAATGCATCGGCGCGGAGATCGAGCTCGCTGCTGGATACGTGAAGGCGACGGCGCCCAAGGGCCGATTGTCCGGCGGCGACTATAGTTTCCCGGTGGTGTCGGTCGGCGCGACTGAGAATGCGGTGATGGCCGCGGTGCTCGCCACCGGCCGCACCCAATTGTTCAACGCCGCGCGCGAGCCGGAGATCGCCGACCTTTGTAATCTGCTGGTTGCGATGGGCGCCAAGATCGAAGGGATCGGCTCAAGCCACCTCGTCATCGACGGCGTCGAGGGACTTCACGGCACCACCTATGAAGTCATGCCCGACCGGATCGAGGCGGGGAGCTATGCCTGCGCCGCGGGAATTACCGGCGGCTCGATCGAACTCGTCGGCGCCCGTCCCAACGACATGCTGGCGATCGTCAACGCACTGGCACATTGCGGGTTGGTCGTTGAATTCTGCGAGACGGGGGTCAAGGTCAGCGCCGACGGCAAGCTGCGGCCGATCGCGCTGACGACGGCGCCCTTTCCGGGTTTTCCGACCGACATGCAGGCACAGTTCATGGCGATGCTGGCGCTAGCGGAGGGGGAGAGCTTCCTCGAGGAGACCATCTTCGAAAACCGCTACATGCACGT
Organism: Pseudomonadota bacterium; assembly: GCA_030856365.1. Lineage (GTDB taxonomy): Bacteria > Pseudomonadota > Alphaproteobacteria > Sphingomonadales > Sphingomonadaceae > Sphingomicrobium. The sequence continues at coordinate 11,934 of JALYPM010000205.1, forward strand.
GCCGGAGCTTCGCCGCATGGGCGCCGAGATCGACGTGCGCAGCCGCTCGGCGATCGTCCACGGGGTGGAGAAGCTAACCGGCGCGCAGGTGATGGCAACGGATCTTCGCGCCTCGATGAGCCTGGTGCTCGCGGGCCTGGCGGCGGAGGGCGAAACGGAAGTGCTGCGCGTCTATCACCTCGACCGCGGCTACGAGCGGCTGGAAGAGAAACTGAGCGCGGTGGGGGCCACCATCGAGCGGCGGAGCACCGGCTAGAGCGCGTCGATTGCGTGGAGGGCGAGGCCGACCAGCCCCCCCACTAAAGTTCCGTTGATCCGGATATATTGGAGGTCGCGGCCAACTGCCTGCTCGAGCCGGTTGGTAATCGTTCGGGCATCCCAGCCGCGGACCGTTTCGGACACCAGTTTGACGATCGATCCGCCGTAGCTCGCGGCCATTCCCGCGACGGCGCGGCGCGCGAACTGGTTGATCGCACGCCGAATGCGGGGATCGCTTTCCAGCGTTTTGCCCATTGAGCGGAGCACTTCCCCCAGCTTGCCTGCCATTGCCGCATCGGGATTGCGCGCGGAGCGGATGATCGCCTCCCGGCCCTTTTGCCAGATGGTGTCGAGCCACAGGCTGACGGATCGGTTGTCGAGCAATTGCTCCTTCATCTGCTCGACCTTGGCGCGGGTCTCGTTATTGGTCTGGAGGTCGTTGGCGAGCTGGACCAAAGCCTCCTCGACCTTCTTCCGGACCGGGTGTGCCGGGTCGGTCGACATCTCGACGGTCAGCTTGCGCAAGCCGGTGACAATGGAGTCGGCGAGCTTGGCGTCGAGCCCGGCGAGCTTCAGCGCCCAGTTCGCCTTCTTGTGGACCATCTCGCGAATCAGCGGTTCGTTGGCATCGAGAGCTCCCGCCACCCAGCGGATCGCGGCCTCGAGCATCGGGACATGACGGTCTTCGTTGATCGCCGAGGCCAGCGCATGGCCGAGCAGCGGCGACATTTCCATCTTGCGCATCCGGGACGACATCGCGCTCTTGAAAATGCCGCCAAGCCGCTCGTCGTCGAGGCTCTCGAAGATGTCGGCGATCACGCGCGACGCGCCGTGGCGGATGCGACTGCCTTCGCCCTCGGGAGCGCGCAGGAAGCGCCCGGCGGCGCCGGCAACGTCGATGTTGCGCATCCGCCGCGCCACGACGCGGGCGATGAGGAAATTCTCGCGCAGGAAATTGGCCAGCGACTCGCCGATGCGATCCTTGTTGCGCGGGATGATGGCCGTATGCGGGATCGGCAGGCCGAGCGGATGGCGGAACAGGGCGGTCACTGCGAACCAGTCGGCGAGGCCGCCGACCATCGCGGCCTCCGCAAACGCTTTGACGTAGCCGAGGGCCGGGTAGCTGTCCTCGAGGCTGCGGGCGGCGAAGAACACCGCCGCCATCACCAGCAGCAGGCCGGTTGCAGCCACCTTCATCCCCGTAGCTCCAGGCTGGGCGGGGTTGAAGCGTGCAAGGGCTCGCGAACTCATGGCCGGGTCTTAGCCGCCCCGGCCCACGAAATCACTCCGCCGGGACGGGATCGGGTGTTCGGGTGGCGTCGTCGCCGATGAACCGGTTGAACTTGCCTGCGATCCAGCCCTCAAGATCGATGGCGATCGAGAAATAGGCGGGGACCAGCAGCAGTGTCAGGATTGTCGAGAAGATAAGGCCACCGATCACCGTGGTGCCCATCGGCGCCCGCCAGCTGGCGTCGCCGGTGAGGGAGATGGCGATCGGGACCATGCCGGCGACCATCGCGACGGTGGTCATCACAATCGGCTGGGCGCGCTTGTGGCCGGCCTCGATGATCGCCTGATTCTTCTCCATTCCGTGGTTCATCATCTCGACCGCGAAATCGACCAGCAGGATCGAGTTCTTGGCGACGATCCCGAACAGCATGAGGATGCCGATCAGGACCGGCAGCGACACCGGATTGCCGGTGAGGTGCAGGCCGACCGCCGCGCCAAGCGGCGCGAGGAGCAGCGATCCCATGTTCACGAACGGCGACAGGAAGCGGCGGTAGAGCAGGACCAGGACGGCGAACACCAGCAGCACGCCCGACCCGAGTGCGAGCGCGAAATAATAGAGCAGCTCGGCCTGCCATTTCGAATCACCCAGCTCCATCGTCTGAACGCCATCGGGCAGGGTTTTTACGGTAGGGAGCTGATTGATCGTCTTCCACGCGTCGCCGGACACCAGCCCTGGCGAGAGGTCGGCGCCGATCGCGATCCGCCGGATTTGATTGGTCCGCTGAACGGTTGTCGGTCCTGACCCGAAGCCGATCTCCGCAATCGACTTGAGGGGCACCGATCCCCCGCTCGCGGTAGGAACCGGCAGATTTTCGAGCACCGACAGGTCCCGGCGCGCGCTCTCGGAGATTGAAACGGTGATCGGCACCTGACGGTCGGCGAGCGAGAATTTTGCGCTGTTCTGGGCGATGTCGCCCAAGGTGGCGATGCGGATCGTCTGGCTCAGCGCCGCGGTGGTGACGCCAAGGTCCGCGGCAAGGTCGAAACGCGGAGTGATGGTGATTTCGGGGCGGACAAGGTCACCCTGGACGCGGGGAGCGCGCACTTCCGACAGTGTCGCCATTTCGTCGACGATCTTGTTGGCGGTCGCATTCAGCAACTCGGGATTATCGCTACCCAGGTAGAGGGTGATGTCACGCCCGCCGCCCCCAGGACCGCCCCCGCTCTGGCTGATGAAATTGACCTGTGCGTCGGCGATCTGCGACAGCATCGGAGTCAGGCTGCGCTCGAACTCGACTGAGGTAACCTCGCGGTCCGGCTTGAGGACGATGTTGAGGAAGCCCGCTCCGGTGTAGATCCGCTGAAAGACGCGATCGACGGCAGGGTCCTTCTCGACGATGGTCGCGGCCCGGTCGACCACGTCAGCGGTCTGCTCGAGGGTGGTTCCCGGCGGCATTCCGATCCGCACGCGCGAGAAGTCGAGGTTCAACGGCGGCTGAAATGACATGGAAAGCGTGGCGAACAGGATGCCCTGAATCACAAACGCGCCGAGACCGGCTCCGACCATCCATATCCGGTGGTCGCGAATCAGCGACCAGGCACCGTGGGCGAAGCCGGGATGACGTGCGCGATAGGCTTCGGCCTTGCGCGTATCCAAGCTCCAGCGAAGGACACCGAGATATTTGTCCATTGCCTTGCCGCTGGCGTGTTCCTGCACGCCGTGGGCCTTGAGGAAGTAAGCGGCCATCAGCGGCGTGATCATTCGGGCGACGAACAGGCTCATCATCACCGCAATGACGACGGTGTAGCCGAAGCTTTTGAAGAACTGGCCGGAGATGCCGGGCATCAGCGCAACCGGCAGGAACACGGCGACGATCGCCATGGTCGTGGCGACCACGGCGAGGCCGATCTCGTCCGCGGCGTCCATCGACGCCTGATAGGCGCTCTTGCCCATCCGCATGTGCCGGACGATGTTCTCGATCTCGACGATGGCATCGTCGACCAAAACTCCGGCGACGAGGCTCAGCGCCAACAGGGACAGGCCGTTCAGCGTGATGCCCATCATGCTCATGAACCAGAAGGCGGGAATGGCCGAGAGCGGGATTGCGACCGCTGAAATCATCGTCGCGCGGAAGTCGCGGAGGAACAGCAGGACCACAAGGACCGCGAGGACTGCGCCTTCGATCAGGCCGAGCATTGCCGACTTGTACTGCGCTTTGGTGTAATCGACCTGATTGATGATCTCGACGAAGCGGATCCGCGGATCATCCTTCTCGATTGCGCGCAATTCCTTCCAACCCTCGTCATAAGCGGTAACTTCCGACGAGCCCTTCGAGCGCTGAACGTTGAAGCTGATCACCTGGCGGCCGTTCATCTTGGCGATGGTGCGCTGCTCCGAATAGGCGTCGCGGACCTGGCCGAGGTCGACGAGGCGAACGGTGCGGCCGCCGGGCACCGCAATCTGTGTCTGGGACAGGTCGTACGCGGTGCGGGCGTTGCCGAGGACGCGCACCGACTGTTCGGAGCCGGCGATTTCGGCGCGGCCGCCCGTGGCGTTGAGGTTGGTCTGGCGAAGCTGCTGGTTGACCTGCGCCGCGGTGATTCCCTGCGCCTGCAGCGCGGCGGGCTCGAGGATGACCCGGATGTTACGGTCGACGCCGCCTTCGCGAGTGACGGCGGCAATGCCCTCCACACTCAGGAGTCGCCGCGAAACGTTGTTGTCGACAAACCACGACAGCTGCTCGAGAGTCATGTCGGTCGTCTCTGCCGCTACGAACAGGATCGGGTCGCCGGAGATATCGACGCGGTTGATCTGCGGCTCGAGGATGCCGTCCGGCAAGTCGCCCCGGATTTGCGAAATGGCGTCGCGGACTTCGTTGATTGCTCGATCGGTCGGGGTGCCGATCTCGAACTGGACGAAAGTGTTGCTATTGCCTTCGCGGACGCTGGAGTTGATCTCCTCCACGCCGTCGACGCTGCGGATCGCGGCCTCGACCTTCTGGGTGATCTGGTTCTCCATCTCCGTCGGGGCAGCACCCGGCTGGGAGATGTTCACTTCGGCGGCCGGGAAATCGATGTCCGGATTATTATTGACGCTCATCCCCATGAAGGCGACGATCCCGGCCAGCATCAGGCCGACGAACAGCACGATCGGCGGAACCGGATTCTGGATGCACCAGGATGAGATGTTGCGGAAGTTCATGGTTTCAGAACTCTTCTAGCGGTCAGCGTCAGCGTGCGGCCTGGCGCTTCGGGCTGACTTTCTGCCCCGGATTGAGGAACGGGCCGGCCGACAGCACCACCGCCTCCTGGCCGCTCAACCCTTCGGCAATCGTCACTCCCGAATCGTCCACCCCACCGATGCGGACGTTGCGGCGTTCGACCTCGTTCTTGGCATTGATGATGTAGACGTAATTGCCCTTTTCGTCGCTGAGTACGGCGCTCTGCGGCAGCAGCGGCGCAGTGCTGCCGCCGGCGCCGATCCGCGCCTCCGCGAAGCCGCCGGGGCGAATCGCTGAGTCGTAGGGAATGGCGATTCGCACCTCGCCCTGCCGCGACTCGGGGTCGATCACCGGGGCAACCTGCCAGACGGAGCCGGCAAAGCTGCGGTCGAGACCGATCGGAGTGACGCTTACCGCCATCCCCGGGCGGACGAAGGCGAGATCCTGCTGCGGAACGTTCGCTCGCAGTTCCATCTCGCCGCCGCTCGCCATCCGGAACAAAGCTCCGGAGCCGGCGCTGACGATCTGGCCAACTTCAACATTGCGTTCGAGGATCAAGCCGCTGGTCGGCGCCTTGATGTCGAGGCGGCCGATGCGGGCGCGCGCTGCGCCAAGCTGTGCTTGGGCGACCCGGACCCTCGCGGATGCGGCATCGCGCGCCGCGCGTTTGCGGTCGATCTCCGCCTTGGAAATGAAGCCGCGGCCGGAAAGGGCCTGAGCGCGTTCGAGTTCATTCTGGGCAAGCGCCGCGTCGGCGCGGGCAACCTGGATGCTCGCTGAAAGCTGCGCCGCCTCCTGGTTTTGCACGGAGCGCTCGACGGTGGCGAGCACCTGGCCCGCGTTCACCCATCTGCCGGCATCGACCAGCACCCGGCTGACCTGACCGCCCTCGCCGGCGACGCCGACGGGCTGGTCGCGGCGCGCAGCGAGCGCGCCGCTGGCGGTGACGGTGCGGGCGACCTGACTTTGACCGGGCACGACGACGGTCACCGTCGGGATCTGTCCGCCACGGCCACCGGCGCCGGCCGCCGCACCTGATGGTGCTTCTTCACCGCCCATCAACATGAAGGCGGCGATGATGGCGATCACGCCAACCACCGCGGCGGCAATCAGCGCGAGCCGCTTGCGCCGTGAACGGTCCACCACCACTAGGGTGTCGGAGCTCTTGAAGGAGGAATTTTCCCGGGTCATCGTCAACATTCTTTCGCCTTGATCGCGGTCCGAGCGGTGTTCAGTTCACTGTATTACGCGAATAGGTCACCTCTCGCAACAGAGACCTGCACGATTTTTGTTGCCATAGTTTTTCGACCAACGGCGGCACCTGTGCCGCATATGCACGTTGGCAGGGCGAAGGTGGCGGCGCGATAATGCGCGCGAGCACTGTAAAGGGGAAGCGGCATGATGGAAAATTATGGGATAATCGGCTGGATCGTCATCGGTCTGCTCGCCGGGGCAATCGCCAAGCTGCTGATGCCGGGCAAGGATCCGGGCGGCTGCATCATCACCATCCTGCTGGGGATTGCCGGAGCCCTGCTGGCCGGCTTCATCGGCCAGGCTGTCGGCTGGTATGGGGCGGGTGAAGGCGCGGGCTTCGTTGCCGCGATCGTCGGCGCGTTCTTGTTGCTGCTGATCTATCGAGTCGTACTGGGACGCCGCCGCCGTTAGGCTGCGGTGCTACGCCCATTCATGTAAAGTGCATCCAGCGGGCAACATTCCGCACCAGTAACAACCAGGGAGCACTGACATGAACAAGTTCCTCCTCGCTTTGGCGATCGGTTCAAGCACCGCGCCTGCAATGGCGTTTGCGCAGACGACCAACGCGATCGTGCAGCCGCTTGGCGGCACACGGCTCGACATCAGCGCGACCGGCGAGGTGACGCGGGTACCGGACATCGCCATCGTCAGCGCCGGCGTAATGACGCGGTCGAGTACGGCTACGGCAGCGCTTCAGGAGAATGCGGCCCGGATGGAGCGGGTCCGCGCCGCGCTTCGCCGTGCCGGCATTGCCGATCGCGACATTCAGACCAGCCAGATCAGCCTCAATCCCGAATATCGCTATGTGGAAAATCAGCCGCCGCAGCTGATCGGCTACACCGCGTCCAACCAGGTCAGCGTCCGCTTCCGGGATATCCGCTCGACCGGGCAGATCCTCGACGCACTGGTCGCCCAGGGCGCCAACCAGATCAATGGTCCGACCCTGACCATCGACAAGCCCGAAAGCGCGCTCGACGAGGCACGTGCGAATGCAATCGCGGTCGGGCGCGCCAGGGCGGAGCTTTACGCTCGCTCGCTCGGGATGAGGGTGGTCCGGCTGCTGTCGGTTAGCGAAAGCGGCGGATATTCGGTCCCGCCGCCCATGCCCTACATGGCGCGGGCGGAAATGGCCCAGGGCGCCGCCGACTCGAAAATTGATCCGGGCGAGCAGAAGCTGCAGGTCAGCATCGCGATGAGCTTCGAGCTCCGCTGAAGCGCCAATCCGGAGCTAAAGAAAGGGCCGCGCGGGGCAATCCCCACGCGGCCCTAATCGTTCTGGCTGAGCGCTTAGCGGACTGAGCCGCGGCGAACCAGGTTGACGATCGCCAGCAGGACGATCGCGCCGAGCAGCGAATAAAGGAAGCTCTCGACCGTAACCCCATCGTTGATCGAGCCGCCGCCGAGGATCAGGCCGGCGAGGAATGCGCCGATGATGCCGACGACGATGTTGAGCAGGATACCCTGTTGGGCGTCGGTGCGCATGACGATGCTGGCGAGCCAGCCCACAATACCGCCAACTACCAGCCAGATTAAGATGCCAATCATGTAGCTTTCCCTCCTGTTTGGCCGCCAGATTGATACGCGGCGGCCTTCCGGCATCTAGACGCGTGATGCACGAGTCTTGTTCCGGATTAGGAACGGTCTGTAAAGTGGATCGGCGCGCGGCCGCTCGGCGTTCCGCAGCTCCGCCGGGTTCGGAAAGCCCGGTAACGAACCTCAGTAGCGCTGCTGGCGCTCGTGAACGTCGCGGTAGTGCTTGATTCGGGTGACGCGAAGGCCCGGCATGCCGCTGCGGTCGACCGCGCGTTGCCAGCTGGTGAACTCTTCGAGGCTTAAAGTGTAGCGCGCGCACGCCTCGTCAACGGTCAGGAGTCCGCCGGTGACAGCGGCCACGACCTCCGCCTTCCGGCGCACGACCCAGCGGGTGGTGGAAGACGGCGGCAGCGAGTCGAGCGTCAGCGGCTCGCCGAGCGGGCCGATGACCTGTGCTGGCCGGATTTTCTGGTTCTCGAGCATATTCTCGTCAAACTCGCTTGATCATTGGTCGATTTGCCGGGCTTAACCCCCGGCCATTGAAGATATTCTGAAACCCAGTGGTTAATTTACCGGTCACAGCTTCCCACTTTGTCCCTTCCGTTGGCCCGCGCGACGTCCGGCGCGAAAGCGCCGCCCATCACCAGCAGGGCCTGTTTCCAGCCCTCGTCGCCGGAAAGGCTCAGCGCGATGACGCTGTGGCGCTGCTGTTCGCTGGCTTCCTCCGGGCCCAGAGCGGCGAGCAGCTCGGACGCAGCGACGATTGCTTCGCCCGCAGGGTCGAGCTTCCCATCGAATCGCGACAATCCACCGCTCCTGCCCATTGCGCCTTTCAGCCGGTCTAGGCTTCAGGAGTGAAATTCGGGTAAAGAGCCGCGAGCACTCTCCCGATGCAGATCGATTTCGGCCTTTCTCGCCCCAGCGGCGAAGCGCGTATCGTCGTCGCCATGTCCGGCGGCGTCGACAGTTCGGTTGCGGCCGCGCTCGCGGCACGCAGCGGTGCCGAGGTAATCGGCGTCACGATGCAGCTTTACGATCATGGCGAAGCGGTGCGCCGACCCGGCTCCTGCTGCGCGGGCCAGGACATTTACGACGCGCGGCAGGTCGCGGACCGGCTTGGCATCGCTCATTATGTGCTCGACTTTGAAAGCCGCTTCAAAAGCAGCGTCATCGACCGCTTTGCCGACGAATATGCGCAGGGGCGGACACCAGTCCCCTGTTCGCTGTGCAACCAGGGCGTGAAGTTCGTCGACCTTGTCGCCTTCGCCCGGGACCTTGGTGCCGACTGCCTGGTGACCGGTCACTATGTCCGGCGGGTCGTCAACGACGGCCGAGTCGAACTTCACAAGGGCGCCGACCCGGCCCGCGACCAGAGCTACTTCCTCTACGGCACCACGCGCGAGCAGCTCGCCTTCCTGCGCTTCCCGCTCGGTGACCTGCCGAAAAGCGATGTTCGCGCCATGGCGGCAGAACTTGATCTTCCGGTCGCGGCGAAACCCGACAGCCAGGACATCTGCTTCGTGCCCGACGGCGACTATGCGTCGCTGGTCAAGCGGCTGCGGCCGCAGACCGAAGCACCAGGCGACATCGTCGATATGCAGGGACGGGTGATCGGCCGCCATCGCGGGGTCGTCCACTTCACCATCGGCCAGCGTCGCGGCATCGATATCGGCGGGCAGAGCGAGCCGCTCTATGTCGTTCGCATTGAACCGGACCAGCACCGCGTTGTCGTCGGCCCGCGGCGGGCGCTCGCCGTCGAGTCGATGCGGATCGGCGAGATCAACTGGCTCGGTGAAGAACAGCGCGAGGTCACCGCCAAGGTGCGCTCGCTTGCACCCGCCGTCGCCGGCATGATCGAAGGGGACGCTCTCCGCTTCGATCATCCCCAATTCGGCGTCGCACCCGGTCAGTCAGCGGTGTTCTACGAAGGAACGCGGTTGCTTGGCGGCGGGTGGATCACTTCCACCACCGGATGCGAGCAGCGGCTGGGAGTCGCTGCCTAGCGCGTTCTAAAGCTGGAAATGGCCCTCGATCACGGTGTGGCATCCTCCGCCGAGGATCACCCGGTCTCCCGCCAGGCGGCAGTGAAGGATGCCGGTTCGCCTGCTCGCCTGGAACGCGGTGAAGCTCTCGCGGCCCAGGCGCATGGCCCAGAACGGCACCAGCGCCGCGTGCGCCGAGCCGGTAACCGGATCCTCGTCGATTCCGAGGTAGGGGACGAACACGCGGCTGGCGATGTCCTGCTCGCCGCCCGCCGCCGTGACGATCGCCATTCTGCGGATGCCAGCCAACGCCGCGAAATCTGGCCGAACCTCTTCGACCGCTTCGGCACTGGAAAGCGGGATGATCGCAGCGTCGTTGCACCCGCTTGCCAGCCACAGCGGCTGGTCCGGAAGGCCGAGCGCGCCGCACAGTTCCGGCTCGCGCGCCTCGGTCAGCGCCGCGGCCGGCAGGTCGAGTTCGAGCAAGTCGCCAGTGCGGGTGACGGTGAGAATCCCCGATCGGGTGGCGAAGCGAATTCGCTGGCCCGCCATCAGCACATGGCCGGCGGCGAGCGTCGCATGGCCGCACAGTTCGACTTCGGCGGCCGGCGTGAACCAGCGCAGGTCGAAGTCGGTATCGGCCTGCTGTGAGGGAATGGTGAACGCCGTCTCGCTGAGATTGTTCTCGGAGGCAATCGCCTGGAGGAGCTCATCGTCGAGCCAGCGATCAAGCGGCATCACTGCCGCCGGATTGCCGGTCAGCGGTCGTTCGGCGAACGCATCGACCTGAAAGAAGGGGATCGGAGTCATCTTTTCTCCGTAATTGCGGATGAAAGAATCGTCTCGCGATCGGTGTGACCCTCAGGGTCGAGGTGGATCAGGATCTCGGTCGCGGGAAAGCGACTGCACAGCTCGGCCTCGGCCCGATCCAGGCGGTCGTGTGCTTGTCTGACGGTCCAGTCCGCGGGGACCCAGACGTGAAATTGCGCGAAATGGTGAGTGCCGCTGGTCCGCGTGCGAAGGTCGTGAAGGCCTGAAAGCTCCGGATATTCCCTGGCTGCCGCGAGGAAACGCTCCCGCTGCTCGTCCGGCCACTCACGGTCCATCAGCTGATCCAGAGCGTGGCTCGACGATTTCCATGCTCCCCAGGCTAGCCAGAGGGCGATCAGCAGGCCGAATGCCGCGTCCGCTCCAATCAACCCGACATATTGCTCGAGGGCGAGTGCAGCGATGACGGAGAGATTGAGCAGCAGATCGGACGCGTAGTGGAGCCGGTCCGTGGCGATTGCGACCGATTGGGTGCGGCGAACGACGTGGCGCTGGTAGGCGATGAGGGCGAGGGTGAAGGCCATCGCGATCAGGGAGACGGTGATGCCGAGCTCGGCGTCCTTGGTCTGCGCTCCGGTCGCCAGCCGCTGCATTGATCGAAAGCCAATGAACAAAGCGGACATGGAAATGAGCACGACCTGCACCAGCGCGGCGAGCGCCTCCGCCTTGCCATGGCCGAAGCGGTGGTCGAGATCGGCGGGTTGGGCGGCAACGCGCACGGCAAACAGGACGACCAGGCTGGCGATGAGATCGAGGCCGCTGTCCGCGAGCGACCCGAGCATCGCCATCGATGCGGTTTCCAGGGACGCCCAGACTTTCAGGCCGATCAGCACCAGTGCCACGGCGACGCTGGCGATCGCCGCGCGGGACGTTAAAGATGCTCTTTCGGTGCCATGGGAATGACCGTGATGATGGATGCCGCTCAAGGGTAGAGCAGCCCTTCGCTCCAGTCGTCGCCGTTGCGGGTGAACAGGCGCCGCTCGTGGAGGCGGTGCGGCCGGTCGCTCCAGAATTCGATTCGTTCGGGGACCAGCCGAAATCCGGACCAGCGTGGGGGCCGCGGCACGTCCTCACCGTCGAAGCGCGTCTGCATCTCCGCGTATCGCTGCTCGAATAGCTGCCGGCTTGCGAGCGGCCGCGACTGGTCCGATGCCCAACTCCCGATCCGCGAATCGCGTGAGCGGCCGGCGAAATAGGCATCCGCCTCGGCGTCGCTGACCTGCTCGACCCGCCCTTCGGCACGCACCTGGCGCCGAAGCGATTTCCAGTGGATGCACAATGCGCCGTTGGGATTGGCGATCAGTTCGCTTCCCTTGCGGCTGTCGAGGTTGGTGAAGAAGCCGAAGCCTTCTGGCCCGGCCCGGCGCAGAAGCACCATCCGCACTGACGGCCGGCCTTCGGCGTCGGCGCTGGCGAAGGCCATCGCATCGGAATCGTTGGACTCGCTGGCTTTGGCTTCGGCGAACCAGGCTTGGAAAATGTCAAAGGGGTCGTTCACGGCTGAAGCATTAGGCTTGGCGTCCGCACACCCGCAACCCATCTGGAAACATCGGCGTCCATGCGGCATGGGACGACGATGGACCTGTATCAACGGCTAGGGATCAAGCGCGGAGCGAGCGAAGCGGAGATTAAGAAGGCGTATCGCAGCCTTGCCAAGCAGCTTCATCCTGACCGCAACACCGACAATCCGAATGCGGCGAAGCGCTTCTCCGAGATCACCCAAGCCTACGACCTGCTGTCGGACAAGGACAAGCGCGCGCGCTACGATCGCGGCGAGCTTGACGAGGAAGGCAATCCGAAGATGCCGTTCGGCGGCGGCTTCGGCGGCTACTCGTCGAGCCGTCCGCGCCCGGGCGGCACGAGCAGCGGGCAGGAGGGATTTCCCGGCGGTTTTGATGGGGCCGGAGCCGCCGACATCAGCGACCTGTTCGAAGGGTTGTTCGGCGGCGCGGCACAGGGCCGCCGCGCGGGCGCCGGAGGCTTTCGCCAGCGAGGACGGCCTCCGCAGAAGGGCGCAGACATCGCTTATCGGCTACAGGTACCGTTCGTGGACGCGGCGACCCTCAAGCCGCAAAGGATCACCCTGGCGGACGGCAAGACCATCGACCTCAAGCTTCCCAAAGGGATCGAGGACGGCACCAAAATTCGGCTGGCCGGCAAGGGCGAGCAGGGACCCGGCGGGCCTGGCGATGGGATCGTCCAGATTGCCATCCAGTCGCACCGGTTCTTCGCGCGCGAAGGCGACGACATCCGCCTGACCCTTCCGGTCACGCTCAAGGAAGCAGTGCTTGGCGCCAAGGTGAAGGTGCCGACGCCCGACGGCCCGGTGATGCTGACGGTTCCGAAGGGCGCGACTTCCGGCAAGGTGCTGCGCATCAAGGGCCGCGGCTTCACCGGCAAGTCCGGAACGCGCGGCGATCAGCTGGTGACCGTGCAGGTCGACCTGCCGGCCGACAACAGTGAACTGTCGGCTTTCGCGGAAGGCTGGACCGGCGGTGGCAACCCTCGGGCGGGACTTGGGGTTTAGCACTCCAGCCGGATGAGAGACGTATCCCCCCAATCGCCCGAAGCGCGGCGAAAGCGCCTCGCGAGCATCGAAGCGGCCTATGGCCACGATGTCGCCGAGAAGCTGAAGCCGCGGAACAAGGCTTGGGAGATCACCAAGCGCATCGCCGTGGGCGTCTATAACGACGGCTTCATTCACGCCGGCAACCTCGCCTATCTCGCGCTGCTGGCGATGTTCCCCTTTTTCATTCTCGCCGCCGCGGTGGCGCACCTCCTCGGGCGGGTCGAGGACCGGGCACTCACGGTCGCGACGATCCTTGCAGAGCTTCCGCCGAGCGCCGCCGAAACGTTGCGCGGACCGATCGAGGAAGTGCTGAGTGTGCGGACCGGCCCCTTGCTGTGGTTCGGCGCGGCGGTGGGGCTGTGGACCGCCGCCAGCTTCATCGAGACCATCCGGGACATTCTGCGCCGGGCCTATGGCGTCAAATTCTCCGCGCCATTCTGGGAATATCGGATCGGATCGATCTTCCTCATCCTGGTTTGCGTGTTCCTGCTGATGTTCGCGTTCGCGGCCAGCGTGATGCTGAGTTCGGTCCAGCATGTGATCGAGCGCTGGCTGCCCCTCGCGGCCGAAGTCGGCGACACCCTCGGCACCTTCCAGGTCGTCCCCGGGCTGATGCTGTTCCTGACCTTCTACACCCTGTTCTTCGCTTTGACGCCGATGCGGTATCGGCGGAGGGACTGCAAGAAATGGCCCGGAGCACTGCTGATCACCCTGTGGTGGCTGGCGACGGTCGAGCTCCTGCCGCGAACGATCAGCCTGTTCGGCGGCTACGCGCTTACTTACGGAAGCCTGGCGGGCGTGATGGTGGTTCTGCTGTTCTTCTTCATCGTCGGGCTCGGGGTCGTGATGGGCGCGGAATTGAACGCAGCCCTAGCGGAGAGCGGACCGACGGCGCTAAAGGGCGAGGTCTATAGCGGGCCGTTCAAGGACGAACTCGCAGTGGAGGAGCCGCAGCCCGGAGAGGATGTCGAGCTCGTTCCGGAGACAGGGGGACCACAGCTTTGACCGGATTGATGAAGGGCAAGCGCGGGCTGATCATGGGGCTTGCGAACGATCGTTCGCTGGCGTGGGGGATCGCCAAGGCGCTCGGCGAGCAGGGCGCGGAACTCGCTTTTGCCTATCAGGGCGAGGCGTTGGAGAAAAGGGTGCGGCCGCTCGCGGCGCAGCTCGGCTCCGACCTTCTCATCGATTGCGACGTGTCCGACATGGCAGCGCTCGATGCGGCCTTCGATGCGCTGAAAGAGCGCTGGGACAGACTCGACTTCGTCGTCCACGCGATCGGCTATTCCGACAAGAACGAGCTTCGCGGGAAATTCGTCGACACCAGCCTCGACAATTTCCTGATGACCATGAACATCTCGGTCTACAGCTTCATTGCGGTCGTGCAGCGGGCGCGGGCGATGATGAGGCCGGGCGGATCGCTGCTGACGCTCACTTACTACGGCGCGGAGAAGGTCATCCCGCATTACAACGTCATGGGGGTGGCCAAGGCCGCGCTCGAAAGCAGCGTCAAATATCTGGCGATGGACCTCGGGCCCGAGGGCATCCGCGTCAACGCCATCTCCGCCGGCCCGATCAAGACCCTCGCAGCCAGCGGCATCGGCGACTTCCGCTACATTCTGAAGTGGAACGAATATAACAGCCCGCTACGGCGCAACGTGTCAATCGAGGACGTCGGCGGGGCGGCGCTCTACCTGCTGAGCGACCTCGCCAGCGGAGTGACCGGCGAGATTCACCATGTGGATGCGGGCTACAATGTGGTCGGCATGAAGGCCGAGGACGCGCCCGATATTGCCACCGTCTGATCACTCCGGCCCGCGTCGGAACTTCGGCACCTATGCCAAGATGGAAGCGGGCAATGTGCTGTTTGTCCCCGGCCTTGCCTACTGGTTGGGCCAACCTAAGCAGCCGTTGGAGATATTCGCATTTGCGCTTTCAGCGTTCGCTGCCGGCGGGCTGCTGATCGTGGGCGCGCTCTACTGGCATGCTTTGGACCGACGGCTGAGGTTACGGGACCGCACGACGATGGACCGCGCGCTCAAGTTTGCCGATGCCGCCCAGCGGCCGATGCTAGTGACGACGGCGGCTGCGGCGGCGGGCTTCGCCGGGGCTTTGACCATTCACGGCGGGAGGCCCGCGGTCATCGCTGCTGGCGTCCTGACGCTGCTCGCAGCCCTCGAATATGTGAACTACTATCACCGACAGCTTCAGCATTTCGACAATGCAGCCGACCTCAAGCGCTTGCTGACGACTTGGAAGCCGCGGCGTGCCCATTTGGCGCGGGATTTGGCGTCCTATCGCAGGCGGGAACGTTAGCCCTCGAACGGATCCCGCACCAGGATCGTGTCGTCGCGCTCGGGCGAGGTGCTGACCAGCGCCACCGGGCAGCGGATCAGCTCTTCGATGCGGCGGACATATTTGATTGCCCGCGCCGGAAGGTCCGCCCAGCTGCGCGCGCCGCGAGTGGAGCCGGGCCAGCCTTCGATATCTTCGTAGATCGGTTCGACGCGTGCCTGGTCGAGCGTGTGGGGCGGCAGATAGTCGAACTCGCGGCCGTCGATCCGGTAGCCGGTGCAGATGCGCACCGTCTCGAAGCCGTCGAGCACGTCGAGCTTAGTCAACGCGATGCCAGTCACCCCGGAAACGGCAACCGTCTGGCGCACCAGCACGGCATCGAACCAGCCGCAGCGGCGCTGACGCCCGGTCACCGTGCCAAACTCGTGGCCGCGCTCGCCGAGCCGCTGGCCGATCTCGTCCTCCAGCTCGGTGGGGAAAGGACCGGAGCCGACGCGGGTAGTGTAGGCCTTGACGATCCCGAGCACGAAACCCGCCGCGCCCGGGCCCATTCCGCTGCCCGCCCCAGTGGTTCCGGCGACGGTGTTGGACGAAGTGACGAACGGATAGGTGCCATGGTCGACGTCGAGCAGCACGCCTTGCGCGCCTTCGAACAGGATCCGGCGGCCGCCACGGAAAGCGGCGTCGAGGTCGCGCCAAACCGGCCGCGCGAAGGACAGAACGAATTCGGCGATTTCGGCCAGATCACCGCGTAGCCGCTCGCGGTCCACCGGCGGCTCGTTGAAGCCCGCTCGAAGCGCATCGTGATGTGCGCAGAGACGGTCGAGCAGCGGATCGAGCTCGCCAAGGTGAGCGAGGTCGCAGACGCGGATGGCGCGGCGGCCGACCTTGTCCTCATAGGCGGGACCAATGCCCCGGCGGGTGGTCCCGATCTTGCCCGCCCCGCTGGCGTCCTCACGGAGCGCATCGAGGTCACGGTGAATCGGCAGAATCAACGGGCAGGTTTCGGCAATCATCAGCACGTCGGGCGTGACGCTTATGCCCTGGCCTGCGAGCCGCTCGACCTCGGCCTTCAGCGCCCAGGGATCGAGGACGACGCCATTGCCGATGACCGACGGCGTGCCGCGGACGATGCCGCTGGGCAAAAGCGAGAGCTTGTAGGTCTGGTCGCCGACGACGAGTGTATGGCCGGCGTTGTGGCCGCCCTGGAACCGCACCACCATGTCGGCGCGGCTGGCGAGCCAGTCGACGATCTTGCCCTTGCCTTCATCGCCCCATTGTCCGCCGATGACAGTGACGTTGCCCACGAATGTCCCCTTGTTGCCGCGGGGCTCATAAGGGGGAGAGGGGCGGTGCGTCTAGTTCGGCGCCTTCGTTCCCAGTCGTCCTAGTAGACCCCCGGAACGAGGCGGAAGCGCACCTTCTGCGCATAGCTCTGGTAGGCCTCGTCCTTCCGCAGCGTCTCCTCCTCGACGAGGATGCGGGAGATCTGGAGCATGAACGCAATGACGTAGACCATGAAATTCCACCAATAAGGATTGGCGATCAGGAAGCCGACATGGGTGAGAGCATAGCCAGCATAGATCGGATGCCGCACGAGCCGGAACGGGCCGCGCACCTGAACGCCGCGGTTGGCAGCGACCATGCCGAAGCGGCGATTGAGCGCGATCTTGCCCGAAAGGCTGAGCAAGGCACCCCCCAGCATGAGGGCCCAGGCGAGCGTCAGATTTTCGGGACTTGCTCCGACGGGCGCAACGAACATCGGCATGCTGGTCCCCGCAACGGCGATGATGAAATCGCGCGGACGCGTCGAAATCGGTGAGTTCCACGGACGCGCGACGATGAAGGCCACGACTAGCAACTCGGAGCCGATCGGGATCCAGAGATGCGGATTCTCGCCGAGGTACGGTATAAAGCGCCCCACGAAGGTGGCCGCCAGGATCATCAGTATCAGCCGCTCACCCAGATCATAAAGTCGCTCAGTCGTCATGCCACGCCCCTTCGAAACACCGGGCCCGTCTGCACGATTTTGGTTAAACCTTGGTGAAAACGCGCGCGCCGAAGGTCGCACGCGCACTCAGAAGCGCAGCGGAACGACCTTTAGAACGCCGTCTAGCTTGCCGAGCGTGGCAACCACCGGTGCAGCCACCTCCCCATCTACTGCGACCAGTGCCGCCGCATCGCCGCGGGCCTTGCGCCGGCCGAGGTTGAAGGTGGCGATGTTGATGCCCGCCTCGCCAAGCGCGGTGCCCAGCTTGCCGATGAAGCCGGGAGCGTCGGTGTTGACGATATAGAGCATCGAACCGTCCAGTTCCGCTTCGACCTCGACCCCGAACAATTCGACCAGGCGCGGCGCCTTGTTGCCGAACAGGGTGCCGGCAACGCGGCGGGTGCCCTTGCTCGTCTCCACCTCGACCGCCACCAGCGTGTGATAGTCGCCCTCGCGCTCGTGGCGCACCTCGCGCACGTCGAGCCCGCGTTCCTTTGCAAGCACCGGCGCGTTCACCATGTTCACGGCTTGTGAATAGGTGCCCATCAACCCTGCCAGCACCGCGCTGGTGATCGGCTTTTGGTTCAGCGCGGCGGCTGCACCCTCGACTTCGATCGAGACGCTCCGGATGTCGCCGCCGACGATCTGCCCGACCAGCTTCCCGAGATTCTCGGCGAGCGCCATGTAGGGCTTCAGCCGCGGCGCTTCCTCGGCCGACAAGGACGGCATGTTGATGGCGTTGGTAACGCCGCCAAGCAGCAGGAAATCGCTCATCTGCTCGGCCACCTGGATCGCGACGTTGACCTGCGCCTCGTTGGTCGAGGCGCCGAGGTGCGGCGTGGAAATGAACCCCGGCGTTCCGAACAGTGGCGAATTCTTGGCCGGCTCGGTTTCGAACACGTCGAGCGCTGCTCCGGCGACATGGCCGCTGTCGAGGCCATCCTTGAGCGCCGCCTCATCGATCAGCCCGCCGCGCGCGCAATTGATGATGCGGACGCCCTTCTTGGTCTTGCCGAGATTGTGGCGGGACAGGATTCCGCGAGTCTGGTCGGTCAGCGGCGTGTGCAGGCTGATAAAGTCGGCGCGGCGAAGAAGCTCGTCGAGCTCCACTTTCTCGATGCCGAGCTCAATCGCCCGCTCCGGAGTGAGGAAGGGGTCGAACGCCACCACCTTCATCTTGAGGCCGAGCGCGCGGCTGGCGACGATCGAGCCGATATTGCCGGCGCCGATCAGCCCTAGCGTCTTGCCGGTGACCTCGACGCCCATGAAGCGGTTCTTCTCCCACTTGCCGGCCTGGGTCGAAGCGTCCGCCTCCGGCAGCTGGCGGGCCAGCGCGAACATCAAAGCGATCGCATGCTCGGCGGTGGTGATCGAATTGCCGAACGGAGTGTTCATCACCACCACGCCGCGAGCCGTGGCCGCAGGGAGGTCGATATTGTCGACCCCGATGCCGGCGCGGCCGACGACCTTGAGCCGGTCGGCTCCTTCCATCAGGTCCTTCGTGACCTTTGTCGAGGAGCGGATGGCGAGGCCGTCATAGTCGGCGATGATGGCTTTCAGCTCTTCCGGGGTCTTACCGGTGATCTCGTCGACTTCGATGCCGCGCTCACGGAAAATCGCCGCGGCGCGCGGATCCATCTTGTCGGAAATGAGGACTCGCACGGTCATTGGCGTTGCTCCCACGCCCAATCGAGCCAAGGGCCGAGGGCTTCGATGTCGGCGGTGTCGACGGTGGCTCCGCACCAGACGCGAAGCCCCGGGGGCGCGTCGCGATAGGCGCCGACGTCGAAGGCGGCTTCTTCGCTTTCGAGCAGCTTTACCATCGCCTTTTGCCGCGCCTTGTTGGCTTCGGCGTCCGCACGGTCGGTAAACTGCAGGCAGACCGACGTGTTGGAGCGGATCGCCGGGTCCGCCGCAAGATGATCGAGAAAGCTCGATCGCTCCACCCAGCGGTCGAGCGCTGCAGCATTGGCATCCGCCCGTGCCACCAGTCCATCGAGACCGCCCGCGCCCTCGGCCCAGTCGAGCGCGACGAGCCAGTCCTCGACCGCCAGCATCGACGGTGTGTTGATCGTCTCCCCCTTGAAGATGCCCTCGATCAGCGCCCCGCCTTTCGTCAACCGGAAGATTTTCGGCAGCGGCCGCGAGGCGGGCTGGCTCTCCAGCCGCTCGACCGCACGCGGGCTCAGCACGATCATCCCGTGGCCGCCTTCGCCGCCGAGCGCCTTTTGCCAGCTGAAGGTACCGACGTCGATCTTCGGCCAGTCGATCCGCTGGGCGAAAGCGGCGGAAGTGGCATCGCAAATGCTGAGGCCGGTGCGGTCGTCGGCGATCCAGTCGGCGTCTGGCACCCGCACGCCGCTGGTGGTGCCGTTCCAAGTAAAGACGATGTCGCTCGCCGGATCGATGCCGCCGAGGTCCGGCAGCTCGCCGTAGCCGGCCTTGCGCACGTCCGCGGCGAGCTTGAGCTGCTTGAGCACGTCGGTGATCCAGCCCTCGCCGAAGCTTTCCCAAGCCAGCATGGTGACGGGGGCTGGCCCGAGCAGCGACCACAGCGCCATCTCCACCGCGCCGGTGTCCGACGCCGGGACGATGCCGAGGCGATAGTCCGCCGGCAGCTGGAGCAGTTTATGCGTGCGCTCAATCGCTTCCTGCAGCCGCGCCTTGCCGACGGCGGAGCGGTGGGATCGACCGAGCGACCGGGTATCGATGAGTTGCGGCGACCAGCCGGGAGGCTTGGCGCAGGGACCGGAAGAAAAATGGGGACGCGCGGGAAGCGCGGCAGGTCGATTCGTCGTCACTAGTGACTCTCCTCACAGAGAGCTCGCGCCGCGTTGGGACGGCGTGGCCCGCAGCCGTCCTAAGCCGCGCCGAGGTGAAAACAAGACCGCACAAATGCCTCGTCGCAATAAAGTTGCGTCCTTTTGCCCCGGATTTAACGGTTCACCGCAGGGAGCGGACGGCTCGTCCCGCCAGTGATGCCACAAGGTTGAATTTGTTAACCAAGGCGGGTCAGTCTCCACTCACGTCGACAGGGCAGCGGGCAACTGCAGCGTCGGCCGGGGGCTGGGGAGCTCTCTTAGTTTTGGATCGCGACACGCACTTTGCGGTGCGTGCCTCGTGCAGAATTTTGGAGCTCAAGGCCGATGGCGCTAGCAACGACCGCGAATTTCGCGATTTTCCGTGATCGGGATTTCTTCGTTCACGATGGCTCGCGTCTTCGCCGCGTTCGGCTTTCCGCACCCGTCCAGGCCGCGATGCTGTTCCTGACTTTGGCGCTGCTCGGCTGGGCCGGCTTCGCCACCACCAAAATGCTCTCCCCTACCGCGCCCCAAGGCCAATTCGCCGAGCTCGCCGCCGCCACCGAAGCCCGCGCTCGCCAGATCGAGCAGCGCCAGGAAGTGCTGGTTGCGCTCCTTGCCGGTGAGCGTGTCGACCCCACCGCCATCGAAGCGGTTATCCAGACTTCGGATGTCCCGGGTGACCTCGATGCCCCGCTTGCCCGCGCCGAAGCGACGCAGGAACTTCACGCAGCTGCCACCGTCCGCGCTCTCGACATTCGTTATCAGCACGCCGCTGCCGAGCTGAAGCGCCTTGGCATCACCGCGGACCGCCTGAACAATGGCGGCGTCGGCGGACCGTTCGAAGCGATTGCGGACCCGACGTTCAAGCAATTGTTCAAAAGCTGGAAGAAGCTCGACAATCTTCAGAGCGGCGCGATCGCCGTTCCCTCCGACAAGCCGGTCAGGACCGGCGCATTCACCAGCGGCTACGGCGTTCGTTCCGACCCATTCCAGGGCCGCGCGGCGATGCACGCCGGCATCGATCTTGCCGGTAAGATCGGCACGCCGATCTACGCCACCGCGGACGGTGTCATCACCACCGCAGCCTTCAACAGCGGCGGCTACGGCAACCTCATCAAGATCGATCACGGCCGTGGCATCGAGACGCGCTACGGCCACCTTTCCTCGATCGGCGTCCGCGCCGGCCAGCGGGTCAAGCGCGGCGAACTGATCGGCGGCATGGGCTCGACCGGCCGCTCGACCGGCAGCCACCTTCACTATGAAGTCCGGGTCGACGGCCGCGCGGTTAACCCGATCCCGTTCATGAAGTCGACCGACTACCTCGTCGCGATGCAAAGGAACGCCAGCAGCCACTCGATGGACAATCACGTGGCGCTCGGCGGCCCGACCGCAGGCGGCGCCAAGCGCTAATCTTGCCGCGGCCTTCGCCGCTCCCTATCTCCAGCGGGTGAGCGAACCCGCAATCCAGCTAACCGAAAGTGCCGCCCGGCGTGTTGCGGCGATCGCCGTGCGCCAGTCGTGCCCGGCGATCCTGCGCCTGTCGGTCGACGGCGGCGGGTGTGCCGGCTTTACCTACAAGTTCGAGCTGGCCAGCGAGCCCGCGGAGGACGATGCGGTCGCCGAGACCGATGGCGTGCGGCTCGTGGTCGACCCGGTCAGCCTCGCCCTGCTGCGGGGCTCGGCGGTCGACTTTGTCGAAGATCTCGGCGGAGCGGCGTTCAAGGTGACCAATCCGAACGCCCAGTCCGGCTGCGGCTGCGGGTCCAGCTTTAGCGTCTAGCTGTCATTGCGAGGAGCGCAGCGACGCGGCCATCCACTGGATTGCTTCGCTTCGCTCGTAATGACAACTAAGGATCCGGCATGAAGCTCGCCACCTACAATCTCAACGGCATCCGCGCGCGCCTTCCCCGGCTGCTCGAATGGCTCGAGCGTGAAAAGCCCGACGTCGCCTGCTTTCAGGAACTGAAGTGCGCTGACGAATCGCTGCCGATCGGCGACATCGAAGCGGCTGGCTACGGCGCCGTCTGGCACGGCCAGAAGGGCTTCAACGGCGTGGCGATCCTGGTCCGCGGCGACACTCCAAAGCTTCGCCGGGTCGGGCTTCCCGGCGACGATGAGGACAGCCACAGCCGCTACATCGAAGCGGAGGTCCCGTTCGGTGACGGCTCCGCCGCGGGCGCCCTAATCGTCGGCTCGCTCTATCTTCCCAACGGCAACCCGGTCGGCACCGACAAATTTGACTACAAGCTGCGCTGGATGGAGCGGATGCGGGTCCATGCGGCGGGGTTGCTGGCCGAGGAGCGGCCGGCAGTGCTGGCCGGCGACTGGAACGTGGTCGCCGAGGATCGCGACGTCTTCTCGGTGCGCGCGACCCAGCACGATGCGCTGCTACAGCCGGAGACTCGCTCCGCATGGCGGCAGATCCTCTACCAGGGCTGGACCGACGCGTTGCGGGCGCTCCACCCTCGCGAGGACGCTCTTTACACTTTCTGGGACTATACCGCCGGCTGC
Organism: Pseudomonadota bacterium; assembly: GCA_030856365.1. Lineage (GTDB taxonomy): Bacteria > Pseudomonadota > Alphaproteobacteria > Sphingomonadales > Sphingomonadaceae > Sphingomicrobium. The sequence goes on from JALYPM010000205.1 coordinate 34,409, forward strand.
TGGCAGCGCGATGCCGGCTTCCGAATCGATCATCTACTGCTCTCGCCCGAGGCGACGGACCGACTGCGCGGCGCCGGCGTCGACAAATGGGCGCGCGCGGAGGAGAAAGCGAGCGACCACGCCCCCACCTGGGTGGAGCTGGCCTAAAGCAGCAGCTTCTCGCGATCATCCACCTGATGGTCGCTACAGCTGCTTTTGATAGATCCGGAAGCGGTGATTCACCCTCGTTCTGGGAAGCTCGGCGATCGAGACCATTCCTTTGTTGTCCTCGAGGATCCAGCCGAATTCCCCGGTGCCCACGCCGAATTTGCTGACGGCGTCGCGTCGGATGTGCTCGATCAGCATCAGCGCTAGCTGGGATGCAATGCGCGAGCCATGCAGCTTCTTCGCGACACCCATCAGCGGGACCCGGACGCGGCGCACCCGCGGATTGCGCAACCGCCAGAGCAGCTTCGCCCAGCCGAAGGGAAGCAGCTTCCCGTCGAGGTCGCGGGTCAGTTCGTTCAGGTCGGGGATGGTGATCATGAACGCGGCCGGCTCGCCGTCCACTTCCGCGATCCGGACCAGGTCCTCATAGATGATCGGCTTCAGCTTCTTGCCAGCATAGGCGATTTCCGCATCGGTGAGGGGCACGAAACCCCAATTGTCGGACCAGGCGTCGTTGAGCAGCCCAAGGATCACCGCCGCTTCCCGAGCGAAGCGGCTCTTGTCGACCTTGCGAATGCGGATTCGCGGGTTGCGCTCCCCCGACTGTACCACGCGCATGATCCTGGCGTCGGTGTCGCCACGGATGTCGATGGCATAGGTCAGCAAGTCCTTTGCCTTCACATAACCCGCCGCCTCGATCCACCCGGCATATTCGGGCCGATGATGGCCCATCATCACCGTCGGCGGCTCGGCGAAGCCCTCGATCTCCAGCCCCGGCTCGTCCCAGATGGAGAGGCTGAACGGGCCCAAGGAATGCGTCATGCCCTGCGCGCGCAGCCATTGCTCGGCGGTGGCGATCAGCGCACCGGCGGCCTGCTGGTCCAATGCTTCGAAAAAGCCCCACTGGCCCGTTCCCGCCCCCATATGCAGGAGCACCAGATCGTCGACCTGGGCGCTGATCCGCCCCACGACCTTGCCGTCCCGCTCCGCCAGCCAGAGTTCGGCGCGGGCATGTTCGAACCAGGGGTTCTTTTTCGGGTTGAGGAGGTCGTGGACTTCTTGCCTGAGCGGCGGCACCCAGGCGGGGTCGTGCCGATAGACGTCCCAGGCGAAGTCGACGAAGCGGCGGCGGTCGGCCGCGCTGCTCACGCGGCGGATCGCCAGCCCTTCGGTCATGGTTTCAGGCGGCGTCGCGCTTGCGCGGGTGGCTGGTCTCGACACCGCCCGACAGTTTGGCGACCCACGGATAGCGCCTGGCGACGTCGGGAGTGTAGCCGAGGTTGAACACCGTGCGACTCTTCTTCGGACGCTCCGAACGCTGGTAGTAAGTGCCGAAGGCACGGTCCCAGACATAGTTGGTGATGCCGAAATTGCCGCGCTCGTCGTGGAAATGATGAGCCATGTGCCGCTTCTTCATCTCGGCGATGAACTTCCAGCGCGGCTTGTAGGCCAGGTGCTGGATGCAGTGCACGAACTCGTAAACGCAGGTCGTGACAAGGCCGGCGGC
>JALYPM010000158.1 GCA_030856365.1 Pseudomonadota bacterium
TGAACCGCGCGTTTGAGCGGGCGCGCTCCGTAGACGGGGTCGTAGCCGACCCGTCCGAGCCACGCCTTCGCGCCATCGGTCAGCTCAAGCCGGATCTTGCGGTCGTCCAGCAGCTTTTGGAGCCGCCCAACCTGGATCTCCACGATCGGACCCATGTGCGCCGCCGATAGCCGGTGGAAGAGGATGATCTCGTCCAGCCGGTTGAGGAACTCGGGCCGAAAATGGCCGCGGACAACCTCCATCACCTGCGGTTCGACCTTGGTGACATCCTCGTCCTCCGTCAGCGCCGCCAGATACTGGCTGCCGAGATTCGAGGTCAGGATGATCAGCGTATTGGTGAAATCGACGGTGCGGCCCTGCCCGTCGGTCAGGCGGCCGTCGTCGAGCACCTGCAGCAGCACGTTGAAGACGTCGCCGTGAGCCTTTTCGACCTCGTCGAACAGCACCACCTGATACGGCCGCCGCCGCACCGCCTCGGTCAGCACGCCGCCTTCGTCATAGCCGACATAGCCGGGCGGGGCGCCGATCAGCCGCGCGACCGAATGCTTCTCCATATATTCCGACATGTCGATGCGGACCATTGCGGTGTCGTCGTCGAACAGGAAGCCGGCGAGCGCCTTGGTCAGCTCGGTCTTGCCGACGCCGGTGGGGCCGAGGAACAGGAAGGATCCGAGCGGCCGATTGGGGTCCTGAAGCCCCGCGCGGGCGCGGCGGACCGCGGCGGACACGGCTTTCACCGCATCCGCCTGGCCGATCACGCGGGCGCCGATCGCCTGTTCCATGTTGAGCAATTTCTCGCGCTCGCCCTCCAGCATTCGCTCGACCGGGATGCCGGTCCAGCGCGCGACGACACCGGCAATGTCCTGGTCGGTGACTTCCTCGCGCAGCATCGCGCCCTTGGTCGTAGCACCGGCGTCCGCGAGCTGTTTTTCCAGCTCCGGTATGCGGCCGTATTGAAGCTCGCCGGCGCGGGCGAGGTCGCCCGCCCGCTGCGCCTGATCAAGCTCGATCCGGGCCGCGTCGAGCTGCTCCTTGATTTTCGCCTCGCCCGCGATCTTTTCCTTTTCGGCCTGCCAGCGCTGGGTCAGCTCGCTCGATTGCTGCTCGAGATTCGCCAGCTCCACCTCCAGCTTGCCGAGCCGGTCCTTGCTCGCGGCGTCGCTTTCCTTTTTCAGCGCCTCGCGCTCGATCTTGAGCTGAATGATGCGCCGGTCGAGATTCTCGATTTCCTCCGGCTTGGACTCCACCTCCATCCGGATCCGGCTCGCCGCCTCGTCCATCAGGTCGATCGCCTTGTCCGGCAGGAAACGGTCCGAAATGTAGCGGTTGCTGAGCGTCGCCGCCGCAACGATCGCCGCGTCGGTGATCCTCACGCCGTGGTGAAGTTCGTATTTCTCCTTGAGGCCGCGCAGGATGGAGATGGTATCCGGCACCGTCGGCTCGCCGACCACGACCGGCTGGAAGCGGCGCTCAAACGCGGCGTCCTTTTCGACATATTTGCGATACTCATCGAGCGTGGTCGCGCCGATGCAGTGAAGCTCGCCACGCGCCAGCGCGGGCTTGAGCAAGTTGGACGCGTCCATCGCGCCTTCGCTTTTTCCGGCGCCGACTAGCGTGTGCATCTCGTCGATGAACAATATGACCTCGCCGGCGGCCTGTTTGACCTCGTCGAGCACGCCCTTGAGCCGCTCCTCGAACTCGCCGCGATATTTCGCGCCGGCGATCAGCGCGCCCATGTCGAGCGACAGCAGCCGCCTGTCCTTGATCCCGTCGGGAACGTCGCCGTTGGCGATGCGCAGCGCCAGCCCCTCAGCAATCGCGGTCTTGCCGACGCCGGGCTCGCCGATCAGCACCGGGTTGTTCTTGGTACGGCGGGCGAGCACCTGGATGGTGCGGCGGATTTCCTCGTCGCGGCCGATGACCGGGTCGAGCTTGCCGGCACGGGCCACCTCGGTGAGGTCGCGGGTGTAGCGCTTGAGCGCGTCGTAGCGGTCCTCGGCGCCCTGGGTGTCGGCAGCGCGGCCGCCGCGAAGCTTTTCGATCGCGGCGCTGAGCGCCTGGGGGGTCAGGCCGGCGCGGCCGAGCGCATCGCCGACGTCGCTGCCCCTCGCGAGAGCCATCGCCAGCAGAATTCGCTCGACAGTGACATAGGAATCGCCCGCCTTGTTCGCGACCTGTTCGGCCTGGTCGAGCAGCCGCATGGTGTCGCCGTCGATGCCCGGCGCGGAGGTCGCTCCGCTGCCGGTGACGGACGGCGTTTTCGCGACCAGCGCATCGACTTCGCGGCGGGCGGCCAAGGCGTCGCCGCCGGAGGCCTGGATCAGCCCCGCCGCCATGCCCTGCTCGTCGTCGAGCAAAGCCTTGAGCAAATGCGCCGGCGCGATCCGCTGGTGATGCTCGCGGACGGCGATGGTCTGCGCCGCCTGGAGGAAACCGCGGGCGCGATCGGTGAGCTTCTCGAGATTCATGGCCTACCCCTCTGTTCGGCAGAGGATATGGTGTTGCGCTTGGGCAACACAAGAGGCCGCTATTGCGTGAGCGGCGGGGTCGTCGGCGGCGTCATCGGGAGCGTCGGTGAAGGGGTCGGCTGAACCGGCTGAACCGGCAACGGCTGCGCGACGCTTGCGACATCCTCGGGCTTGATGATCGGCGGGCATTTGGCGGACGCCGGATCGGCGCCCCACCGCCGATACTTGGTCGTGTCCACATGGAAGCGAAGATAGGCATAAAAGCCGAGCCCGACCGAATAATCGGTGCCGCGTTCGGCATGCACCCGGCACAAAGTGCGGATCAGCTCTTCCCGTGAGGTCGGCCGCAGCGGCACCATGTCGATCGCGGAATAATGCTTGTGCGCGCTTTCCGGCGCTCCGCCGGCGCAGACGTTGAGGATCGGATTGCGATAGGCGGACACCGCCTCGACCGGTCCGACCGACGGAATCACATAGTCGCGAACATAGCGCAGGGTCTGCACCACATTCGGCCATTCGGAGACCGGCGGCACTTCGTAGGGCTGCTGGCCGCAACGCCTCCATGAGGATGCGGTGCGCAGCAGTTGCCAAGTCGGGAGCACGCCCCCGACTTCATATTGCGTCAGATAGGAATTGAAGCTGTTCACCGCATGGGCGTGCCTCGGCGAAGCGAGGTACCAAGACCGGTAGCCCGGCTCGTCCTGACCCACCGTGACATAGGCCGCGGCCGGGTTCGCGAACTGGGGCATCACCATCACTGGCGGTGCCGACGGTCCGGCGACGGGAAAATTCTGGGCTGCCGCCGGGGCGGAAAGCAGGGCGAGCAGGGCAAGCGATCGGTGCATCATCGCAGCATAGTCCCTGAAGCTGCCTTGAAAACAGCTGAACGGGCGTCCATCGTCGCAAGCATGGAGCGCCCGGTCGAAGTCGAGTTGCCGCACAAGCTGGGACGCGAAGAAGCGCGCCGGCGGATCGAGGGCAATGTCCACAAGCTGACGGAGCATATTCCGGGCGGTGCCAGCCATGTCGAATCCCGCTGGTCGGGCGACAATCTCAACCTCCAGATCCAGGCGATGGGGCAGATGGTCGACGCCGACATCGCGGTCGAGGAGACGAAGCTGCGCGTGCGCGTCATGCTTCCCGGCATGCTGGCGATGTTCGCCCGGCCGTTCGAAGCGATGCTCAACGCCAAGGGCGCGGACCTGCTGCTCGAGAACAAGAACAAGAAGGGCTGAGCGCCGGCATGCGCCATTTCGCGGTCGTCGGTTCCGGCCCAGCCGGCTTCTACACCGCCGAAGCGCTGGGCAAAGCCTATGGCGAGCAGGCGCGCATCGACATCATCGACCGCTATCCCGTGCCCTACGGACTCATCCGCTTCGGCGTGGCGCCGGACCACCAGTCGCTGAAGGCGGTGGCCAAGCGCTACGACAAGGTCGCGGGGACGGCCGGGGTTGGGTTCATCGGCAATGTCACACTCGGCCGCGACGTTGCCGTAGCCGAACTGCTCGACTGCTACGACGCGGTGGTGCTGGCGATCGGCGCGCCCGACGACCGCAAGCTGGGCGTGCCGGGCGAGAATCTGCCAGGCGTGGTCGGCTCGGCCCAGTTCGTCGGCTGGTACAACGGTCATCCCGAGTTTGCCGATCTCGACCCGCCGCTCGATGGCGAGCATGCGGTGGTCGTCGGAAACGGCAATGTCGCGCTTGATTGCGCGCGCATCCTGTCGAAAACCCGGGGCGAATTCGAAGGCTCGGACATCGTCGGTCACGCGCTCGACGCGCTGGAGCGGTCGAACATGCGCCAGGTCGCCATCCTCGGTCGCCGCGGCCCGCACCAGATCGCGATGACTCCCAAGGAGCTGGGCGAGCTCGGGCATCTCGAAGCGGCCTCTCCGATTATCGAGGCTGCGGATTTTCCGCCGCTTGAAGCCGATGCCGCGCTCGAGCCCGGCCACCGCAAATCCATCTCCATCCTGCGCGAATTCGCCGCCAACCCGCAGCCGGCGGGCAAGCCGAAGGAAATGCTGTTCGACTTCTTCGCCAAGCCGCTGAGGATCGAAGGCGAGGGCAAAGCAGAACGCATCGTCGTCGAGCGGACAATGCTCGACGAGGCTGGCGCGGCGCGCGGCACCGGCGAAACCTATGCCGTGCCGGCGAGCCTGATCATCAGCTGCATCGGCTATTCCACACCGCCGATCGAGGGCGTCCCCTATGATGAGGGGCGCGGGCGCTTCCCCAACCAGGAAGGCAAGATCGCCGACCGGCTGTTCGCGGTCGGCTGGGCACGGCGCGGGCCGAGCGGGACGATCGGCACCAACCGCCCCGACGGCTATGAAGTCGCCGAGAAGATCGCTGGCGAGATGGCGCCGGGTAGCAACGGCGGGCGGCCGGGAGGAGAGCGGTTGAAGCAGTTGCTGGAGGACCGCGGGATCGCTCCCACGGACTTCGCCGACTGGCGCCGGATCGAGCAGGCGGAAGAAGCGGCGGCGCGCCCCGGCTCCCCGCGCGAGAAACTGGTCAGGCCCGAACACTGGCTGGCGGCGCTCGGCCGCTAGTGCGGCTTGCGCATCGGCCGACCCACGGCTAGGAAGCCCGCGCCTTGACCCCCGCGGCGAACGCCCGGAGGTCGGTCGGGGAGTAGCTCAGCCTGGTAGAGCACTGTCTTCGGGAGGCAGGGGCCGGAGGTTCGAATCCTCTCTCCCCGACCAATTTTGCTGTTGTCGAGATGACTCCGCCTAATTCGCAAATGCCGGGTCGAGCCGGTAGGCCTTGCGCTTGAGCGCGGGCCAGGCGAGCAGTTTCGCCGCCAGCGCCA
>JALYPM010000203.1 GCA_030856365.1 Pseudomonadota bacterium
GTCGTGAAGGCAGTCTCTGAAGTCGACGCGGCGAGAAGTTCGGTCAAGGCTGAATGAAGCATGCGAAGCGCTTGGAGGGCGGCAGCTCGGTCATCATCGACGGGCCCACCATTGTGCAAAGACCCAAACTCCAGTTCCAGTAACAGGTCGATCCCTTGGATTGCCGCTGGGCCCAGGCGATGCGCGATGGCAACCCGCTGCTGGAAGGTGCGCTTGCCTGTCCACTTAACACTCTGCACGGGAGGCTCATTACGGCCCTCGGCTATGTCGAACAGCGGCTGGAACTCGCCACGGATCATCTGTCGCCGGGGTTCCCATTGTGGATTGAAAGACTTGAAGAACGCCCAAAGCTCCTCCGACGTGCGGCTTCGCCGGATGTACGCGGGAGTTAGCGATCCAAGCTGCTCGTCCGCCAACAACGCGGTCCGATAGCGCTGGTACTCTTGCTCATGCGAGCCACCCTTGGCCTCGCAGGCGGCCAGGAGGAGCGTCTGGAAGTCTCATACAGGAAGCTGTCGAGGACTCGGTCACCTTCGCCAACACGTATCCACCTGGCCACCAATTACTCCCCGTCCAACTTGTCCTGCTCTACATTGCCTAAGACGCACACGCCATGCCGTCCCTATCCCGATAAGCCCTACGGGGTCCTATCGACACAACGTGAGCAGATTGTGACCGCCGGCTGCGGCGATCTCCAGGGCGCGCTTGGCGACCTCCTGCCCCTTCACCTGGGCGAGGTCCGGCCCGCGTACCGGCGGCTCCGCCTCCGCCTGCGGCGGAGCGGGAATCAGGCTGGTGCCGCGCAAGTGGGCGAGCAGCGCAAGCAGGTCCGGCGCAGCGATGACGTCAAGCTGCCCGGCCCACGCGGCCTCGCTTCCCTGCGAGGCAGGACAGATCAAACCCTTGTCGGCAGCGGACGCATGAAGCGCGGCCAGCAGCACACCGGGCGACGCAGCGATCCGGCCGTCGAGGCTCAGCTCCCCGACCGCAACATAATGCGAGAGCGCTTCCGCATCGGCCGCCCCGATCGCCGCCAGCAGGCAGAGCGCGATCGGCAGGTCGAAGTGCGAGCCCTCCTTCGGAAGGTCGGCGGGCGACAGGTTGATGGTGATGACCTTGGGCGGGAGGGCAAGACCGATCGCCGCAAGCGCCGCCCGGACCCGCTCCCGGCTTTCAGCAACCGCCTTGTCCGGTAGCCCGACGATGGTGAATCGCGGAATTCCGGACGACAACTGGACTTGCACTTCGACGGGTCGCGCCTCGAGCCCCAGATACGCCACGGTGGCGACGGTCGCGCCCATCTCAGCGCGGCCCTCGGCCCAAACGATCATCTTTGGTCAGACATCCCCCTAGCTCGGCCCGACCGTGCTAGCGCGGCGGCGACGGCAACCGCAAGCCATCTTGCGGCAGGCAGCGCCCGAGACCACATGACGCGGCATGATCACTCGCGACCAGTGGAATGCCTTCCAAGCGATGCCGGCGACCCAGTGGGTGCTGTTCGCGATCGGCGTCATCCTGATCATTCTCTCGCCGGTCGCCGGGGTCATCCCTGGCCCTGGCGGCGTGATCGTCTTTGGCATCGGCCTCGGCCTGGTGTTGAAAACGAGCCAATGGGCGAAGCGCCGCTACGTGCACTTCAAGCGCCGGCAGCCGGGAGTTGCCCGGTGGACCGACTGGGGATTGAGGCGGCGAAGCGCGCGCCGGCGCGAGAAGATGCGCAAGGAGCGCGAGCGAGTTGAAGGGCCGGAACAAGGCAGCGGGAATTGACTTCAAGGGCTGCCTCCCTTATCGGCGCATCCGTCAGCGGCTGCCCGAACGGCGGCCTTTTTCTTTGAACATCTAAGGCATGAACGATGAAGCGCACCTTTCAGCCGAGCAATCTGGTCCGCGCGCGGCGGCACGGCTTCCGTCACCGCAGCGCGACGGTCGGCGGTCGCAAGATTCTGAACGCGCGCCGGTCGCGCGGCCGCAACAAGCTCAGCGCCTAAACACGCTCACCAGACGGACGGATTTCCTGGCGGCGAACGCAGGCAAGCGTGCGCCGACGCCGGGATTTGTCCTGCTTGTCCGCGACCGCGCCGACGGCGAAGCGGTGAAGCGGGTGGGCTTCACCGTCACCAAGAAGATCGGCGGCGCCGTTATCCGCAACCGTATGAAGCGCCGGTTCCGCGCCCTCGCCCGCGAAGTCCTGCCGGTGAGCGGCCATGCGGGCTGCGATCACGTAATGATCGGCCGATCCGGTGGCATCGAGCGGGACTTCGGCGCCCTCCGTTCCGATCTCGAAAGGGCGCTTAAGAGGGCGCAGCCATGATCTCCCGGCTGCTGATTGTAGTCGCCAAAGGCTGGCAGCGCGGACCCTCAAAAGTGCTTCCGCCCAGCTGCAGGTACCAGCCGAGCTGCTCGGCCTATGCGATTACCGCATGGACGCGCTATGGGGCGGCGCGCGGCAGCTGGCTCGCACTCAAGCGAATCCTGCGCTGCAACCCCTGGGGCGGCCAAGGCTACGACCCGGTTCCCTAGGATCGACATGACGAGGACCCCTTCTTGAACGACAACCGCAACATGATCCTCGCCGTCGTGCTGAGCGCGCTGGTGCTGCTTGGATGGACGATGATTTCCGACCGGCTGATGCCGACCGCCGGGCCGCAGACCCAGCAAGTCGAGGACGGTCAGGTGAAGCCGGTGCCGCAGCCGCAGGCGGACCCCGCCGCCGACCGGCCGCAGGCGCTCCGCAGGCGTTCGACCGTGATCGACGAGACGCCGCGGGTGCGGATCGAAACGCCGAGCCTCCAGGGCTCGATCAACCTCAAGGGCGCGCGGATCGACGATCTGGTGCTGGTGAAGGAGCGCGAGACCATCGGCGACAATGCGCCTCCGGTGCAGCTGCTATCGCCCGCAGGCGCGCCGGCCGCCTTTTTCGCCTCGTTCGGCTGGACCGGCGAAGGCGTTCAGGCGCCCCCTGCCGACGCGATCTGGACCGCAAGCGCTCCGGTGCTCAAACCCGGCAAGCCGGTGACGCTGAGCTGGACCAGCCCGCAGGGTCTGCGCTTCGAGCAGACGGTCGCGGTCGACGCGGATTATCTGTTCACCATTCGCCAGCGGGTCGCCAACCCAACTGCTGGCGCTGTCGCTGTCCGCCCCTACGGCCTCATCAGCCGGGCGGAGAAATCGCCCGACGCCGACGGATGGACGATGCACGTCGGGCCAATGGGCTTCATGGATGGCGCCGCAAACTACGACATCGATTATGACACGCTCGACGAAGGCTCCAGGCAGTTCGACAGCCGCGGAGGCTGGCTTGGCTTCACCGACAAATATTGGCTGACCGCGCTTGCCCCGACCGGCAACGCCCAAATCGACGCCAGTTTCCGCAAAGCTCCGGGCGGCGCTTACCAGGCCGATTATGCGCGCGCCCCGGTGATCGTCCCGCCGGGTAAATCGATCGCCACCGAAACCCATTTGTTCGCCGGCGCCAAGGTCAAGAGCCTGCTCGACCGCTACGAAGGCATGGGCATCACCAAACTGTCCAAGTCGATCGACTGGGGCTGGTTCGAATGGTTCATGCGGCCGATCTTCGATCTGCTCAACTGGCTGTTCAAGCAGATCGGCAATTTTGGCGTGGCGATCATCGTCCTGACGCTGATCGTCCGGTTGCTGCTGTTCCCGATTGCGCAAAAGCAATTCGCGTCGATGGCCGCGATGCGCAAGGTGCAGCCCAAGATCAAGGCGATCCAGCAACGCCACAAGGACGACAAGCAAAAGCAGCAGCAGGAGATGCTGAAGCTCTACCAGACCGAGAAGATCAACCCGGCTGCGGGCTGCCTTCCGATCCTGCTTCAGATCCCGATTTTCTACGCGCTCTACAAAGTGCTGATGGTCTCTGTCGAAATGCGCCACCAGCCGTTCGCTTTGTGGATCAAGGACCTTTCGGCGCCCGATCCGATGACTCCGCTCAACCTGTTCGGCCTGCTCGACTTCACTCCGCCGGGACTGCTGGCCGTCGGCGTGCTGTCGATCCTGCTCGGCGTCACCATGTGGCTTCAGTTCAAGCTCAACCCGGCCCCGATGGATCCGGTGCAGCAGCAGATCTTCTCATTCATGCCCTGGATCATGATGTTCGCCATGGCCCAATTTGCGGCGGGGCTGCAGCTTTACTGGGTGGTGTCGAACATCCTCACCATTCTCCAACAATGGTGGTTGTACCGGAAGTATGGGCTCCATTTCTCGGATACTCATCCGGCGACGACATGATGGACGAGCAGGAAGACTTCGCCGAGGTTGCGCGCAAGCTGTTCTCGGGACCGATCGAGTTCCTGAAGTCGGCGCCCAGCCTGCAATTCCTGCCCGATCCGACGCTGCCGGAGATTGCCTTTGCGGGCCGCTCCAACGTCGGCAAGAGCTCGCTGCTGAACGCGGTCACCAACCGCAAGAAGCTCGCGCGCACGTCGAACACACCGGGGCGAACGCAGGAGCTCAATTTCTTCGACGTCGGGCAGCCGCGGCAGATCCGGCTCGTCGACATGCCGGGCTATGGGTTTGCCGAAGCGCCCAAGGACATCGTCAAGCGCTGGCGCTTTTTGATAAACGACTATCTTCGTGGGCGCCGCGTGCTGAAGCGTGCATTCGTCCTGGTCGACTCCCGCCATGGGCTGAAACCGGTCGACGAGGATGTGATGACCATGCTCGACGAGGCGGCGGTCGGGTATCACCTGGTCCTCACCAAAAGCGACAAGATCAAGCCCACCGCGCTTGCTGATGTGTTGAAACTCACGACCGAGGCGGCGGCCAAGCACCCTGCCGCCCATCCGCAGCTGTTCGCCACGTCGAGCGAAACCGGGCAGGGCATTGCCGAGTTGCGAACAGCAGTGCTCACCGCCGCGACAGATTAGGAGTCCAGTCTTGCTCAAGCTCATCATCGGCAACCGCGCCTATTCCAGCTGGTCGATGCGCGGATGGCTGGCGATCAAGCAGTCGGGCGAGCCGTTCGAGGAATATGTGGTTCCGCTTTACGACGCGGAGTGGGACAAAAGGCGCGAAGGCGGCGAGTTTGCGCCGTCGCTGGGCAAGGTCCCGCTCCTGTGGGACGGCGAATGCGTCGTGTGGGACAGCCTCGCGATCATCGAGTTCCTCGCCGATCGTCACGGACGCGACCTCTACTGGCCGGCCGAGGACTCGGCGCGCGGAATGGCTCGCTCGATGGCGGCGGAGATGCACTCCAGCTTCGCCAACCTGCGGCGAGAGCTGCCGATGAACGTCCGCAAGAGCTTCCCGCCGAAGACGCTCACCGACAGCGTGCGCGACGAGATCGACCGCATCCTTCAGCTGTGGGCGCAGGCGCGGGCGCGCTTCGGCGGCACCGGCGAGTTTCTGTTCGGCGACTGGTGCGCCGTCGACATCATGTTCGCGCCGGTGGTCACGCGCTTCATCACCTATGGCGTGCCGGTTCCCGGATTTGCCGCGATGTACATGAAGGCGGTGCTTTCCCACCCTCACGTGGCGGAATGGATCGACCAAGCGCAGGACGAGCCCTGGGTGATCGAAGCCTATGAAACGGACGACGAGGCTGCCTAGAAGCTGCTTCCGTCCTTGCGCACAAAGCTGCCCCTCGCCCCGTCGAGGTGCATGTCGATGTCTGGATAGTGACAGTCGCTGGCGGCGACCTTGCCAACAGCTATGAACCGGCACGGAGCAACCGAACGGTTGATGAGGTGGTGTCCATTGGAGACACCCTTGCGGAATATGGCGAGGTCGCCTGGACGCAGCAGCGTCTCGGCCTCATCCTCGACCAGCACCGCCTCCCCTTCGATCATCACCACCAACTCGTCCTCCGCTTCGTGCCAGTGGCGCTGGCTGGACCACGCGCCGGGTTCCAGAGTCGCCTCGGTGACGCCAAAGTCCGCGAGCCCGAGCGCTTCTCCTAGCTTGCGATAGTGACGACCAGCAACCGGCTGATCGAAAGGAGGCGGGTAGCCGGTGCGATTGGTTTGCTCGATGCTGTCCAGTGCCACCTTTGGCATCGCTTCTTCCTTTGCTAGGCCCATTCGATGTCGATTGATCCCATCGCGCTTGCGACCGCGCTAATCAACTGTCCGAGCGTCACGCCCGCTAGCGGCGAAGTGTTTGACATCGTCGAGGGCGCACTGAAGCCGCTCGGCTTCGAGGTGCACCGGTTCACATTGGGCGAAGCGCCCGATGGACCGACCGAGAATATGGTCGCCATGCGCGGCAGCGGACCGCCGCATTTCGGATTTGCCGGTCACCTCGACGTGGTGCCACCCGGCGAAGGCTGGAGCGGCGGTGCGTTCGAGGCTCGAATTGAGGACGGCCGGCTGATCGGACGCGGCGCCAACGACATGAAGAGCGCCATCGCTTCGTTCATCGCCGCAGTTTCCGGCGGCGAACAAACGCGCGGGACGCTGTCGCTGCTGATCACCGGCGATGAGGAAGGCTATGCGACGTATGGAACGCCCCGGATCATCGACTGGCTGAACGCGCGCGGCGTCCGCCCCGACATGATCCTGATCGGGGAACCGACGTCGGCCGACCGGCTCGGCGACACGGTGAAGATCGGGCGCCGCGGCTCGGTCAACATGTGGATTGAAGTGCCCGGGACGCAAGGTCACGTCGCTTACCCCCACCGTGCCGATAACCCGCTCCCGCCGCTTGCCCGCATCATCGCCGCGCTCGACGCAATCCACCTCGATGACGGCACAGACGTCTTCCCGCCCTCGAACCTCGAGTTCACCGGCGTCTTTACCCCTACCCAGGCTAGCAATGTCATTCCCGGTTCAGCGACGACGCAACTCAACATCCGCTTCAACAATCTGCAGAAGGGCGACGACCTGGTCCGAATGGTGGATGAGATTGCCACGCGCGAAGCGCCCGGAACGAAGGTGACGGCTCGCATTTCGGGAGAGGCATTCCTGACGCCGCCGGGGCAGCTTTACGAGCTGGTGACGTCGGCAATCGCAGAAGAAACGGGGATTATGCCGGAGCTTTCGACCAGCGGCGGAACCTCGGACGGGCGATTTCTAATCCAGCTGTGCCCGGTGGTCGACTTCGGCCTTCCCAACGCGACCATGCACAAGGTGGATGAAAGCGCCGCGGTAGAGGACATTCACGCGCTTGCGCGCATCTATGGCCGAATCCTGGGCAAGCTCTTCGACTAGGCGACGGAGGGGCGCGCGGTGCGTTCGGCGTTGCTGACCCAGCTTCGATACTCGTCCTGCGCCATCGGATGGGCGAAAACATAGCCCTGCACCGTGTCGCAGCCCATTGCCCGCAGGATGCTTGCCTGGGCGCTGGTCTCAACGGCCTCGGCGACAATTTCGCAGCCGACGCCGCGGATCAGCTGCATGACCGCCTGGACCACCACCCGCGCCTCGTCGGAGGTGTCGATGTCGGCGATCAATGACGGGTCGAGTTTCACGCGATCCAGCGGCAATGTCCGCAGGCGTGCAATGTTCGAATAGCCGGTGCCGAAGTCGTCGATCGAGATCGTCACTCCGTCTCTTCGCAGCGCCGCAATCTCCGCGATCACCGTCTCGTTCGCCTCCATCGCGGCACTTTCGGTGAACTCAAGCTCTACGAACGGCAGGGGAACGTCCTGGTCGGCGAACGCCTGGCGGAGCCGCGTGAAAAAATCGCCACGGTCGAGCTGCCGCGGACTGACGTTGAACGCGACCCGCCGACCGCGCCCTTCGCGGTGCCAGTTCCCGAGCATGGCGGCGACTTCGCCGATCACCCAGTCGCCGATTTCAACGATCAGGCCGGTGCGCTCGGCGATGGGAATGAAGCCGTCCGGCATTCTGACGCCTTCTCGCGGGCTGTTCCAGCGGAGCAATGCTTCCGCGCCGACAATCTCGCCGCTGACCAGGCTGAGCTGGGGCTGGAGGACCAGCTCAAACTCGCCGCGCTGAACTGCTTCGGTTAGCGACTTTTCGGTCTCAACCTTGGCCTGATGCTCCGCCGCCAGTTCGTCGTTGAACAGGCAGTGCTGACCGCCGCCACGAGCCTTGGCGCGGTACATTGCAATATCCGCCGCGCGCATGAGCGACTCGATCGTCGTCCCATGGTCCGGTGAAACGGCGACACCTATCGAGGCGCCGATATCGACGCTGTGTCCATAAAGTTCGAATGGGTCGGAAATGGCGACCGCGATCCGCCGGCCAACCCGCTCAACCTCGGCGGACGACTCGACCTCCGGGAAGAACAAGGTGAACTCGTCGCCCGCCAGCCGCGCCAACAACGGGCGCTTGGCGGCGGGTTCGACATGCTCCCCATTGACCACGACCCGGAGCCGGTTGGCGACCATGATCAGCAACTGGTCGCCGCGCGCATGGCCGAGGCAGTCATTGACCATTTTGAATCGGTCGAGGTCGACGAAAAGCATCGCGGAGCGCGCCCCGGTCGGCGCCTGGGCGAGCAATTTGTCGGCCTCGGAGCGGAAATGCAGCCGGTTGGGGAGCGAGGTCACCGGATCGTACATGCCAAGCGCATGTGCATTCTCAATCGATGTCCGCACCTCGGCAAACAAGATATCCACCGCGGCAGCGAGTTTCGGCATAGTTGTGCGGAGCGCCGGAGGAGCCGGCGACACCAGATCGCCATCCTCGACCGCCAGCAATCGCTCGCCAAGGGCCGAAAGCGCACGCGCGCTTTCGCTGTTGGGACGTTCCGACGCGATGTAGCTGATCAACAGGCAGAAGGTGCCGGCGACGACGGAGGCGAGAATTTTTGCGTCGAATTCGGTAATGTAGAGGAAGGCTGTGAGTGAAAAGACGAACGACGCGAAGCCAGCCGCCCCGGAGAGGAGCGCGTTGCTGATTTTCTGCGCCGTGCCTGCTTTCATCGGTGGTGCTGCGCCCCGCAGGCGGTCATCGCCGCCTTGGCACGCGACTAAGCGGGCAGGGTTAAGAAAGGGTGCAGCTTGCTCAATTTCGACGCAGTATGACGTAGAGGCTGCCGCCGCCCCCGTGGCGCCGGTGCGCTCCCCTTACCGCCGCGATTTTAGAAGCATGGCGCGAGGCGTTCAGCCAGTCATGCACCGCCGCACGGATCTTGCCGCGCTGGACCGGCGGCTCGCCCGGCCGTTCATGGCCGGTGATCAGCAGAACCACCCGATCGCCACCAACGATCGCCCGGTCGAGCGCGAGGTCGATCGCGCTCCATGCGCCATCCAGATTGTGGCCGTGCAGATCGACGATGCGGTCTGGCTCGACGCTTCCCGAGCGAAGACGCTTGTCCCAGCTGCCGTCGAGGGTCGAGCCGACGCGCGGCCGGGCGGGCTGCTCACTCTGCTGCCGGCGCACCGGAGGTGGCTTCGGCGGCGCCGCTGCCGCCGGCACGGCCTCAACGGCCGCAGGCACTGCCGTAGGTTTCCGAACTTCGCGCGATAGCGGCCGAATGGTCGCGGTCACCCGCGCCCACAGCTCTGCCTCGTCAGGGCCGAGCGAGCGCACGGGCGGCCGTGCCCCTGGGCAGCAGGATCAACGCCTGCCCATTGCCCGACATTCCGCCCGCGATCCGAGTCGCCTCCGCGCCCGCGCCCCAGAAGGTGTCGAACCGATTGGAGCCCTTGATCGCGCCGCCGGTGTCCTGAGCCACCCACAGGCCGTTCGCTTCCGGACGGTCCAGCGTCAGGAAAACGGGTGCGCCGAGCGGGACAAACAACGGGTCGGTGGCCACGGTCGTTTGCGGGGTCACGGGCAGGTTCATTGCTCCGAGCGGCCCCGGCCCGGTTAGTCTGCGGAAGAAAATGTAGGAGAGATTCTCACGCATCAGCGCTCGCCCCTCTGCGGGATTGGCGCGCATCCAGGCGACAATATGCTGCATCGAGGCGCCACCGGCGGGAAGTATTCCGCGCTCGCGGAGAACGCGGCCGATGCCGACATATTCGCGGCCGTTCTGATTGTCGTAGCCGATGCGCATGACACTTCCGTCCGGCATCCGCACCCGGCCTGAGCCCTGGATGTGGAGGAAGAACAGTTCGATCGGATCGGCCGCCCAGGCAACTTCCAGCCCTTTGCGCGCTAGCGCTCCGTCCTCGATTTCGGCGCGGGGGAAATAGAGCACGCACTGACCGCTCTGGTCGATCCGGCCCCTGCCCGTCTGTCCATCGGCGCGGGTGCAGCGGATGAGGTCCGGCGGAGTGCGATAGATGGGCACATAGCCCGGGAGCGGAACCGGCGAGCCGGCGAGCTCCGGCTCATAATAGCCGGTGGCAAAGGCCTTGCCGTCGCCGACTCGCACCCAGTCGAAGCGGTTGCGAAAAAAAGCCGAGGCGCCGCCCGGCGCGATGGTGCGAGCTTCGGCGCAAACGCCGGCCCAGTCGGCGCCGGTGGTCAGCGTCGTCTTGTCCTCGCGCCGCTGAAGCGACGGGCAGCTGATCAGAAAGGCCGCCAAGGCTCGTGAAGCGGCCGCTTCATCGATGGCAGCGGGAGGAGCAACCGGCAGCACCCCGGCAGCGCGGGCATTGGCCGGCGGCGGGGGCACGGGAGCGGGCGGCTGGATCACCGGCGGCACCGGCTCAACCACCGGCGGCGGCTGCGTGGGGACGGGCGTCGTGCGAGTGACGCAACCGGAGAGCAGGACGGCGAAAGCGAGCGCTAGGGCTCTCTGGAAGATCCTCACTCTTCCTCGTCAGTTTCGATCAGGATCCAATTGGGATCGCGCGAGGTGACGTCACGGCGGAACGTCCACAGGTCGCGAGTCTGAACCGCGTCACTCAGCGAGCCGGCGACGACTTCGCCCTCGCTGTTGCGGGTGACCGCTGCGATGTCGGCTTCGAACCTTACCGTAAGCACGGCCACGGACCGCTCAACGAGCGCGCTGGTAATCACCGCCTGGTCGATGTTGACGAGCCGGTTGTCGATCTTCAGTCCCTCTTTCTCGCGCTGTTCGACCGCACCGGCGAACGCCTCATAGACATTGTCATCCACATGCGAGCGAACCGACTCGAGATCGCTGCGCCAATAGGCTTCGAGGATCATCCGATAGGCGGACTTGCCACCTTCGAGGAACCGGGCGACATCGAAGCTCGGATCGGCTGCCAGCAGGGCGCGCACGCCGGGACCCGCCGTCGGCAGGTAGGCGAGGTCGGCCGGGTCCGTTCCTTGAACCGGAGCGAATGACGGCTGGCTCGCCCTCGGCTCGACGACCGCTTCCGGATCGGCAGGCTTGAGGATCGGCTGTTGCTCATGACCAGTGCGCTCTCCGAGCACACTGTACAGGCGGAGCCCGATGAACAGGGCCACCAGGGCCAGGATGACGATGACGGCCAACGCTTGTTTCCGATCCTTGTGAAAATCACAGCCAACATAATGCGCGAACGGCGGCAGTTCAAAGCCTGCTCATCGTTCTCGCGCGCCATTGCACCCCGTGGGGGGCACTGCTAGTCGCGCAACCGAAACGCACTGCGGGCCTGCAGGCTCCGCCATTACCACATAGACGCAAGGCGAAGACAGACAATGGCCGATGATATTCCGATCACTGACAGCAACGGTGCAGCCGACCAGGATAGCGCTCCGCAGGCGTCCGCAATCGCGCAATATATCAAGGATCTGTCGGTCGAAAGCCCAAGCGCCCCGCAGGTTTTCCGCTGGCAGGAGCAGCCGCAGCTGGATGTTAATTTCAATATCAATGTCAACAATGTCGACGCAGAAGTGCATGAGGTGGTGCTGAAGATCGAGGCTTCGGCGCGCTCGCAGAGCGGCGTCCAATTCCTCGTCGATCTCAGCTACGGCGGGCTGTTCGCGCTCCGCAACCTTCCCGAGGAAGCGCTTTCCGGCTTTCTGCTGGTCGAGGCACCGCGCCTGCTCTTCCCGTTCGCGCGCCAGATCATCGCCGACGCGACTCAGCAGACCGGGTTCCCACCGCTTCTTCTCGACCCGATCGACTTTGCCAGCGCCTACATGCAGCAGCTGGAGGCGGCTCAGGCGCAGGCGAGGGCGAGCGACTCCAATGGTTCCGGTCTGGCCCCACCGGACACGGGCGAGAACGAGCCCGAGGCGCAGTGACGCCCCAGCGCGGCGGCTGAACCGCGGTGAATCTGCTTAAGGCGACCGGAACGATCGGCGGACTGACGATGGTCAGCCGCGTGCTTGGCTTCGTTCGCGACATGATCGGCTCGCGGATGCTTGGCGCCAGTCATAGCAACGATGCCTTCAACCTTGCCTTCCTGCTGCCCAACATTTTCCGACGGCTGTTCGCCGAGGGAGCCTTCTCGGCGGGGTTCGTCCCGCTGTTCAGTCGCCGCCTTGCGTCGGGCGGCCACGAAGACGCACAGGCATTCTCGAACGAGATCCTCGCCGTGTTCATGCCGGCGTTGCTGGCCGTTACGATTGTCTTCGAGATTGCGATGCCGGCTGTTCTCGCCCTAGTGGCGGCGGGTTACGCGGACACGCCGGGCAAGCTCGACCTTGCCATTGAGCTCACCCGCTGGACCTTCCCCTACCTATTGTTCATCAGCATGGTCGCGCTGCTTGCGGGCGTGCTCAACTCGCTGACCCGCTTTGCCGTCGCAGCGTTCGCACCCGCTCTGCTCAACATTGCGCTCATCGTCGGCCTTCTGGTCTCCCCGCCCGACGACATCTCCAAGGTCCGGGCGATGGCCATCGCCGTACTCGTCGGCGGCATGGCGCAGTTCATTCTGTGCTGGATCGCGGTGCGCCGCGCCGGCATCAAGCTTCACTTCGGCCGCCCCCGCATGACGCCAGCGGTAAAGGAGCTGGTCCTGTTAATCCTGCCCGCGACGGCAGCCGCGGGCGTCTATCAAATCAGCCAGCTCTTCTACGGCTATTTCTCCACCTTGCTCGGCGAAGGTGCGCTGACCAACCTAAGCTATGCCGACCGGCTCAATCAGCTGCCGCTGTCGATCATCGGGACCGCTCTCGGGGTCGCGATCCTCCCTTCGATCAGCCAGGCGATCGAGCGCAAGGACGAAGCGGGCGCCGCCAGCGTGCAGGCGCAGGCCTTCGACCTGTCGATGCTGCTGACGCTTCCCGCCACCTTGGCACTGGTGGTGGCGTCGGGGCCGATTATCGGCGCGTTGTTCCAGGGCGGCGAATATACGGTCGAGGCAGCGCGCACGACCGGCAACATCCTCGCCATCCTCGTCACCGGCCTCCCCGCATATGTACTAGTGAAAGTGCTCACCCCCGCTTTCTACGCCCGCAAGAACGTCAAGACGCCGGTGACCATCGCCATGGTCATCCTGCTGCTCAGCATTCCAGCCAACTTCCTGCTGATCCCGCGCATGGGCATCTACAGCCTGGCGACGGTGACGTCGGTCGGCGCCTGGGCAAACTTCCTGCTCCTTTTCGTCATTCTCTACATGAAAGGGCATTTCCGGCTTCCTGTCTGGCTGGTCAGCAGGATCGCGCGGCAGCTGATCGCCGCTTTGGTGATGGCGGCGGCGCTCTTCGGCCTGCGCGAGCTGCTGGGTGGAATGTTCTTCGGCGGCCTGATCGAACGCGCGGTCGGCCTCGCCGTTCTCGTTGGGACCGGCGGGGTGGTCTATTTCGGAGTGGCGTTCCTGATCGGCGGGGTCGACCGGCAGGCGCTCGCCACCCTGCGGCGTCGGAGATCCCCCAAATGAGGGTCGTGTCCGGCATCCAGCCAACGGGCGGACTTCACCTCGGCAATTTGCTCGGCGCGATCCTGCGCTGGGTGCGGATGCAGGATGAGGCCGAATGCCTGTTCTTCCTTGCTGACCTTCACTCGCTGACCGGCGACATCGACCCCGCTCAGCTGGGTGCCAACATCCGCGAGATGGCGGCGGCGTTGATCGCCAGTGGCATCGACCCCGCAAAGTCGACGCTGTTCGCGCAGAGCCTCGTTCCGGCCCATACCGAGCTGGCCTGGCTGCTTCAGTGTACCGCCCGGGTCGGGTGGTTGAACCGAATGACCCAGTTCAAGGAAAAATCGGGCAAAAGCCGCGAAGGCGCGAGCGTCGGCCTCTACACTTATCCGGTCCTCCAGGCCGCCGACGTGCTCGCCTATCAGGCGACCCATGTGCCGGTTGGCGAGGACCAGAAGCAGCACATCGAGCTTGCCCGCGACATCGCGATCAAGTTCAACACCGATTTCGACATCGAATTGTTCGTCCCGCCCGAGCCGTTCATCGGCGGCGGCACCGCTGCCCGGGTGATGAGCCTTCGCGATGGACGCGCCAAGATGTCGAAGTCGGACCCGTCGGAAATGAGCCGCATCGACCTGACGGACAGTGACGACGCCATTGCCCAGAAGCTTCGCAAGGCAAGGACCGATCCAGAACCGCTGCCGGACGATCTCTCGCTGCTGGACGGACGGCCGGAAGCGAAGAATTTGGTCGGCATTTTCGCCGCGGTGACGGGAGAAAGCGACGCGCAGGTGGTCGGCCGATTTGCGGGCCAGGGGTTCGGCCAATTCAAACCCGCGCTCGCGGACGCCGTCATTGCCCTGCTGGCACCCATCCGGGCTCGGCTGGAGGAGCTGCGCGCACATCCCGACGAGATCGATCGGCATCTCGTCGAAGGCGCCGAGCGCGCATCCGAATTGGCGTCACCGGTCGTGGCCGAGGCCTTTCGCGCCGTCGGTTTACCGCGCGGACGGCACGCTTAATCGACAGTTCAGCAGAGCCCGTGCAATAAGCTGCCGTTTACCAACGGTTTTCTCAAAGGCGGCTTTGCAATGAACATCATCAGAAAGATGGCCGGTGCAGCTCTGCTCGGCGCGAGCGTGCTGGCGGTCAGCGGCTGTGCGACCGGCCTTCCGGCCAAGGTCACCCGATATTCCGCACTGCCGATTCCGGCGGGGCAGTCCTTCTATGTCGTGCCCGAGCAAGGCGTGCGCGGGGGTCTCGAGTTCGGCCGCTACGCGACCATCGTCGCCCGGCAGCTCGAAGCGCGGGGCTACCGTCCCGCCGGCACACCGCAGAACGCGGACATGCTCGTCCGGCTTGGCTATGGCGTCGACGACGGCGAGACCCGCTATGAGACCGATTCATTCGCCCGCAGCCCCTTCTCTCGGTACGGCGGCGGCTTTTACGGTCGGCCCTATTACTCGCGTTACGGATATTGGGGCGCCCGCTCTCCCTACTATTACGGCTGGCACGACCCGTTTTACGGCAGCCCTTTCGGCGACCGGGTTCGCGCATATACCGTCTATGAGTCGGAGCTGGACCTGAACATCGTCCGCCGTGCCGACAATGCGCCGCTATTCGAAGGCCGCGCCGTTGCCCGCTCGCAATCGGACGAGCTTGGAATGCTGGTCCCGAACCTGGTCGAAGCCATGTTCAGCGGCTTCCCGGGACGTTCGGGCGAGACGGTGAGGATCACCGTCCCGACGCGCCGGAGCTAATCTTCCTGCGTCGCAAGAAAAGGCCCGCGCGGAGCGATCCGGGCGGGCTTCTTCTTGGAACCCGTGGCAGTCTGCAGTTAGCTTATTCTTCCAGCTGTCTCGTCAGCAACCGAATATCGGCGTCCAGTTCGGCGTCGCTCGCGCGGAGCTTTTCGATCTGCCGCACCGCATGAATGACCGTCGTATGGTCGCGCCCGCCAAAGCGCCGGCCAATGTCCGGCAGCGACTTGGGAGTGAGTTGCTTGGACAGGTACATCGCAACCTGCCGCGGACGGGCAACTTCGCGGGCGCGGCGGGCCGACGTCATCTCCGCCTTGCGGATGCGATAATGCTCGGCGACCTGGGTCTGAATCTCGTCGATCGAGATGCGGCGCTGATTGGCGCGGAGGACGTTGGCAAGCACTTCTTCAACAAAAGCGACGTCAATGTCTCGCCCGGTCATCATCGCGTAGGCGGCGATGCGGTTGAGCGCGCCTTCGAGCTCGCGAACGCTGCTCGTCACCCGTTTGGCAAGAAACTCGACCACGGGCCGCGGCATGCTGACCGCCGGAAGCGCGGCGAGCTTCGATTCGATGATGTTGAAGCGGAGTTCGAAATCGGCGGCATTGATGTCGGCGACCAGGCCCCACGACAGGCGCGACAGGATGCGCGGAGCGATCCCGTCCAGGTCCTGCGGAGCGCGGTCCGACGTAATCACCAGACGCCGTCCGGCGCCGATGATCTCGTTCATCGTGTGGAAGAATTCTTCCTGGGTCGAATCCTTGCCAGCGATGAACTGGACGTCGTCGATCAGCAGGAGGTCGGCGCTGCGAAGCCGGCCCTTAAAGCCGATGGTGTCATTTTCCTTCAGCGCGCGGATGAATTCGACCATGAACTTTTCGGCCGACATCGAAACGACTCGGCTGCCGCGGTGTGCCTCGAGAAAGCTGTGGCCGATGGCGTGCAGCAAATGGGTTTTGCCGCGTCCGGTGCCGCCGTGGATGAACAAGGGGTTGAAGCCGACGTCGGGCGACGTCGCCAGCGTCCTCGCCGCGGTCGCCGCCACCTCATTCGCATTGCCGATGACGAACGTCTCGAACCGATAGCGCGGGTCGAACTTAGGAGCGTTGGGGTCGCGGATGTGGGCGACCTGCGACGGTATGTCCTCGAGGATCAGCAAGGGTGCGGGGCGCGGCCCACCGGAGTCCGCCACGATCCGGACGTCGCGGACGATGGGCAGCGCAGTCTTCCACGCGAGCGCGAGTCGCTCGGCGAAGTGAGAGCGCACCCAGTCGGCCATGAACTGGCTGGGCATTTGCAATTCGATGGTGCCGGTATTGGGCTCGAATGCGCCAAGCGCCGCGGGCTTCAGCCAGCCATCAAAGGTGCGGGCGCCGAGATCGCGTCGGAGGCCGGTGCGGATCGAGTCCCATGCTGCTTCCAAGGGCGCTGGAACCTGCCCTGCGGCCACCGCCTGGAGCTCCACTGGCGTCTGGAGCACATCTGTCCGATCCCCCTGCACTGCCCGCGCACCTCCCTCTCATCCCAGTGGCCACGGCAAAGAGGTGCTGTTCGCGTCGACGCGAGTCGCGCGCTCAAGCCCTCTTTTCTCTCTGGCCCCCCGACGCGGATTCGCTGCCGGAGGAACGTTTCTGTAAGCCAGCCGGCAACGATTCAAGACCTGATTTTTTCACATTTGTGAAATAAACAGCCTTGACAGCGGAAACGCGCCAAATCTGGCGGAAACATGGGTTTTCCGCCATTTTCGCAGTTAGCTCTATGTTAGTTTCCATGCGAATCGCCGGATTTGCTGGGTTTTTGCTTGAGGCCCGAATCAAATGGGCCGCCGGATCAACCGACGGCCCGATTTGGACAGCGTTTCTGCGTCCGGAGCTTAGCTGAGTGCTGCAACCCGCTTTGCGAGACGGGAGAATTTCCGCGACGCCGTATTCTTGTGGATTACGCCGCGCGCAACCCCGCGGAACAGCTCCGGCTGAGCGCGGGTCAGCGCGGTCTGGGCAGCATCCTTATTGCCTTCGACCACCGCCGCTTCGACGGCCTTGATCATGGTGCGGATGCGGCTGACGCGCGAATGGTTGATCGCCGCGCGGTTTGCGTTGCGGCGGATGCGCTTCTTCGCTTGCGGCGTATTCGCCATAGTCAGTCCCTCAAATCAGCTAGCATAATGAAAAAAGCGGCGCGAATTGCCCGAAGGCCGCGCCGACACGCGCCGCCACTACCTGCAGGGGCGTTCGAGGTCAACTCTCTAGCGCTGGCACGACGGGCAATAAAAGGTCGAGCGACCCCCCTGCACGCGCCGCCGGACGGTGCCGCCGCAAGCGCAAGGCTGACCCTCGCGGTCATAAACGGCGAAGCTCTTCGAGAAATAGCCCAGCTCACCGTCGGGAGAAGCGAAATCACGAAGGGTCGAGCCGCCCGCGGCAATCGCTTGTTCGATGACCTCGCGGATCGCGGCGACGAGGCGTTCGAGGCGCTGAAGCGATACGCGCCCACCGGCGGTGCCCGGGTTGATGCGGGCCCGGTGAAGCGCCTCACAGACGTAGATATTGCCGAGGCCGGCAACGATTCCCTGGTCGAGCAGCAGCAGCTTGATCGCTGCCTTGCGGCCGGTGAGCGAGTGCTTGAGCGACGCGGCGTCGAGGTCAGTCGGCTCCGGCCCCATGCTCGCGATCGGCTCCCACGCATCCAGCGCGTCGGTGCGCACCAGATCGACCGATCCGAAGCGGCGCGGATCGTTGAGCGAGAGGCGCCGGCCGTCGTCGGTCTCGACCAGAAGATGGTCGTGAGCGCCGATGGCGTCGGGATCGATCCGCCAGCGGCCGGACATGCCGAGGTGGAAGACGAGCGTGTCACCGCGATCGGTGTCGATCAGCCCATATTTGGCGCGGCGGCGAAGCCCCGTCACCCGCGCTCCGGTCAACCGCTGGCCGAGATCCTGCGGAAAGTTGCGGCGGAGGTCGGCCCTTCGCACTTCCACTCGTCGGACGCGGCGGCCCAGCAACACCGTTTCCAGACCGCGAACGGTTGTTTCGACTTCGGGGAGCTCGGGCACCGCGCGCATATGGCAAGCGCGCGTCAAGGCGGCTAGAGCCCGCCGCATGGACCCTGTTCCCTTCGGAGACCAATTGGTCAGCCCCGACGAGAAGACTCGCCGCGTCGGCGCGGTTTTCAGCTCGGTCGCCCGCCGCTACGATCTGATGAACGATCTGATGTCGGGCGGTATGCACCGGCTGTGGAAGAACCGCTTCGTCGCGCGGGTGAAGCCGCGTGCCGGCGAACTGATCCTCGACATGGCGGGCGGCACCGGCGACATCGCCTTCCGCATGGCGAGCCGCGGCGCGCGGGTGACCGTCGCCGACATCAACGGCGACATGCTTGAGGTCGGCCGCGATAGGGCGCGGCAGCGCGGGCTCGCCGGCCTCGACTGGAAGGTCGAAAATGCCGAGGCGCTGAGCTTCGATGACGCCACCTTCGCGGCATACACGATCGCTTTCGGCATCCGGAACGTCACCGACATCCCCGCCGCCCTGCGCGAGGCGCAACGCGTGCTCAAACGCGGCGGGCGGTTTTATTGCCTGGAATTCTCGACCAGCGAATGGCCGGGCTTCGCCGACCTCTACGAGGCCTATGCCGGCAACGTGATCCCGCGCATCGGCAAGGCCGTGGCCGACGACGAGGCAAGTTATCGCTACCTCGTCGAATCGATCCGCCGCTTCCCGCGCCCGGAAGCATTTCGGCAGATGATCGCCGACGCCGGTTTCACCCGCGCGGCGGCCGAGCCGATCCTCGGCGGGCTGGTGGCCATCCACAGCGGCTGGAAGATTTGACCGGTACCGCGACCCATTTGTGGCGGCTCCTCAAGTGGGGCCGAACGCTGGCCCGGCATGGGGCACTTCACGGGATCGAAGCCGACCGCAACACGCCGCCGCCAGTGCGCCGCCTCGCCCGCATCGTCCGTTTCGGGGTCCGGACGCCCGAGACGCCCGACTATGCGCGGGCGCTGCAGGAGATCGGCCCCGCGGCGATCAAGCTGGGCCAGGCGCTGTCGACGCGGCCGGACCTGGTCGGCGCCCGCGCGGCCGAGAATTTGACCCAGCTGCAGGACAATCTGCCGCCGGCGCCGTTCGCGGCGATCAAAGCGGTGATCGAGACGTCGTTCGAAGCCAGGCTCGAGGACATGTACGCCGAGTTCGACCCCGAGCCGGTCGGTGCCGCGTCGATCGCGCAGGTCCACCGCGCTGTCACCACCGAGGGCCGCCATGTCGCGGTCAAGGTGCTCCGGCCGGGAGTCGAGGAAGAATTCGCCCGCGCGATCGAAACGTACGAATGGGCCGCGGCCCATGTCGAAAGCTTCGGCGGCGAGGCAGCGCGACTGCGCCCGCGGCTGGTGGTCGCCCACTTCCGCCAGTGGACCGCGCGCGAGCTCGACCTCCAGCGCGAGGCGGCGTCGGCGTCGGAGCTGCGCCAGAACATGGTCGCCGAGCCCAATTTTCACGTCCCCGAGATCGACTGGCGGCGGACGGCCCGCCGCGTGCTGACGCTGGAATGGCTCGACGGGATCAAGCTCAGCAACCGCAAGGCGCTGATCGAGGCGGGCCACGACCTCAATGCGCTGGCGTCGACGCTGGTGCGCGCCTTCCTTCGCCAGGCGGTGGTCGACGGCTTCTTCCATGCCGATCTCCACCAGGGCAATCTTTTCGCTTTGCCCGACGGTCGGATCGCGGTGATCGACTTCGGCATCATGGGCCGGATCGATCGCCGGGCGCGGATGTGGCTCGCCGAGATCCTTTACGGGCTGATCACCGGCAATTACCGGCGTGTCGCGGAAATCCATTTCGAGGCGCAGTACGTCCCCGCCCATCACGATGTGCAGGAATTCGCGACCGCACTCCGGGCCGTCGGCGAGCCGATCCGCGGCCTTCCGGTCAAGGAAATCTCGGTCGGCCGGATGCTCGAAAGCCTGTTCTCGATCACCCGCGACTTCGACATGCCGACCCAGCCGCACCTGCTGCTGCTGCAGAAGACCATGGTGATGGAGGAAGGGGTTGCGACCGCGCTCGATCCCGACATCAACATGTGGGAAACGGCCGAGCCTTTCCTGCGCGACTGGCTTCGCGGTGAGCTTGGCCCCGAGGCTTATTACGCCGACCGCATCGTCGACACGATGCGCGCGGTAAAGCTGATCCCCGACCTGATCCACCGGATGGACCGATATTACCCGCCGTTCGGGGCAGCCCCCCCGCCCCCGCCGCTGCCGGAAATTGCCATCGTCGAGCACCGGAGATGGTTCGGCTATACGGTCACCGCGATCGCGTCCGCGACCGCCGGCGCGCTGGCGATGCTGCTGGTTCTTTAGGCCAATAATCGCATCTTAGTTTCCGCTTGCGGGGGCTGACGCTCTCACCCCGCGGCCGAGCGAGGCGATGCGATCCTCGCCGCGTAGCAGTAACAGGGTCACCAGGCCCGCGAGCATTGGCCAGGCGGAAAAGAACAGGATGTTCTCAAGGGGCTCCAGATACGCGCTCCAGGAGACGAGAGTCGTCACCGCGTGCATCGCCAGCACTGCCGCGTAGGTCCACGTCT
>JALYPM010000206.1 GCA_030856365.1 Pseudomonadota bacterium
CGCCGGCCGGAGTGAACTCCAGCGAGACCGAGTTGATGCAGTAGCGCTCGCCGGTCGGCGGGGGCCCGTCCGGAAAGACATGGCCTTGATGCCCGCCACAGCGCGCGCAGACAATTTCGACCCGGACCATGCCGAAGCTGGCATCGCGGATAGTCTCGAGATGCTCTTCGGCAAAGGGGGAGGTGAAGCTCGGCCAGCCGGTGCCGCTTTCGAACTTGGTGCCGCCGTTGAACAAGGGCAGCCCGCACAGGCGGCAGGTGTAGACGCCGGGTCGCTTCTCTTCGAGGAAGACACCGCAAAAAGGGGCTTCGGTGCCATGGTTGAGCAGCACTCGCCGCGCGTCGCCGTCGAGATCGGCGGCGAGTTTGGCGAGCTGGTCCTCGCCTGGTGGAGTGAGGTCGAAAGCGTGTTTGGCGGCGGCGGCGATGTCGTCCATGCTCTTCCTTCCGGCGGTGAAACGCGGGTCCACCCGATTTGGGTGCAGGTGCATTTTCTGCAAGGGGCGGCAAGGTCATGAAGCTGCCTGACATCCTTATCAAGCCGGCGCTGTGGCTCTACACCTGGGGCGACCAGCGCGACGAGGTGAGCGGGCTGATACGGCAGACCGGCGCTTTGCCGTGGCGCCTCACCGGCAGTTCGACCGAGGTTCTGCTGATCACGGGGCGCAATTCCGGCCGGTGGATGATTCCCAAGGGCTGGCCGATGCGCGGCAAAAGCCTGGCCGAGGCCGCGGCGCAGGAAGCCTTTGAAGAAGCGGGCGTGAGGGGAACCATCGAGGCCGCCCCGATCGGCACTGTCCGGCACGTGAAGCGGCACCTGCTCGTCGGGCCGCTCGAGATCAGCATCCTGGTCCATGCGCTGGCGGTGGAAAGCGAGTTGCCAATTTGGCCGGAGCAGGCCCAGCGCAAGCGAAAATGGTTCGGTTTCGAACAGGCAGCGTCCCTCGTTCGCTCAAGCGAACTGAGTAAATTGATTCTCAAATTGCCGGAGAGCAACTGAGGTAAGGAAGGCTTTTGCGCATCTAATTGGGAACCGCTTGCGCCTCGCCGCCGAGCGCGGTCGACAGGCGTTCGAGCCGCCTCAGCACCGGACCTGCCAGCAACGCCCGGTCACTTTGTCTTAGATGCAACTGCACCTTGCCGCCGCTGAAGCTGACCGCAGTCTTTTCCAGCACCGACCCGACGCCCGCGGACAGCCTCTGTCCAAGCCGCATGGCGAGGCCCCAATCTCCCGCCCTTCGCAATGAGGCTTCGGAGGCGATTTGTGCGGCCTTGGCGAACGGAAGCTTGTCCCGCCCGAACGCGCAGGACAGCGCTTGCGCCATCACCACCCGCTCCGCGGCGGTGATTGCCACCCAATTGCCGTGCAGCGCCATCTCCACGGCGCGGTCGGCTCGGAAGACCGAATCCGCCTGCCAGGAAACGTCGGCGAGAAGGCATGCGGCGCGGCGGATGCGTGCCGCTTCCGGCGGATCGTCGAATAACGGGGCGATCCACGCATCGAGGATGTCGCCATGATCGCCGAAGCGGCGTTCGGCCGAGCCCGCGTCCCTTGCGGCCTCGATCAGGGGATCGCGCCGGCGATCGGCGGCGTTGAGTTCGGAATAGAGCAGGCCTTCGCGGATCCCGAACGCAGAGACGATGATTGCCTTTGGGCGAAGCTCCCTGGCCAGGACCGACAGGAGCATTGCGGCTGCGGGCAGGCTGGCCAGGCGCGGCGGGGAGATGTTGCTGGCCCAGCGACCATCGGTGTCGGCAATCGCCTTGCGAAGCTCCGGGAGGCGCGACGGATCGATCGAATAGCCGTTCGCAATCGGCAGCGGGAAGCCGGTGAGGGACATGTCGACTCGGGCGAGCGTCCGCCAGGAACCGCCGACGAGGTAAAGTGTCCGGCCGCTGCCACGCTCGACGAGGCCGCTGTCTGCAAGTGCGGACCTGATTGAGTGCTCCGCCGCCGCTTCCGCGCCACTTCCGCCGATCCTGAGCACGCCGAGTGGCAGCGAGATCCCCTGAGCCGTGCGATGATTCGCGACCTCGACCAGCTCCAGGCTTCCACCGCCAAGGTCGCCGACGATTCCGTCGGCATCGGGGAAGGCGGACAGCACACCCTCGCCGGCCAGCCGCGCTTCCTCCGCGGGGCTAATCACACGGCAGTCGAGCCCGAGGCGCTGGATGGCGTTGGCGAAATCGGCGCCATTGCTTGCATCGCGAACGGCCGCCGTCGCGACCACCTTCGCGTCCTTGATCCGCATGTCGCGCAACAGAACCTTGAACCGGCTGAGCATCGCGATCGCGGAGTGCCATCCCTGCTGCGAGATGGCGCCGTCCTTGCTGACGCCCTTGCCCAGGCCGACCAGCACCTTTTCGTTGAAGATGGGGACCGGGATTCGCCGTGCGCCCGAATAGACGACGAGCCGGACCGAGTTGGACCCGATGTCGATAATCGCGCGAGGTTTGCTGCTGCCCACTCCGCTCTAACGGCTGCGGTTGAGCCGAAGTTTCGGAACACCGCGCCCCTTTTTCAGCGCTTGGCCGCGGCCGGAGAGGGACGGGTTGCTCATGAAATAGCGGTGAAGATTGAAGGTCTGCGCGCCTTTTGGCGCCAGCCGGTTGTAAATGCCGTCGGGAGCGAGCGTCCAGCTTTGCTCATTGTCGAGGAAGTTGGCGACCATCACCTGCTCCAGCAATTGTGCGTGGACCGTCGGGTTTTCGATCGGCAGCATATATTCGATCCGGCGGTCGAAGTTGCGCGACATCCAGTCTGCCGAGCTGATGTACACCTTCGCCTCGGCGTGCGGGAGGTCGTGCCCATTACCGAAGCACCATAGTCGCGAATGCTCGAGGAACCGCCCGACGATCGACTTGACCCGGATATTCTCCGACATTTCCGGGACGCCTGGGCGAAGGCAGCAGATGCCGCGAATGACGAGGTCGATCTGAACGCCGGCGCTGCTCGCTTCATAGAGCTTGTCGATGATGATCGGATCGACGAGCGAGTTCATTTTCGCCCATACGGCTCCCGGCTTGCCGGCACGGGCGTTGGCCACCTCCGCGTCGATCAGGCGCACCAACTCGTCGCGCATCTGCAGCGGCGAAATGATCAGGTGCCGGAGGTTGCGCGGCTCCAGATAGCCGGTGATGTAGTTGAACAACTTGGCGGCATCGCGGCCGACCTTCTGATCCGCGGTGAAGTAGCTGAGGTCCGTGTATATCCGTGCCGTGACCGGGTGGTAATTGCCGGTGCCGAAGTGGCAGTAGGTGCGAAAGCCTTTCTCCTCCCGCCGGACGACGATCGAGACTTTGGCGTGGGTCTTCCAATCGATAAAGCCGTAGACCACCTGAACGCCCGCCCGCTCCAGCGCTGACGCCCACAGCAGGTTCTGCTCTTCGTCAAAACGGGCTTTTAGCTCGACGACGGCGGTCACCGCCTTCCCGGCCTCGGCGGCATCGATCAGAGCGCGGATGATCGCGGACTGCTTGCCCGACCGGTAAAGCGTCTGCTTGATTGCCACGACGTCGGGATCGGCGGCTGCCTGCTTCAAGAATTCGACGACGACCTCGAAGCTTTCGTAGGGGTGGTGAACGAGGATGTCCTTGGCCTTGATCGCTGCGAAGCAATCTCCGCCATGTTCCATGATGCGTTCCGGGAAGCGCGGATCGAACGGCGGGAATTTGAGGTCGGGCCGGTTCTCGTCGACCAGCAGCGAGAGGTCCGCCATGCCGAGGAAGCCGCGCTCTTCGGATACCAGGGCCTGAAAAGCATCGAGGCCTTCCTTGACGACCTGTACAAGGCCGTCGGGCATTCCCGGCTCCAGCTCTAGCCGGACGACCCGACCCCGCCGCCGGCGCTTGATCGCGGTGCGGAAGTAGCGGACCAGATCTTCCGCTTCTTCCTCGATCTCGATGTCGCTGTCGCGGATGACCCGGAACGCGCCGCCGCGCAGTGTCTCATATTTGGGGAACAGATAGTCGCTCTTGCGCCGGACCAGGGTTTCCAGCGCCATGTAGCGCGCCGTCGGACCGGGGAGGCGAACGAAGCGCGGCAGTGCGCCGGGGAGCATCAGTAGCTCGCGTACCACCGAGCGTCCCTTCTTGAGTTCAAAGATCAGCGACAGGCCCTGGTTGGGAATGAAGGGGAATGGATGCGCGGGGTCGATCGCCTGCGGAGTGAGCAACGGAAAAATCTGCTCGCGGAAATGGCGGTCGAGCCAAGCTTCCGAATCCACGTCCAGCGGCTCGTCACCAGCAACCGTTAGCGCCTTGGCGGAAAGAGCAGTCTGCAGATCGCTCCAGACGTTATGCTGGCTGGTCACCAAGTCATCCGTCTCAATCGAAATCGCGGCAAGCTGCTGTGCCGTGGTCAGGCCATCGGCTGACGGCTCCTCGACGCCGAGCAATTGATGAGCCTTGAGACCGGCGACGCGGACCATGAAGAATTCGTCGAGGTTGCTAGCGGAGATGGACAGGAAACGCAGCCGCTCAAGCATGGGGTGGGCGGGATTGCACGCCTCTTCGAGCACTCGCCGGTTGAAGGCCAGCCAGCTCAGTTCGCGGTTGAAGTAACGAGGCTCGGCGGGTGCGGCCGGCGTTGAGGGCGGCGCCTTCGAACCGGTTGCCTTGGGAGCGACCTTCGGGTCGGCTGCCTTCGGTGCGCTGTCCATCAGGGTTTTGACTTTCGACATTTCAGAGGAACGCAAGGACGTGCCCTGGTGTTTCTTGTCGTTGAACTGAAACAGACGCATGTGACGATGATGTTACGGTCACCCCCGTTCGGGCGCAGGAAAGATGAGGAGCTTCGATGGCAAAGGACAAGGGCAGCAAGAAGGGGTCGGCCAAGGCCAAGGCCGCGAAGGTAGAAAAACCACGTAAGGCCGCGAAGGCCGCAAAGCCAATCAAACCGCCCAAGCCTCCCAAGCCGCCCAAGCCGCCCAAGCCTCCTAAGTCCGATAAAGCCGCGAAAGCTGGCCGCGCCGCCAAGAGCAAGGCGCTCGACCTTATGTCCAATCCTATCGTTGCCGAGGTTGTCGCCGCGACACTCGTGGCTGCTGCCGCGGCACTTCGGGACCCCAAGAAGGCGCGTCAGATCGCGGCGTCCACGGGCGACACCATTGGTACGGTGACAAAAAGTGCGCGCGAAGAAGGCGGTGCGATGTGGAAGCTTGCGATGGATATCGCCCGCCGAAGTGTCGAGGCCATCGGCGATTCGGATGGGAAAGGGGCGAAGAAGCGCGGCGGCAACAAATCGGCCAAGGCGGACCGTTCCCCGGACGCCGACTGACAATCGCGGCCGCGGGCGGACGACTGGCCCGCCGGTTCGCGGCTGGCCAAGTGCCCGTTAGCTCGACTATCGGTTCAGAGCGTAAAGCGCCCGGCGGGCTGCATCGCGCGAATTGATGGTGCGCCCGTCAGCCAGGATCAGGTCCACCTCATCGGCACTCATCGCCGCCTGGAACATGCGTTCGGCCTCGGCGGCGCGGCCGGTTTGCGCGAGAACCTGCCCGAGGTTGATCAGCTTGGCCGGATCGTCCTGCGACACCCGCGCATCGCGCCTGAGCTGCGTTTCGGCCTTGGCCAGGTCGTTCTGGACCAGCGCACGGTAAGCGAGCGAATTCTTCGGGTAGCCGATTTCATAGTCTCTAGCGGCTGCTGGGGCGGCGGCCGCCGCGATTGCCAAAATCGCCGTGGCGGTAAATGTCCGACTGTGCATGACAGGGCCTCCTTCTTCCGAAGACGATCTTATCCCTGAAAAATATGGCAACTGCAACAAAAGTGTCACAAACCAAGGCTAGGCTCTGCCTTACGGCGAGATGATGGCTTTCGTTTTAGGTTGAATATCTACGGGGAGGCGGCCGTAACCTAACCGTCACGATTGCGCCGCTTCCCTGCAAATTTCACGTTCGATGATGACGTGAATGGACGGTTCCCCACAGCGTAGCGACAATCGCGCCCGCAGCCGGCAGGATTCACGATGAGCGCCCGCCTGCTCGTCATCTCCAACAAAGTGCCTTTGAGCCTCCGATCCGCGGCGCGGGCCGGCGGCTTCAACGTCGAGTATAGCCAGGCCGCCGCCGGAGCGATGGAGCGGGCGCTGCAGATGCGTCCCGACCTGATGATCGTCGATTGCAGGATCAACGAAGCGCATGGCCTGCAACTGTGCCGTAGCCTTCGCTCGCTTGGCGAGACCAGCGCCATCCCATTGATGACGGTTGCCGGCCCGGGCCAGGACGAGGCGCAGATGAACGCGCTGGAAGCCGGTGCCGACGATTGCCTGTTCGAGCCGATCTCGACGCGCGACCTGGAGCTGCGGTTCGCGGCGATCCGGCGGCGTTACCAGACAGCGGTCAAGACGGAGACGCTGAGCTACGCGGATCTGGAACTGGACCTTCAAGCCTTCAAGGTTCGGCGCAACGGAATGCTGATCCGGCTGACGATGATGCAGATGCGCTTGCTCAAACATTTGATGGAGAATCCGACGGTTGTCTTCTCGCGGCAGCAACTGCTGCAGCAGGTGTGGGGCGACCCGCAGGTCGACGAGGGGGCGGTTACGGCTTCGGTGGTTCGGCTGCGCAGGGCGTTGAACGCTGCAGGGCCGAACCTCGTCCGAAGCGTTCAGAACATCGGCTATTCCCTCGACGTAGAATGCGAGTGAGGCGCCAGCGACACATGCGCCAAACTGTCACACTGGCAAAACATGGCTGTCACGAACGCCTCCTAACTCTCGGGTGAGTCGGCAGGGGGCGCAAGACTCGGCTCCGCCCGTCGCACTTTCAACGAGAGATTAGCGAAGCGGAGAATCCCATGACCACCGTAAAGACGCTGCGTAACCTGTTGCTCCTGACCGTTGCTGCCGGAGCGCTTAGCGCCTGCGGCAACGGTGCCGATGACGTCGCGTCGCCTGGCGACGGGGTAATCGTCGTTCCGACTCCGACACCCACTCCGACCCCAACGCCGACCCCGACGCCCACCCCGACTCCAGGAACTCCGGCGGCGGACTGCCCGACCAACACGGCCGACGTCGGCACGATCGACATCGGCGGCGATGCCAACAACAAGCGCCGCGTGTGCCAGGTCTCCGGCACCATTCGCGGCAACCTCCGGCTCCAGAATCTCGCTGGCACAATCTACGCGCTGTCCGGCAAGGTCCAGGTCGGCGACGACCGCGGTCCGGACGCGGCCAACCCCGGTGCAGGCCAGTCGGGCGTGCTCACCCTCGATGCCGGCGTGATCTTGTTCGGTGCCTCCGGCGCCGACTTCCTCGTCGTCAATCGCGGTTCGCAATTGATTGCCGATGGTTCGGCCACTCGTCCGGTCATCATGACCAGCCGCAGCAACGTGGTCGGCGACGTCAACGCCGATTCGATCGGTCAGTGGGGCGGCCTGG